>JADIMD010000045.1 GCA_017695015.1 Candidatus Cryptobacteroides faecigallinarum | reverse complement strand
GTCATAAGGTGGTATGACCATACAGACCATATCGGCTATGATGTGTGTGCGGATGACCATTGCCAGCGTTATCAGGGGCTGACAAGGGCTGTCGGAAAGACTGTGCGTGATGCTGTGGACCTGACTTGGGGTGAAGTGCTGATGTCATGCAGGCAGAAGGACGGACTTAGTGAGGAATCTGTCATGGAGATTTGCGACGCCAGGTTTTCCGAATGCTGCGGAGGAGTTACCGAGAAGTTCTCTGTCTGCTGGGAGGACAAGGATTATAATTATCTTCCTGCATTGCCTGATACGCCGGGGCATGAGGCAGGGAAGAGGCCGTTCTGCTGCACTTCCGATGCGAAGGTGCTTTCGCAGGTCCTGAATGATTATGACCTTGCGACAGATGATTTCTACAGATGGGAGGTGAGATATGGAAGGAAGGAACTTTCGGCCATCGTCTGCCGCCGCTCGGGTGTCGATGTGGGGCTGGTGAATGCATTGGTCCCTGTGGAGAGGGGTGAGTCGGGAAGGATATGGAAATTGGGGATCATTGGTTCCAAAATGGAACTTGTCATAGGGAAAGAGCTGGAAATCAGGAGGGTGCTTTCGGAGTCGCATCTCAAAAGTTCTGCCTTCGAGGTGGAGTATCTGGACGCTGACGGGAATGTTGTTGCAACAGGAAGCAACGGTTCTTATGATGGTGGTAAGAGCGAGTCGGGAGATTGGTCTGAAGTGGTCCTGCATGGACGGGGCTGGGGACATGGAGTGGGGCTGTGCCAGATTGGAGCTGCTGTGATGGCGTCAGAGGGCTACAGCTACAGACGGATTCTGGAGCACTATTACCCTGGAACTGTCTGTGGTCAGTTATCTTTGGAGACGAAGTGAATTCTCCTGTCATCCTGAACGAAGTGAAGGATCTGGGTGACAGATTGAAAGAAGACCCGGATTCTTCGCTGACGCTCAGAATGACATGAAAGAAGAATGGAAATATGAAGAGGAACAGTGACATAAAACGATCCCCGTGGCTATGGGTGCCTACGCTGTATTTTGCCGAAGGTATTCCGTATTTCATTGTAAATGTGATTTCCGTGATCATGTTCAAGAAACTCGGCATGGGGAACGGAGATATAGCCATGTATACGGGGTTGCTGTATCTGCCGTGGGTGATCAAGCCGCTGTGGTCCCCGTTCGTGGATATAATACGTACCAAGAGATGGTGGGTGGTCTCCATGCAGGTCATAATGTCTGCCGCATTTGCAGTTGTTGCATTTTCACTTCCTGACCCGGCGTCCATTTCCATCGCCGGAGAATCTTCAGGAGAAGCTGTTTCAGGCACTCCTGTATCGCTTTTTTCATTGACCCTTGTCATTTTCTGGATTACGGCATTGGCCTCGGCGACCCATGACATAGCCGCTGACGGATTCTATATGCTTGCACTTGACCATGGGGAACAGTCGTTTTTCGTGGGCATCCGGAGCACTTTCTACAGGCTTTCTTCAGTTTTCGGACAGGGCGTGCTGGTGGTCGTGGCAGGTTTGCTCGAAACGAAATTCGGGAATATCTCCCTTGCCTGGTCGGTGACCATGCTGATTTGCGCGGTGCTGTTTGCCTCCATCACCGTCTATCATATTTTTTCTCTTCCCAAGCCGGCTGCGGATTCTCCTGTGAGGTCGGCCGTGCATGGCTCTGATATGGAGAAAAGTGCACATGCAGAGGAAATCATGAGAGAATTCGGACAGACTTTCGTGACATTTTTCCGAAAGAAGGGTGTCTGGCTTGCTGTAGTGTTCATGTTGCTGTACCGTCTGCCGGAGGCTTTCCTTGTGAAGATGCTGAATCCGTTTCTGCTGGATCCCGTGTCCCGGGGAGGTCTCGGACTTGCGACAGAGACTGTGGGGATTGTGTACGGAACTGTCGGGGTAATAGCTCTGACCCTCGGGGGGATTGTAGGGGGGATTGCCGCATCGAGATGGGGATTGAGGAAATCGATGTGGCCTATGGCTCTCAGCCTTGCCCTGCCTTGTCTGGTCTTCCTGTATCTTTCCATTGCCCAGCCTTCCAATCTGGGGGTGATAAATTTCTGTGTGGCATTTGACCAGTTCGGATACGGTTTCGGATTCACTGCGTACATGCTTTATATGATGTATTTCTCCGACGGAGAGTTCAAGACATCGCATTATTCCCTCTGTACCGCCTTTATGGCGTTGAGCATGATGCTGCCGGGGATGGTTGCAGGCTACCTCCAGGAATGGCTCGGGTATGTGGGTTTCTTCTGGATGGTGGCGGTGTGCTGTCTTGCGACAATAGGGGTAACGCTGTTTGTGAAGGTGGAGCCGGAATATGGGAAAAGCAAATGAATTTATAGGATATGAAAAATAGAATGATATTGTACCTCTGCATTCTGCTAATTCTGGTGATGGCTTCCGCGGATTCGTATGCGGCTGACGGTCCCCGTAAAAAAAGGAAAAAACATGCTGCAGATACTGTGCTGGTCATTGTGCGGGATACGGTCCAGATGACCGATACAATGTATGTTCCTTATGTTTTTATGGAAAAGACATGTCCGGAGGTGGTCCGCCCGGGGATAGAGGTGCTGGAGATGATGGATTTCGGTCCTTTGAAGGGGAAACGCGTGGGGCTTGTTACCAATCCGAGCGGTGTGGACAGGAATCTGCGTTCAACCATCGATATTCTCTACAATGCCGACGGGGTTGAGCTTGTCGCTCTTTTCGGTCCCGAGCATGGGGTGCGCGGAGATGTTTATGCCGGAGGTAAAGTGCATGATGTGGTGGACAAGACGACAGGACTTCCTGTATATTCTCTTTATGGAGCTACCAGAAAGCCGACTCCTGAAATGCTGGAGGGGATAGATGTGATGGTATATGACATTCAGGATGTCGGGGCGAGGTCGTATACTTTCATCAGCACCCTCGGTCTGGTGATGGAGGCATGTTCGGAGCTCGGAATCGAGGTTATGGTCCTCGACCGCCCGAATCCTCTCGGGGGGCTCAAGGTTGAAGGCTGTGTCGCGGAAGACGGTCTGATCTCGTTCGTGGGACAGTACAAGATACCTTATATATACGGCCTTACAGTAGGGGAGCTGGCAAGGCTCATCAACGAGGAGGGCTTGAACTGCGGACAGACTGGAGGTCAGGAGCCTTCGCATTGCAACCTGACCGTGATTCCGATGACAGGCTGGACCAGGGACATGCTGTATGCCGACACAGGCCTTCCGTGGCTGCTCCCTTCTCCGAATATCCCTACTGCCGAGTCTGCGATAAATTATTCGGCGGCAGGAATCTGTGGCGAACTTTACAATTATCTCAATATCGGGATAGGATACACATTGCCTTTCGGTGTATTCGGTGCGACATGGATAGACGCCGAGGCTCTGAAAGCCGAGCTCGACAGCTACTGCCTGCCTGGAGTGGAGTTCAGGACAATATATTACAAGCCTTTCTCGGGCAGCAGTGCCGGGCAGCTCGTAAAGGGAGTACAGTATTTCTTTACCGATTACGAGGCTGCGACAGTCACATTGATCCAGTTCTATGTGATGCAGGCCGTGACGAGGCTCTATCCTGACAAGAAGCCTTTCGAGACTGCTACAGGTGTGGGGCTGTTTGACAAGGTGTGCGGAACATCATACATCAGGACGCAGTTCGGCAAGTCCTGCAAGGTCTCGGATATCGAGCAGTACTGGAACAAGGATGTGGCGGACTTCAAGGCCTTGTCCTGCCGGTACTGGCTATATTGATTTTAACAATAAATTAAAGATTTAACCGTCCCTTAACAGGCTGTAACATTATTATAAAGACGCTTTAAAAAATCTTTCACCTCGGGAGCCTACTTTTGCCGCCGATATGAAAAAGGTAAAGATTTTTGCGGCGCTTCTTATTGTTGTTTTAAGTTCGGCAGGCGAACTTGGCGCCACTTCAGCCTATGAAGGCGATTCGGTATTCAAGGCAACTGTAAAGGATGCCGTTTCTGGTGAACCTCTCATCGGTGCGGCGATTCTGATTGAGGGCACCACGACAGGAGTCGTGACAGACCTCGACGGAAGGTGCGAGTTGCTTCTCGGGGACGGGGACTACAGTCTGGTAGCATCTTATGTGGGATTCTTCAATGTTTCCCTGAAGGTTTCAATCTCCGGCACAGCATCTGAAATCTCGATGATGGTCCAGGACGGCTCGGAGTCGGGTGAATATTCGAGACTGGTGCGGGATGCGGACGGGTCTTATGTCATTGCAATGCAGCCTGACCAGAAGATGATCGAGGATGCTGTGGTGACGGCAAGGAAGACTTTGGAGTCGCTTCAGGCTCTTCAGCAGGAAAGGATCAATTCTGCATTTGCCATCGAGAATATGGGTTCCAAGGAGATGAGCGTGAAAGGTATCTCCAATGCCCAGGAGAGCGTGGCGAAACTTTCAGGCATTTCCATCGCGAGTGCAGGACAGCTGATAGTGAGAGGTTTGGGAGACAGGTACAGCACCACTACCCTCAACGGACTTCCGATTGCTTCTCCTAACCCTGACAACAAGCTGATACCTCTCGATATTTTCCCTGCCTCGACTATCCAGAACATCACGGTCAGCAAGGTCTACGAGGCGAGTTCCTTTGCGGACTATTCAGGTGCGCATGTGGATATCAGCACCAAGGAAGGCTCGGAGAATTTCTTCACTGTGGGATTTTCTTCCGGCGGCTATTTCGGGACTGTTTTCCAGGATTTCGGGCGAATGGACAGCAAGTCCCTGTTCCATACCTACAGGATCAATTCCACTGCCGACAATATCGCTTACAACCAGTTCGGCCAGTATGTGAAGCAGAACAACATATTCGAGACTTCGTTCGATTCCTATTTCACGAAGGCGCTTCCTGATCTGAACGGGAACATCGGCTATGGCCGCAGTTTCAATGTCGGAAGCCATAAGCTCAACCTGCTTGCTTCGTTCAGCATCAAGTCCGGGGATGAAACGGTGAAGGATGCATTCTACCGTACCTATGAAGCCAGCTCTTCGGGAAATCTCCTTACTGAATACAACTACAGCAGCTATAAGAGAAAACTGGATATTGCAGGTCTGCTCAATCTCGAACAGACTCTAAGGGAGAGCGACAGCATCAGTCTCACGGCATTCTTTGCCAGAAATGCGGAGAATTCTTTCCTGGACAGGCAGGGAATGGATTATTTCGAGTCCTATGATCTGACAGGGCATAATTTCATAACCCATTATTATACTCTTCAGAACTATCAGCTGACGGGACATCATGAAAACGATGATCACAACTGGCTATTCGACTGGGGAGCATCGGCAAGCTTCACTTCGAGCGATGAGCCTGACCGCCGCCAGGTGATGTTCCGCAGGAATTCCCAGGGTGACCTCAATTTCTTCAAGCTCAATGCCCAGGAGACGCAGAGGTATTTCGGAAAGCTGGACGAGAACGAATTTGTGGTATCCGAGAAGAATACCCATGTGTTCAACGACAACTATTCTCTGAAATTCGGTGTCACAGCGAAATACAAGACCAGGAAATTCGATGTCACAAGGTTCTACTATGATGTGGATGATATCAATGATGTGATTACGGACACATGGGATCTGGACCGGTATCTCGGGTTCGACGCCATCAGCAGCGGACTGATAAGCGTGGACAGGAATAAGCAGAAGAGGAATCATTACGATGCCTTCAATGCCATTGCTGCGGCATATGTCGAGGGTGATCTGCAGTTCTCGGAGCACTGGTTCCTGAATGCAGGACTGCGTTTAGAGGCGAGCCGTCAGAGTGTTGCATATACGACGGACTACAGTACGGATGAAATCAGGAACATAGATGCCTTCGACCTGTTCCCTGCCGTCAACCTGAAGTATTCCATCAACAGCCAGCATGCCTTCAGGATGTCGCTTTCGAGGACTATCACCAGACCTTCGTTTGTGGAGATGGCCCCTTTCCTTTACGAGGAGACATTCGGAGGAGCTCAGATAAGGGGTAATGAAAATCTGCAGAACGGTTACAACTACAATTTCGACCTCAAGTACGAGTATTTCAGGGAGAATTCCACCGATATGGCGGCAATTACGGCCTATTATAAATATCTTGACAATCCTATTGAGAGGATACAGAGGCTTTCGGGAGGTGCAGTAGAGCACTCTTTCAACAATGCCGAGAGCGGAATCGCCGCAGGAATCGAGATAGAGTTGCGCAAGCAGATTGTCAAGGACCTGACCGTAAGTGCAAACGGCTCGTTCATGTACACCAATGTGAAGCTGCCTGCAGGTTCGTACACCAATATGCAGAGACCGCTTCAGGGGGCATCTCCTTACATCGTGAATGTGGATATCACCTATAATCCCAAATTCGATGAAAACAAGGAACTGAGTCTTGCCCTCCTCTACAATCTCCAGGGACCCCGTATCCATTCAGTGGGTATAATGGGACTGGGAGATGTGAAGCAGATGCCTTTCCATACGCTCGATTTCAACGCTTCGTACAGATTCCACAGACAGTGGTCGGTGAGCCTCGGGTTCAAGAACATCCTTGACCAGACTGCACGCTACCGTCAGGATATCCCTAATGCGGGAAGGACTGTGGATGTTGAGGCATGGCATGTGGGACCAGGGTTCGAAGTGGGGATAAACTATACTTTGTAAAATCAATAATAACCTTTTAATAAACAATTTTATGAAAAGATTCAATTATTTTTCGTCAATTCTGATGACGGCATGTTTTGCTCTGGCTCTCACAGCCTGCAACAAAGACAACACGACACCTGAGGAAGAAGGTCTTTCAGGAACTGTCACTGAAGACATGGTTCTTGAAGCAAACCAGACCTATTACCTTTCAGGAAGTCTTCAGGTCAAAGCCCCTGCAACCTTGACTATCAAGGAGGGAGCACGCCTCGTGGCAAGAAATAACGGAGAAGTTATCTATATCCTTATCGAGCAGGGAGCAAAGATAGATGCTCAGGGAACAGCCGAGAACCCTATCGTGATGACAGCCGAGAAAGAGGCTGAAGGTGCATGGGGCGGTCTGCATATCTGCGGAAAGGCTCACACCAACCTCGGCGCCAATGGCGGAATGTCAGAAATCGGTAACGCTCCATATGGTGGCAACGATGACGATGACAATTCCGGTATCCTCAAATATGTAAGGCTCGAATACACCGGATATGCATTCGATGAGGAGCACGAGTCCAACGGTATTTCCCTCTATGGAGTAGGCTCAGGCACTACAATCTCATATGTACAGACCTATGTGGGCTCTGATGACGGAATCGAGTTCTTCGGTGGCTCTGTGAATGTAGACCATTGCGTAGTGGTGAACTGCACCGACGACTCATTCGACTGGACAGAGGGCTGGAACGGTACCGCCCATCATCTCGTGGCTTACCAGGGTGACCCTACATGCGACTGCCTGATGGAGTGCGACAACAACGGTGACAACGTGGTGGCTGAACCGTTCTCACATCCTAATCTCAGCTATGTGACCCTTATCGGCAACAACAGCACCGAGAATTCACGCGGTGTCAGACTCCGTGCAGGTACAGAAGTAACCCTCGACAATGCTGTCATCACCGGCAAGTCTCATACAATCAATGTGGAGACAGCACACACCCAGGAGTCTCTCGCTGACAACACATCAAAGCTGACCAACATCACCATGACTGGAGATTTCAGGAACGAGAACGAGACTCCTTCATATGACCAGGATGACTTCGTTTCTGCAGGAAATACTGCAAATGCTTCAGTTGAGGTTACCGACAGGTATTATACCCCTGGCAAAGGAGCATTCGAGACTTCCACTGACTGGACCGAAGGCTGGACAAGATAGTCTGACAGATTCAATAACAGATATTTTCCATGGGCTTGACTCTAATCCGGGTCAGGCCTTTTTCTGTTATTTCTGCCTTGCGTCATTTCTGTGCTGCCTCAGATATTCATTGGCTTTCGCAAGGGCAGGGATTATGTGAGGTAATATGTATTCTGTCCCGATTTCCTTGTCGAGCCCGAATTTCTGCAATGTGGAGAGCACCTGTGGATTGACTCCCGACAGGATTACCCTGATGCCCCTTTTTTCTGTCCTCTGGAAGAAGTTGCGCAGGTTCCTGATACCTGTAGAGTCCATGAATGACACTTTTCTCATCCTTATGATTCTGACCTGGACATTGTTCATCCTGTGTCCTTCTTCCAGTTCCTCCAGACGGCTTGCAAGACCGAAAAAGAAAGGCCCGTTTATTTCATAGACTTCCACGCCTGCAGGGATGTCGAGATGTTCGGTGTCGTCGAGCTGTGCGACTTCATCGTCTTCAGTAGCGGCTATGTGGTCGTCGTCGAGTACACGGATGGAAGAGGTCTCCATCACTCGTTTCACGAAAAGCACCACAGCCATCAGCACACCGGCTTCTATGGCGACGGTCAGGTCCACGATCACTGTCAGGAAGAATGTGATCAACAGCACTGCCACATCAGCCCAGTCGGCTTTGAGGAGGTATCTGAATGTCCTCCATTCGCTCATGTTGTATGCCACTATCACGAGAATCGCTGCGAGGCATGAGAGAGGAATGTATGTGGCGTATGGCATCAGAAACAGGTAGATAAGCAGCAGGACCACAGCATGCACGATCCCTGTCACAGGGGATTTGCCTCCGTTGTTGATGCTTGCCATTGTCCTTGCCAGAGCTCCTGTGGCAGGTATTCCTCCGAACATCGGGGTCACTATGTTGGCAATTCCCTGTCCGATAAGTTCGGTGTTGGAGTCGTGCCTTTTGCCTGTCACACCGTCCGCCACCATTGCTGCAAGCAGGGATTCCACCGCACAGAGGATGGCGATTGTGAATGCCGGGGAGACAAGGCTCATGACAGTCTCATAGTCGAAATGTGGGGCAACTGGCTTGGGCATGGGAAGTCCGGCGGCCAGTTCCGGGAATTTGGACCCGATTGTGGCGAACTCGATCCCTGCGAACCTGCTCAGCAACACGGATGCAGCGGTTGCTGCAAGGATGGCTATCAGCGAGCCGGGTATCCGTCTGTTGACCTTCCCCCACAGTATTATGATGGCTACACAGCAGATGGACATTATCGCTTCAGCTGGGTCTATGGCCTTGATATTCTGGAAATAACATATCCACTGGGGGATGAATCCTGACGGGACTTCGATGTCCATTCCGAGAAAATCCTTTATCTGTGTGGAGAATATTGTCAGGGCTATACCGCTTGTGAATCCGACCACGATAGGGTAGGGGATGAACTTGAATATGGCGCCCATCCTGAGAAATCCCATGATTACCAGCATCACTCCTGCCATTATTGTGGCTATTATGAGTCCCTGCATCCCGAAATCTCCGACAATGCCTGCCACTATCACTATGAATGCTCCCGTAGGTCCTCCGATCAGGAATCTCGACCCTCCGAACACGGACACGAGGAATCCTGCGATGATTGCAGTTATGAGTCCCTGCTGTGGGGTAACTCCGCTGGCGATACCGAATGCTATGGCGAGAGGGAGTGCAATTATGCCCACGATGACTCCTGCTGCCAGGTCTGAAGCGAATGTCTTGGGATTGTAATGCCCTTTTTTGAACAGGCTGAAGAATTTAGGTCTGAATACTCCTTTGATGCTGAAATTCATGATGTGTCAAATCATTGGTTTGGTGGCAGCTCCCGTTTCCCATAGGGTATCTGCCTCTATATTTTTAAAATTAGGGGCGCAAAGGTAGCTCTTTCTTTTCAATTCTCGAATATAGACGGTCAAGAATTTGACTGGAACTGGATGCGACAAGACGGACAGAGCCGGTTCCGGCTGTTTCCTGCGCAGCCGTGCCGGGATATTCCCTGTTGCTGTCATCAGCCGCACCGGTCCGGAGATTGTGTAGAAGGCCTTCTTCATTCATGACATCGAGAAGGTGCCTTGCTACGGCAGGAGCCGGGTCGATGATTTCTATTTCTCTTTGAGGGGCGATGCAGGATGCGACTTTGCGTATGGTCTCGGTCAGGAACGGATAGTGGGTGCAGCCGAGTACGATTGTGTCCGCACCGGCATCTAAAAGAGGTTTAAGGCTTGCCGATACGATCTGTTCTGCATGCTCCCCACTGGTCTCCCCGTTTTCGACCAGTTCTACGAATCCTTTCCCGACATGTTCCACTACGGTAATCCCGTTGGAATAATGGTCACGGGTGTTGATGTATTTCTCACCGTGCAGCGTCCCTGAAGTCGCAAGCACACCGACCACTCCGCTTTTGGTGATTTTGGCGGCAGCCTTGACAGCCGGTTCCATTCCTATGAACATTATATGGTCCTGCCGTCCGCCGGAGAGGTCGAGCATCCTTTGTCTTGTTTCCTGCGATTCTTTGTCCGAGTATTCCGCCCTTAGGGTGCCGATGGCTGCCGCTGTTGCAGTGTTGCATGCCACGACAATGATTTGCGCCCCCTCTTTCACGAGAAATTCCGTGATTTCACGGGCCCTTCCGATGACGAACCCGGCAGGTTTGTCCCCGTACGGGCAGTTGGCGTTGTCTGCATAATAGATATAGCTCTCCTCGGGAAGTATTTTCCTTATTTCCCGGAACACGGACAGTCCGCCTACTCCTGAATCGAATATTCCTATCATGACAAACTTTGCAAAGGTACAAAAATATACTAACTTTGCATGATTGTGAAATATGATTTATGATTACGACTGAACAGATACATGCCTTGCAACAGAGGGTGGAGACATTGGACAAATGTCTGGATATAAGCGCAAAGAGAGCGGAAGTTGAAGAAAAGACAAAGAGGACTCTTGCGCCTGATTTCTGGGACGATCCCAAGGAGGCGGAAAAGTTCCTGAAGGAGCTTGCAGGAGTGAAATTCTGGGTGACAGGCTATGACAAGGCGCTTTCCGGCGTGTCTGACCTGGAGGTCCTCTATGATTTTGCAAGGGAGAGCATGGATGGTGCGGCTGAAGGCACGGAGACGGATGAGGCCAAAGAGCTTGACAAGGCATACAGGACAGTGGAAGAGGAGATTGCGGAGCTGGAGATGAGAAATATGCTCGGTGAGGAGGGTGACAATCTCGGTGCGATCCTGACCATCAATTCAGGAGCGGGCGGCACTGAGGCGAATGACTGGTCGGCAATGCTGATGAGAATGTATATGCGCTGGGGTGAGCGTAACGGATACAAGGTGACAGTCACTGATGAACTTGAAGGAGAAGATGCAGGCATCAAGTCTGTCACGATGCAGTTTGAAGGGGACTATGCTTTCGGCTATCTCAAGGCGGAGAGCGGTGTCCACCGTCTGGTGAGGATTTCCCCGTTCAATGCACAGGGGAAGAGGCAGACGACGTTTTCGTCAGTGTTCGTGTATCCTCTTGTAGATGACACTATCGAGATAGAAATCAATCCTGCAGACCTGGAATGGGACACCTACCGTTCGAGCGGTGCTGGAGGACAGAATGTCAACAAGGTGGAGACAGGTGTGAGGGTCCGTCACATACCTACGGGAATCGTGGTGGAGAATACCGAGACCCGTTCTCAGCTTGACAACAGGCAGAATGCACTCCGTATCCTGAAATCCCGTCTGTACGACCTTGAGCTGAAGAAGCGCCAGGAGAAGCAGGCCGAGCTGGAGGGACAGAAGAAGAAGATAGAGTGGGGGTCTCAGATCCGGAGTTATGTGCTGCATCCGTACAAGATGGTCAAGGACCTGAGGACAGGGTACGAGACTTCCGACACCCAGGCTGTGCTGGACGGCGACCTGAATGAATTCATGAAGGTCTATCTGATGTCGAACAACAATAATTGATCTCAATATGGTAACTTTTAAGTACGCACCTATGTTTCAGCTTGGTGAAGACAAGACTGAATATTATCTGCTGACAAAGGATTATGTATCTGTCGGCGAATTCGAGGGCAAGCCTGTCCTGAAGGTTGAGAAGGAAGGACTTACCGCAATGGCAAATGCCGCGTTCCGCGATGTCTCATTCATGCTCCGTCCGGCCCACAACGAGCAGGTGGCGAAGATACTCTCTGACCCTGAGGCAAGCGCAAACGACAAATATGTGGCATTGACATTCCTGAGGAATGCCGAGGTGGCATGCAAGGGGAAACTTCCTTTCTGCCAGGACACAGGTACAGCCATCATCCACGGTGAGAAAGGCCAGCAGGTATGGACAGGTTACTGCGATGAAGAGGCTCTCGCAAAAGGTGTGTTCAAGACATATACCGAGGAGAACCTGCGCTATTCGCAGAATGCACCTCTGACAATGTACGACGAAGTCAACACGAAATGTAATCTTCCTGCGCAGATAGATATAGAGGCTACGGAAGGAATGGAGTACCGTTTCCTGTGCGTCGCAAAGGGAGGCGGCTCTGCCAACAAGACCTATCTCTACCAGGAGACCAAGGCTATCCTCAATCCTGCTACGCTCGTTCCGTTCCTCGTGGAGAAGATGAAGACATTGGGGACAGCTGCCTGCCCTCCATACCATATCGCATTCGTGATCGGAGGTACTTCGGCCGAGAAGAATCTCCTGACAGTCAAGCTTGCGTCTACACATTATTATGATTCTCTCCCTACGACCGGAGACGAGACAGGAAGGGCATTCAGGGATGTAGAGCTCGAAAAACAGGTGCTCGAAGCTGCCCACAAGATAGGTCTCGGAGCCCAGTTCGGAGGAAAATATTATGCGCATGATGTCCGTATCGTCCGTCTGCCGCGTCATGGTGCAAGCTGCCCTGTAGGTCTCGGTGTCAGCTGCTCCGCAGACAGGAACATCAAGTGCAAGATCAACAAGGACGGTATCTGGATTGAGAAGATGGATGACAATCCTGGAAGACTGATACCTGCCGAGCTCCGCAATGCCGGGGAAGGGGATGCGGTGAAGATCAATCTCGACCAGCCTATGTCGGAGATACTGAAGGAACTGACGAAATATCCGGTATCTACCCGTCTGAGTCTCAACGGTACGATCATAGTTGCCCGTGACATCGCCCATGCGAAGATCAAGGAGCGTCTTGACAGGGGAGAGGAGATGCCTCAGTATCTGAAAGACCACCCTGTATATTATGCAGGTCCGGCCAAGACCCCTGCAGGTATGGCTTGCGGTTCAATGGGACCTACGACTGCAGGCAGGATGGACCCGTATGTGGATCTGTTCCAGAGCCATGGCGGAAGCATGGTGATGCTTGCTAAAGGCAACAGAAGCCAGCAGGTTACGGATGCGTGCAAGAAGCATGGAGGTTTCTACCTCGGCTCTATCGGCGGACCTGCAGCCATCCTTGCCCAGAACAACATCAAGAGCATAGAATGCGTCGAGTATCCTGAGCTTGGGATGGAAGCTATCTGGAAGATTCGTGTGGAGGATTTCCCTGCATTCATCCTTGTGGATGACAAGGGCAACGACTTTTTCAAGACTGTCCTGAAATAAGCCGTGCCCCGAATGCGGAATCTACTATCCGCAGTAATAATATTCTTTAACGAGTTCTGACATCAGTCCGTGGTCTTTTTCAAGCCTCTGTCTGATGTCAGAGTCGTTATATGCCTTCAGACGCGAGATGGTGGCATCTATCATGAGCCTGTCGAATACGCCGTATTTTTCATATGCCTCTCTCTGCTCTGCGAGCCTGTCGGCTGATGCGCTGCATGAGTCGGGCAGCTGGGCAAGCCCGGATGCTTTCTCTGCATTCTCTTTCTTGTGGATGTCGATATCCACATAAGTCCTTTCCGCTGTTTCCAGGGCATCAGGCATCTCCAGACCATGGCGGCATGCGGTGCATATGGCTGCGAGCAGAAGGTAAATGTCTGCGGAACAGTCGGCAGAACGGATTTCGACAGTCTGTCTTGAGGCCCCGTCCGCTCCAAATTCAGCCGGTGCACCAGGATTGATTTTGGAGAACATCTCTTCAGCCGAGTTCCACCCGAGAGGGACTCTGACGAGTACCGATCTGTTGCGGTCTCCCCAGCAGATGCTTGTAGGTGCTTCCTGATGAGGCACGAGCCTGAGGTATGAGACAGGATTGGCGTTGCCGAATGCTGTGATTGAAGGGGCAAGCGTCATCATGCCTGCTATGGCTTTCTTCGCGGTGTCGGAAAGGCGCCCGTCCGGACCTGTCATCATGTTTTTCCCGTCCTTCATTATTCTCATGTGGACATGCAGCCCTGATCCGGCTTTCCCTGTGGTGATTTTCGGGGCGAAGCTGACATCCAGCCCGTATCTGTATGCCGTGTTTCTTATGATCCATTTTGCCACCATCAGGGTATCGGCCGCTTTTTCCACCGGCACAGGAAGGAATTCTATTTCGTGCTGTTCGTATATTCTGCCATCCATCCTGAAATTGCCCACTTCCGAGTGCCCGTATTTCATCCTGCCGCCGGCAATCATAATGTTGAACATGCATTCTGCCCTGAACTGGTTGAACTTGGCGAATGGAGCGGATTCGTGATATCCTTTCTGGTCTGATGCGGGATACATGGAGAGATCCTCGTCTTCAGGAGCGGACACATAGTATTCGAGTTCTCCCATGGCCTCGTATTCCATTCCTGTCGCTTTCCTGAAGGCGTCGGCAGCCTTGTGCAGGGTGTATTCGGGAGAACATTCGAGCCTGTTCCCGTCCTTGTCGAAAAAGGCGCAAAGGAAGCAGAGCGTCGGGATTTCCTCGAACGGGTCGACGAATGCCGTGGCTATCCTCGGCAGCACATACAGGTCGCTGTTGCCAGCCTCGATGAAACTGAAAAGGCTCGAACCGTCCACCCTCTCTCCGCAGGTCAGGATTGTCAGGAGATAATTCTCGTCAGTGACGGGAAATGTGAGTGTCTTCAGCTTCCCGTCAGCGGCGGGATACATGAAATTGACCATTCTGATGCCGTTCCCGTTGATGAAAGCGATGATGTCCTCCAAGGTGAATTCTTCAGGTGACTTGCCGAGAATGGTGGTTATAGAATAATTCCTTATGTCCATAAAAACAATAAAATTTTAAGGTTTAAGCCGAAAATTAGTTATAAATTTTATTATTTCCAATAAATGTAGTGATAATCTGTCAATGCGGATTTGCTTTTGTTCGTTGCATAATAAAAATGCGTAATGATATTGCTGTTTCGGAGAAAAGTGTTATCTTTGCAGTCCGTGAATTGTATACAAGATTGTTAAGCTATTGATAAAGAGCTGCTTATGCAGCCGCTTGCAGTCGAAACCTTTAAGTTTTTTATTTTTATGTACGCAATTGTAGATATTGCAGGCCAGCAGTTCAAGGTAGAAGCGGGAAATGAAATCTTCGTGAACCGCCTCAAGGCAGCCAAGGATGCAGAGGTAGTGTTCGAGAAGGTGCTTCTTATCGATGAAGATGGCAAGATCAAGGTTGGTGCCCCTTATATAGAAGGCGCTGTAGTAAAGGCAACGGTCATTGATGACACTTGCAGGGCTGACAAGGTTCTTGTTTTCAAGAAGAAACGCCGCAAAGGCTACCAGAAGCTCACAGGTCACCGTCAGGACCTCAGCAAAATCAGGATTAACGAGATCGCTTAATTCAGGAGGATTTAATTATGGCACATAAAAAAGGTGTAGGTAGTTCCAAGAACGGTCGTGAGTCAGAGAGCAAACGACTTGGTGTGAAGAAGTTCGGCGATCAGGCTGTCAAGGCAGGCAATATCCTCGTTCGCCAGAGAGGTACTGTGAAATATCCTGGAGAGAATGTCGGGATGGGCAGGGACCATACTCTTTATGCACTTATCGACGGTAAGGTAAAATTCCGCAAGAGATTCGGGACCAAGGTATATGTCTCGGTTGTTCCTTTTGAGAACTAAGCTCGGAGGAATTATGGATAATATGAGAGGGCTATGACTCCGGGTGAGTGAATGGCCCTCTCTTTATTAAAATAGTAGCATATGTTGACTCTCAAATTGCTCCGTGAAGATCCGGAGTTCGTCATAAGGAAGCTTGCAGTCAAGAATTTTGACGCAAGGGAGATCGTGACAAAGATAAATGAGCTTGACAGCAACAGAAGGGCTCTTCAGACAGAGCTCGATGCATGCCTGGCTCAGCAGAACAAGATAGCATCGCAGATAGGGGCTCTGATGAAGCAGGGCAGGAAGGAAGAGGCGGAAGCCGTGAAGAAGGAGGTTGCGGCCTTGAAGGAGCATTCGAAGTCGCTTGAGGAGAAGTCGCAGGCAAATAATGCCGAGCTGAATTCCCTGATCGTACTTCTTCCGAATATTCCGTGCGACCTTGTGCCAGAAGGAAAGAATTCCGATGACAATGTCGTGGTGAAGATGGGCAACGAGATTCCTGATCTCGGACCTGACGCTCTTCCTCACTGGGAGCTTGCAAAGAAGTTGGATATCATTGATTTCGATTTGGGAGTAAAGCTGACAGGAGCGGGATTCCCTGTATACAAGGGCAAAGGCGCCCGTCTGCAGAGAGCTCTCATCAACTATTTCCTCGACATCAATACAAAGGCCGGATATCTCGAAGTGGAGCCTCCTGTAATGGTGAATGAGGCTTCAGGATTCGGTACGGGCCAGCTGCCTGACAAGGAAGGGCAGATGTACCATGCCAATCTGGACAATTACTATCTGGTCCCGACAGCAGAGGTGCCGGTCACCAATATCTACAGGGATGTGATTCTCGGGCCTGATGATTTTCCTGTCAAGATGACTGCATATACTCCTTGCTTCCGTCGTGAAGCAGGTTCATACGGCAAGGATGTCCGCGGACTCAACCGCCTGCACCAGTTTGACAAGGTGGAGATAGTGAGAATCGAGAAGCCGGAGAATTCATATGCAGCTCTGGATGAGATGATAGCGCATGTGGAGGGTATCGTGAAGAGTCTCGGCCTTCCTTACAGGATTCTCCGTCTGTGCGGAGGTGACTTGAGCTTCACTTCTGCCATCACTTATGATTTCGAGGTGTATTCCGCTGCTCAGGGCCGCTGGCTGGAGATCAGCTCAGTTTCCAATTTCGAGGCTTATCAGGCCAACAGGCTGAAGCTCAGGTACAAGGATGCAGACGGCAAGATGCAGCTCGCCCACACTCTCAATGGAAGTTCTCTCGCATTGCCTCGCGTGGTTGCAGCATTGCTGGAAAACAACCAGAAGGACGGGCATATCGTCATTCCTGAGGCTCTTCGTGCGTATACAGGGTTTGATATCATATAACAGATCCTTCACTCCGTTCAGGATGACAAGGTAGATGCCAGAGGTCGGCTGCGGAGCGGCAGAAATTGATTCTCGATGACAGAAGAAAGGACAATAATAGGGATAGACCCCGGGACCAATATCCTTGGTTTCGGGGTTATCCATGTAGATTCCCATGGTCCTCATTATGTGGATATGGGAGTGTTCGACATCAGGAAACTGAAAGATCCTTTCGAGAAGCTTGCCAACATATTCGGAGGCATCGAGGAGCTGCTTGCCACCTATTCTCCCGATGAGATGGCGGTGGAGTCCCCGTTCTATGGCAAGAACGCCCAGGTGATCCTCAAGCTCGGACGGGCGCAGGGGGCTGCTATCACAGCCGCTACCATGAAGGGTATACCGGTCACTGAATATGCCCCGAGACAGGCCAAGATAGCCATATGCGGTAACGGGGCCGCCTCGAAAAGCCAGGTGAGCGTGATGATCCAGAAGACCTTGAAAGTCGAGCTCGATCCCAAGTATCTTGATGCCACCGACGCCCTTGCCCTTGCCCTCTGCCACTATTACGAGACTTCCAACCCTCTTGCAAAAATCGGAGGCAAGGCCGACTGGAAAAAGTTCCTCGAAGAAAATCCCGACCGCATAAAAAAATGACCGTGCAAGGAAATATTCCGAATAGTATCAAAAATTCATCGGATAATTAAACCTTTTTGCATGAGTTTTGTCTAATTTTACGCGTTTTTACTGCCGAAAGGCAGTTGTTTTTGTGTACACATCCGGAAACAGGATCTGAATTATGGTAAATAAAGCATCTGGAGTCTTTTTGAGGCTTGTTGCAACTCTTGTCTGCATGGCCGCGGTGGCATTTGCGGCATATGCTCAGGGAGGAGTTTCTGTCAGCATGGTTCTTTCTGATTCTTCCAACGGGGAGCCTGTGGGGTTTGCCACTGTTTCCCTTACCGATACCACCACTGCAAAGACATATAAATTTTCGATGAGTGCCGCAGACGGAAAGGTCTACATTCTCGGTGTGAGGAACGGAGTGTTCCTTCTCAAAGCCGAAATGATGGGATACAAGACCTACAGCAATATCGTCAAGGTCTCCGGGAAATCCGTTGACCTCGGTACTGTCAGACTCGAACCGGATATCCAGCTTCTGGAGGCAGCACGGGTTACAGCTGTCGGCAATCAGATGATTGTCAAGAAAGACACTGTAGAGTACACTGCATCCCTTTTCAAGACATCGGACAATGACATGCTGGAGGAGCTGTTGAAGAAACTTCCCGGAGTGGAGGTCGATTCTGACGGTACCATCACTGCCAACGGAGAGACAATTACAAAGGTGATGATCGACGGCAAGGAGTTCTTCCTTGATGACCCGCAGCTGGCTACCAAGAATATCCCTGCGAAGATTATCGAAAAGGTGAAAGTCGTGGAGAAGAAGTCGGACCAGGCGGAATTCACCGGTATAGATGACGGGGACGAGGAGACTGTGATCGACCTTTCCATCAAGCCGGGGATGATGGACGGATGGTTCGGGAATGCAATGGCGGGAGGAGGTCACGACATCAGGCAGAAAGGTTATTATTCTGCGGAAAATCCTTGGTACAAGGACGGATGGCGTTACCAGGGAGCGATGATGGCAGGCCGTTTCGGGAAGAAGAGCCAGCTGAGCATCATCCTGAATGCCAACAATACCAACAACCGTGGATTCAATGATGTGGCAGGAAGCATGATGCAGACCATGAGGGGTGCAAGAGGAATGGGAAGAGGCGTCGGAGGATGGGGCCGTAACGGTATAACCACATCCTGGATGGCCGGGGCAAACGGGGCTTTCGACCTTCTGGACGGTGACATGGAACTCATCGGCAACTATCTGTATAACGGTTCGAACAGATATGTCACCGAGGACAGCCGCAAGATTACATATATGGATGACGACACAAATACCATATATGACAACAGAGGAGAGAATATCACCAATTCCCAGGGACACAGGTTTGGAGTCAGACTTGAGCACAAGTTTTCCGAGAATACATCCATATTGTTTGAGCCGCAGTTCAACTTCGGACACGGCAATTTCTCTGAGAATTCAGATTTCGAGACATATACTAAGCGTCAGGACGGTTCTGAAACCCGGGACAATTATGGTTTCAGCGACAATACCGGATTCAACACCAACTGGAATGCCAGCGGTTTCTTCCTTTTCCGTCAGAGGCTCGGCAAGCCTGGAAGGACCATTTCCGCCAATATCAGATATGATTTCAGCAACAATGACCTTGACGGATTCAACCAGTCCTATACTCATAACGACAATCCTGAGGAGGGAGAAACTCCCGAAGAGATTGTAAACCAGAGGTACGACCAGGAGTCGAAATCATCTTCCATCTCAGGAAGAATCGTATATACCGAACCGCTCGGAGGTGATTTCTATCTCGAAGCGAATTATTCCTACAGCTGGAACAGGAGCACTTCTTTCAAGAACACTTATGACAGTTCAACGAATGACGGGGTAGAGAACGGATACCTTAATTATAACTCTCAGGGCGAGACATGGAATCCGTACTATTCCAATTCTGTGGTAAATGACTATCAGAACCATTCTGCCGGAATGAACTTCATGTATCAGAAAGGGAAGGTGAGGGCACAGCTCGGGGCTGCGTTCAGGCCGACCATAACCGACAATGAGACCAACGGGGAGAAGTACGAGAGCACGGTCTACAACTGGTCCCCTCAGATGATGCTTTCGTATGACTTCAATGACAATTCCAATGTCAGGATGTTCTATTTTGGCCGTTCATCGCAACCTTCTACATCGCAGCTGATGCCAGTGGCTGACAATTCCGACCCGAGGAATGTCTCGTTCGGTAACCCATATCTCGAACCTTATTTCAACCATAACATCCGCGGAATGTTCCGTTATACCAACAAGGATACCTTCACTTCCATACATACGAGGGTAGGAGGAGCAATGGTGCAGAACGGGATAACCAATGCGCTGTGGTATGATGACGACAAGGTCCAGTATTCGCTCCCTCTCAACGGGCCTGTTTCAGGAAATGCGGACATGAGGTTCTCGGTAAGCAGCCCTATTGCAAGGTCGCAGTTCTCGATTTTCTCGATGACCAATTTCCGCTATTCGAGGTCCATGTCCTATGTGGGAAGAAGCCAGATGGGTGATGCCTTTACAACGATGTATTATAATGAGACTGAAGGCACTATGGATTACGAGACTTTCCACAGGGATTTCTTCGAGCATTCCGATCCTGCGTCAAGATGTCTTGAACTTCTCGACTATTTCCAGCAGTCCAACACCAACAGTCTTTCATTCACCCAGAGACTGCGTTTCACATTCAGAAACGATCTCGTGGAGATAGATCTGGGCGGAAGGACAAGGATGTCCAAGTCCTGGTATTCAGTTACGGAATATAACCAGAGCGCTACCTGGAACAACAAGATAGACCTTTCGATGAACTGGACGATTCCGGGAGGCATCAACCTTATCGCGGATGCCGACTACAACTGGTACAACGGCTATTCTCAACAGCAGGAAGATGAATTCGTGCTGAATGCCGAGATTTCCAAGCTTCTGTTCAAGGACAAGTTCACCCTTGCTCTGAAGGCATACGACATTCTCGGACAGTCGAAGAACCTTAATGTCTCCGACGAGTCCAACTATCATCAGGAAACGGTGAACAATACTCTCGGCCGTTATATAATCCTGTCCCTTACATACAGGTTCGGCAATTTCAACGGCAACGGCCAGCAGCGCGGGCCGGGCGGACACGGTCCGATGGGTCCTCCTCCAAGAAGGTAGGCTTCCCGTAGTCTTAATCCGCTGGCCACCTGGGTCAGTCTTCTTCTTCCTGCGGCATGTTGCCTGCATACTGCCTCCATTTGTCTATCAGGGCCTGCATGTCCTGAGGAAGCGGAGATTCGAACTGCATGTGTTCTCCTGTACGGGGATGGATGAATCCGAGTGTGCGAGCATGGAGGGCCTGACGGGGGAGCAGTTTGAAGCAGTTGGAAATGAACTGCCTATATTTGGCATAGATTGTCCCTTTGCGGATTTCCGCCCCGTCGTAGCGGCTGTCGTTGAACAGGGGATGCCCGATCCAGTTGAAATGTACCCTTATCTGATGGGTTCTTCCTGTCTCAAGCCTGCATTCCACCACTGTGACATATCCGAACCGTTCAAGCACTTTGTAGTGTGTCACAGCCCGTTTCCCCCTGTCTCCGTCAGGAAAGACCTTGAATCTGAGCCTGTCGCTCGGATCTCGCCCTATATTGCCCTCGATGGTGCCTTCATCTTCCTTGATGTTGCCCCACACGATGGCTACATACCTCCTGTCGATGGAATGTACGAAGAACTGTTTGGCAAGATTGAGCTGTGCCTCGTCGTTCTTCGCCACCACCAGAAGGCCTGAAGTGTCCTTGTCTATCCTGTGGACCAGCACACCCATCCTTTCATCGGCCGCATCAGGTCCCTGGCTTATCCCGAGGTGATATGCGAGTGCATTGACCAAAGTCCCGGAAAAATGCCCGTGCCCGGGGTGGACGACCATCCCTGCCGGCTTGTCGAGCACCAGAAGGTCGTCGTCTTCATATACTATGTCGAGAGGAATGTTCTCCGGCAGTATTTCAAGGCCTCTTCTCTGGTATGGCATGACGAATGTCACCACATCTCCCGGACGGATGACGCAGTTTGCCTTTGCGACCTTGTCGTTGACCCTTACATAGTCCTGCTTGATGGCGCACTGGATGCGGTGGCGTGAGGTGTATTCCATGTGGGTGGCCAGATATTTGTCCACCCTCATAGGAGCCTGGCCCTTGTCTATCTCGAACCTGAAATGCTCGAACATTTCCTGCTCTTCATCGGCCCAGGCCACTTCATCCCCTGCTGTTTCAAGGTCGAAGTCTTCAATCAGTTCTTCGTTGTCGAGCATATCAGTCAATTGTGATTTCCGGTTCAGGTCTCGGAGGTACTTTCTTCATGTCTTTCGTCAGGTAGAGGTTCATCGATGCCCCCATCCTGTACGGCTCTTCGGACAATTCAGGATACTGCCTGTATACGACAGCGTCCAATGAGTCGGAATAATCCTTGACAGTGCTGTCGAAATACAGTTTCTCGATGTTGAGAGAATTGTCATGGATCGAATTCACGGCATTCAGATACCTTGTCCCGACCACATATGGGATATATGTGATATTGTCGCTGGAATTGAGCCCCACAACGAGATCGATCACCGATTCGCTTTCGATGCTTGTCCCCGGCTCTATTTCAGAATTCCTGTATAGCTGGCTGAGCACATTGTTGGTAGCTATATCATTGACATAGATGAGCTTCCCGAGCTGGAGACCTCTGGAAAGAAGCTCCGCCTTTGCCTGTCTCATGGAATATCCCACCAGATTGGGCATGGTGACACTCTTTGGATTCACTGCATTGATTGTCAACAGAATCCGCCTTCCTTTCTTGACATGGCTGCCTGCTTCAGGATTGTGCCTGAACACGACTCCTCTTTCCATCCGTTTGACATATACGGAGTCGATGACCTGCACCCTCATCCCGTGCTGTGCCGCAGTGGCTGAAGCTTCCGCTACTGTCATGTTGCTGAGGTCGGGCACTTCAAGCTCCTGATTGTGCTTGGTGAGTGTCCTGAGCAGGAAGTGTGCGCCTAAAATCAGCACAGCCACCAGCAGGACTGCCCCGAGGATGTTCTTTACTATCCAGTTGTTGAAAAATTTTCTGAAACTCATTGTATGTCTTTTAGTTGATTGTAGTGAGGGCATTATTTGACAGTGATGAGCTCATACTGTCTCTGTCCTATGCCGATAGCCTCTCCATGCTCCACTCCGGCTTCCCATTTGGTGTCCGGATGTACGATGTGGAACTTGTCTTCTCCTTCGTGGCTGTGGTGGCAGTCCCCGTCCATGTCAGCGATAATGTTGCGTGGAAGGACAGGCGCGGCTTTCACGAGGTCTGCGCAGGCGCAGTCGAGGGCCACAGGGTCGAACGATGCTGCAATCCCGAGGTCCGGAATAATTGCTGCGTCATTGTGGTTCCAACAGTCGCAGTTAGGCGACACGTTCATTATGAAACTGATATGGAAGTTGGGCTTGTCCTTGATGACAGCCAGTGCATACTCGGCAATCTTGTAGTTGAGAGTCTCTGATGAATCCCAGTCTTTCACTACTGCACCGCTATGCTGGCATACGGCCACGCACTGACCGCAACCTACGCATTTGCTGTAGTCGATGTGCGCTTTCCTGTCTGTAACCTTGACTGCATCGTGACGGCAGTATTTTTCGCAGATTCTGCATCCTATGCAGGCCTTTTCGTCAATTACAGGCTGTGATGACGAATGCAGCTCCAGCTTGCCCCCGACGCTTGCGGAGCCCATTCCGAGATTCTTGAGCGCACCTCCGAACCCGGTCTGTTCATGACCTTTGAAATGGTTCATGGAAATGATTATGTCTGCATTGGCTATAGCTGACCCGATCTTAGGGGCAGGGCAGTATTTCCCGTTTACGGGGACTTCCTTGTAGTCAGTTCCGATCAGACCGTCAGCTATGATCACATCGCAGTGTGCCCCGATAGGGTTGAACCCGTTGTTCATCGCAGCGTGCAGATGGTCTACAGCGTTTGACCTGCCGCCGGAATAGAGGGTGTTGCTGTCGGTGAGGAACACCTTCGCCCCGAGGCTTTTCAGAAGGTCGACAATGGCGGCCGCATAATTGGGACGGATATATGCGAGGTTGCCCGGCTCTCCGAAATGAATCTTGACGGCGGTGAACTTGCCCTTGAAGTCGATATTCTCGATTCCTGCCCTTTTGACGAGTCTGACAAGCTTTGTCATCATGTCATTGCCCGGAGTTGTCCTCAGGTCTGTGAAATATACTTTAGACGGTTCCATAACAAGTTGTTTTATTCAGTCCTTAATTCTTATGTCAGTCGAGGGGCATCCCGAGGAAAATCACCCGGTAGAGACTTTCACCTATCAGGGCAACCCCGATAATGATGACGATTATGCTGGTTATCCTGTTGATCCACAAGATGCTTCTCAATCTTATCCTTTTTCTGAAATGTTCCAGTACGGCAGTGATGCTGAACCAGTACAAAGTGGCTCCGGCAAATACTGCAGCAATCAGCGGAAGCACTGTCAGTCCCTCTTTCCCGTCATCCGGTCCTATGCCGAAGAAGGCAAACAGGCCGAATATCACCAGGATTGCTCCAGGGTTTGACAGCCCCATTACGATGGACTGTCCGAAGTCCTTGGCCGATATTCCGTTGCTTTTTTCGTCAGTCAGTTTGCGGAACGGGTCCGACATCATCATAAACCAGCCGATCACTGCCACGAGTATGCCTCCGGCAAGAAGGATGATCTCATTGTGTTCTTCCATGAAATTCTGCGCGATCGCCAGAGCGAAAAGGGCTATTGCAGAATAGATGGTGTCTACACATGTCGCTCCCATCCCGGTGATGAACCCTGCCTTATGTCCTTTGCTGAGAGTCTTCTGTATGACCAGGATTGCAATCGGCCCTATCGGGGCAGAAGCACAGATTCCTATAATGAAGCCTTTCAGTATATCCAAAAACATGTCGGGACGGCTGTCTGTTTAACTAAAATCTCACAAAAGTAATCATAAATTTCTTATCTTTGCGCGGTTGTAACAAGAATTTGACTGGTCATCCGACTTGTCCGAAATACTCGATATATGAAACGACAGAAAATCCTCCTGTGGATTCTGGTGCTGCTTTTTGCAGTGTTCATGTCCATACCGTTCCTTATTCCCCATTGCGGTTTCTTTGCTCTTTTCGGAATTGTGCCATTGCTGTGCATGGAGAGGGTCGCATCGGAATCCGGTGTGAAAAGGATCTGGATCTACCATTATTCCGCATTTGTCCTCTGGAATGCATTCACTACATTCTGGGTATGCAATGCGACTGTCGGCGGAGGACTTTTTGCTGTCTTTGCCAATGCATTGCAGATGTCGCTGATATTCGGGGTGTTCCGCCTGAGCAAGAGACATTTCAAGGGAATCCTTCCATATGTCTTCCTGATGGTGATGTGGATAGCATGGGAGAGGGCGTATTTCGATGCGGATATCTCATGGCCGTGGCTTGTGCTCGGGAATTCCTTTGCACGCAGCATAGCTTCCATTCAGTGGTATGAATATACTGGAGCGCTCGGAGGTTCTCTCTGGATATGGGCCTGCAACCTCACTCTTTTCGGACTGATGGTCTCTCTTTCGGACGGTAGCTGGATGCGGTTCAATATAAAGGCGAAAGCGGCTGCAGCCATCTGGACTCTGCTCATTTTTGCAGGACCTTTCATCTGGTCTTCTGTGATATGGCACGGCTATGAAGATAAAAGTGTCGGAGAGCCGCTGGAAGTCTATGTGTTCCAGCCGAATATAGACCCATATAACAAATTCCAGGCTCTTACCCAGCAGCAGCAGAACAACATAATCATCTCGCAGATGGAGGACGCTCTCGGTCCTGCAGATACGCTTGGCAGCGCCCCTGTGCTGATGCTGGCTCCGGAGACATTCACTAGCGATATCATTACAGGTGATTATCCTACAAGCGCTACATGGAGAAGATTCGTGTCTTTCCTTCAGGACAGGCCGGGGGTGAACATCCTGTTCGGGGCATCATCATATTCTGTTTTTTCAAGTCCGTCCCGTCCGTCCCATACGGCAAGACAGATGCGCGACGGGAGGTGGTTGGAGTCCCATAATTCCGCGCTTATGGTGGACGGGACACGCAGGACCGAGATTTTCCACAAGAACAAGCTTGTGGTGGCGGTAGAGAAGACCCCATATCCGGCAGTGTTCTGCAAGATAGACGATTGGCTCGGGGGAGTCATGGGCAGATGCGTTGGGCAGGACAGCGTTTCCGTGATGCATTGCGTATCTCCTGACGATACCGTTACAGTAGGCTGCGCCATATGCTATGAGTCGGTGTATGGTGAATACTACACCGAATATGTGCGCAAAGGTGCGGAGGTGATGACCATTATCACCAATGATGCATGGTGGGGGAATACCCCGGGATACCGGCAGCATCTCAGCTATGCTTCGTTGAGGGCCATCGAGACCCGCAGGAGCATTGCTCGCTGCGCCAACACTGGCATTTCGTGCTTTATCGACCAGCGCGGTGAAATCCACGACGCCTCGCCATGGTGGCAGAAGGCTGTCCTGCACGGCAAAGTCGAGCGTAATGATGAAATCACCTTCTTTGTGGCCCATGGTGACATTTCCGGCAGAGTATGTACATTTGTCTTCGGTCTGCTGGCTCTTGCACTTTTTGCGAATCTCTGCACGGGCGGACGACGTAAGTCCTGACAGCAAGGTAATTAGCTGACTAATCAGTGAAAGTCATCTCGTCGATGAGGTGACCGGCTCCTGCCACCTTGTCTATGATGAAAAGGACATATCTGATGTCAAGGGAGATGTTGCGGCAGAGGTCCGGGTCGAACACTATGTCACTCATGGTCCCTTCCCACACCCTGTCGAAATTTATTCCGATCAGGTCACCGTCGGCATTTATGACGGGACTGCCGGAATTTCCTCCGGAAGTATGGTTGGTGGCGATGAAGCAAACCGGCACGGTGAGCCGTCCCGATGCATCGGTCACAGTCCATTCCCCGTAATCCTTCTCCGCATATATGTCCCTGAGTCTCTGAGGTATGTTGTAGTCGAAGATGTCAGGATTGTCTTTCTGCATGATTCCTTCTATGGTGGACATCGGCAGGTAATATGTCCCGTCGCCAGGGGAGTATCCCTGTACTGAGCCGTATGCGACCCTGAGGGTGAGGTTGGCGTCAGGGTAGAATGCCCTGTCCTTGTTGAATTCCATATGCCCTTTCATGTAGTCGCGGTAAAGCAGGGTTATCTCGCTTCCAAGCCTCTGCACCACAGACCTGATACCTTCCATATACCATTTGCGGAATTCGTTGCCGAACTCCACGGCCGGGTCATCTGTCAGCAAGGTAATATCAGTGCCGACTTCGTCCGCACAGGCTGCAGCGACCGTCTTGGTCAGAGCCGAACTGTCGGAGAAGACTGAATTCCCGAACAGGGAATCAGCCCATGCTTCGGCAGAGCCGTACCTGCCCATGCTCTCCGTGAAATATTCAGGTTTGAACCCGGACGGGATATTCCTGTCGAACATGTCCATCAGGGCTATGAATGATTCCTTGTCGATAGGCATGTAATAGTCCTTGTAGAATGCAGCTGCAAGGCGTTTTGCACTCTCCCTTGCCTGAGTAGCCTCGTCCGGAGAGGATACGCCGGCAGCCTTTTCGAGCCGCCTTGCATATTCTGCTGCGAAAGAGGTCAGCTCTATCGCCCGTGCAGTCTCGTTATAATAGTCTGCAGCGAATGCGTATGGCTCCATAAGCCTGTAGAGGGAGTCGAGCCTGCCTACAATTCCGCTGTATTCCGAGCCTGCCGCCCATTCTTCGAAGAGCCTTTCATTTTCTTTTTTGGTCTCCACAGTGTTCATTTTGCGGATGCCGCGCATTTCCCCCTGCCATTTCTTCCAAGAGTTGGAGACGGCAGCATTCTTGGACGAATACTGGATTCTTACAGTCTGGCTGGCGGACATGTACCTGTCCTGGATGTCAAGCCTCAATGTCCTCAGTGCTATCTTGTGAGGGTCCGATATCTCGGAAATGTATCTGACGGCTTCCGAAACTATGTATTCCTGAGTCCTTCCGGGGAAACCGTAGATGAATGTGAAATCGCCCTCACTGACACCTTCGAGTGATATCTTGAAGTATTTCTTTGGGATATAAGGCACATTGTTCTCCGAATATTCGGCAGGGTTGTTGTCCTTGTCGGCATATATCCTGAATATGGAGAAGTCTCCCGTATGTCTCGGCCACATCCAGTTGTCTGTGTCTCCTCCGAATTTTCCTATCGATGAAGGCGGTGCCCCTACAAGACGCACATCCTTGAACACCCTGTAGACAAAGAGGAAATACTGGTTGCCGTAATACAGGGATTCCACATCGGCCCTGAGCCCGGTGCCGTCTTTTTCCGCCTTGCCTGCAATGGCTTCTGAATTTGTCCTGACCACAGAGTCCCTCTGCTGTTCCGTCATTCCCGGCTCATATCCGTCTAATACAGCCCCTGTCACATCCTCCATCCTGTCCAGAAACCAGACTTCAAGTCCCGGATTCGGAAGCTCTTCGCTCCTGTCCATTGCCCAGAAACCGTCCTTGAGGTAGTCGTGTTCAACCGAACTGTGCTTCTGGATCTGAGCGTAGCCGCAGTGGTGGTTGGTGAGCAGCAGACCTTCGGATGATATCAGCTCCCCGGTACATCCGCCGCCGAAAAGCACTACGGCATCTTTCAGGGAAGCCTGGTTGATGCTGTAGATGTCTTCTGCAGACAGCCTGAAGCCTTTTGCCTGCATGTCTCCTATCCTTTGCGATATCAGGGAAGGCAGCCACATACCCTCATCGGCCTTGACAGTCAGGAATGCGGACGCAAGTATGGCTGAAGCCGCGACCGCTAATGCTTTCTTAAAGAATACTGTTCTCATCATATGTGTTTGTATCGGTTTGAAGCCTTGCAAGGCTGATGTATTTGCGGGTTACTTTCCCTTTGGAGTCCGTACACAGGATGAACGGCAGGGACGAAAGGTCGAACTCTCCCATCAGTTCCTCTGCAAGTTCAGGGTCTGTGCTCCATATCCTGTCCATGTCCACGAGAACTGCCGTCCTCATGCTGACATGTCCGCTGTCCTCATCCCCGGGAATCCTCTCTATGGTTATTTTCCCTGATGACAGCATGGATCGGGCCGCCTGGATTTCCGACCGGCATATGGGGCAGCCTTCCGTGTGGAAAATGACGGCTGAATTCCTTAATGCGGAGAGTTTCTTTGTCTGCGCAATTTCCCGGCTTTTGCCTGTGCGGACGATTGTCACAGGGACTTTGAGATCAGGCAGACGGCTTCCTGCAGGGCACAGGGAGTCAAGCCTGACAAGCATTTCCGCGAGTTCCACGACCTTCAATGTGTCATCGGGACTGGACCATATGTCATGTCTTGAAAGGATGTATCTGTCCACGAATCCCGGAGTGCCGCATTTGAAGGCTTCTTCTCTCCTGCCTGTGAGATAATACAGCAGGTCGCCTGTCATCTGCCTGTAAAGCAGGGTGTCTCCCATGTGCAGAGTCCTTGATTCGATATGCCTTGCAACCCTGTCCACGGCACCGCATCCTGCATCCTCGCCCATGGAGGCGAATGTCATGTCGAAGATTTCCATAGCCCTGTCTCCGCCATAGTCCAGGACCTCAGGTCTTGAGACTGCCGCCAGGAGCTTTTCAAGGGCTTCGGTATCGAGCCTCCTTCCGATGATTGTCCCGTCGGGCGATACAAGGAACATTGACGGGGTCTGGAGCACTCCGTACAGCATTTCCATGTTGGATTTTCTGTCTGGATCCCAAAGATGTACGATGGATATGTCGGGAGAATCACTCTCAAGAGCCGATTGGCGGTACTCTTCCCATGCTGCCTTGTCCGTGCCGATGTATATGGCGTACAGGGTGGCATTGAATCCGTCATTCTCCAGCATGTTGCGAAGCAGCATTGTCTCGACCCTGCATTTCGTACAGTCTGTGTCGTAGAAATACAGGATGCTGTATGCCCCGTCTGTCATGCCTGCCCCGAATACTGTGAATGGCCGTCCATCCGGGGTCTTGAGTTCTATGGAAGCGGCGCGGCATCCTGTCAGTGACCTTCTGTTGACCTGCGCGAACAGGCTTGCCGCCCAATAGTCGGACATGCTGTACATCTGCACCGGCCCGTCTGCTATCCATTTGTCGAAGACATGTATTGCCACAGTCTCGTCTCCCATGACGGGTGAGGTGATGAAATGTCTGTAGACCATGACCGTCACAGCCTGCCTGACGGAGGAATCCTTGCAGGTGCCGATGATGAAGTCCGCCTCCCGGCATTTGACTTCCGCAGGCTCGGTTTGGATGGCTCCGAGATATTCCTCCAGCTTTTCGGAAAGGGCCGCCATGGAGGTGCTGTCGACCTGCATGGAATGTGCCTCCTTCCCCCATGAAGGGACGGCTGCGGAGATGATGAAAGCGGCAATTATGGGAATGAATCGTCTCATCAGATTGTAACTCCTTCCGGAAGGAATCTGGATGTGTCTCCGTGATGCTTGATGATGTCCCTGACGGCTGTGGAGGATATATGGGCGAATTCCTGTGCCGTAGGGATGATGATGGTCTCGATTTCGGGGGCAAGGACACGGTTGGCGTCCGCTATGGACCTTTCGGTCTCGAAGTCGATCATGTTTCTGACTCCTCTGACTATGTGTCTGATCCCGAGTTCGCGGCAGATGTCCACAGTGAGGTTGCCGTATGATATGACTGACACTCCTTTCATTCCCGATGTTGCCTGACGGATTATGTCCACTCGTTTCTCTGTAGGGAAGAACCCGTGCTTGTCGATATTTATTCCGACTGCTACTACGACTTCGTCAAACATGGTGAGAGCCCTTTTCAGGATGTTGAGATGTCCCGAAGTGAAGGGGTCGAATGAACCGGGGAACAGTGCTTTTCTTGTTTCCATAAATTGTAGGGGTTACAGCTGCCAGTCTATGGGTGTTCTTCCTTGTGCTTCCAGCAGCTTGTTGGTCTTTGAGAAATGTCTGCATCCGAAGAATGCGCCTCTGGCGAGCGGAGACGGGTGCGCGGCTTCGAGTACATAGTGCCTGGACTGGTCTATCAGGGCTTTTTTGCTCCTTGCGAAATTGCCCCAGAGCAGGAATACGACTCCATTGCAGTGCTCTGATATGTATCTGATCACGGCATCTGTGAATTCTGTCCATCCGATCTTGCTGTGGGATGCCGGGGCTCCGGCCCTGACTGTCAGCACTGCGTTCAGCAGCAGGACGCCCTGCCTTGCCCATTTTTCGAGATGCGGATAGCCGCTCATCCTGATGCCGAGGTCGTTTTCTATTTCCGTGAATATGTTTTTGAGGGAAGGCGGTGCAGGTACATTCTCCGGGACTGAGAAGGACAGTCCTTCAGCCTGACCGTAACCGTGATAAGGGTCCTGCCCCAGAATCACTACCTTTACCTTGTCTACCGGGGTGAGCTCGAATGCCTTGAATATCTGCTTTCCGGGAGGGTATATCTTCTCTCCCGATGCTTTCTCCTGGTGGAGGTATGATACGAGTTCAGCGAAATATGGCTTCTCGAATTCGTCCGCAAGTGCCTGTTTCCAGCTTTCCTCTATTTTGACTTCCATATTTTACGCCAATAAAAAATTATCATTAACAGGGCGTAAAACATCATGATTACGCCTGCACAAAGATAGTGAAATATCCGGAAGTCGGATGCTATTCGTAGCGGAGAGCATCGATAGGGTCGAGAGCCGCAGCCTTCTTGGCAGGATACCAGCCGAAGAACACACCTGTGACAGTACATACCACGAATGAAAGCACTACACTCCAGCTCTGGATGGAAACCGGCCAGTTTGCCATATAGTTGACAGCAGAGCATATCGTGCCTCCGAGAATGATGCCGATGATTCCTCCTGTGATGCTTATCAGGATTGCCTCTATCAGGAACTGTATCAGGATGTCTATGCCTCTTGCCCCGACAGACATTCGGAGCCCGATTTCCCTCGTCCTTTCGGTGACGGAGACATACATTATGTTCATGATTCCGATACCTCCCACAAGCAGGGAGATCCCGGCGATACAAGCAAGAAGGGTGGTGAGGATATTGGTGGTCTTGTCCATCATCTCGCTCAGTTCCTGCTGGCTTCTGATCATGAAATCGTTCGGTTCGTCAGCCTTGAGCCTGTGCTGTCTGCGCAGGATTTCTCCAATCTCCTCGGTGGCATAGGTCGTCATGTCCTCTGAAATTGCAGATGCGAATATGCCCTGTAGATATGTCACGGCAAGCAGCCTTTTCATGACTGTCGTGTACGGGGCAAGGACAATTTCGTCCTGGTCCATGCCCATGGAGTTGTATCCCTTGGATTCGAGGACTCCGACGACCCTGAGCGGCACCTGGTTGATTCGGATTGTTTCGCCTATCGGGTTCCTCCCGTCAGGGAAAAGGTTGTCTACTATGGTCTTGCCTATTACGCAGACCTTTGCCGAGGTCTTTTCGTCATGTTCCGAGAACATTTCCCCGTCGGCTATGTTGAGCTGCCTGATTGCCAGGTACTCTGTGCCCACTCCGCTCACTGAAGCAGGGTAGTTGTTGTTGCCGCTTATCAGCTGTCCGGCTGCAGATACATTCGGACTCAATGCAGATACATATATGCATTCGTTACGGAGAGTCTGGTAATCTTCTATCTTGAGTGTCTGCATCTCGTCAGCGCTCAACCTGACTCCTCCTCGCCTGTCTCCTCCCGGGTGAATCATGATGATGTTCGAGCCCATGGAGGATATTTCTTTCTGTATGCTCTGCTTTGCACCCTGGCCTATCGCTATCATGGTGATGACGGCGGCGACACCGATTATTATCCCGAGCATGGTCAGAAACGCCCTTGTCTTGTTGTTGGCAATGGCCTTGAGTGCTATCTTGAATAGATTTGTCCAGTTCATCTTGATATCATTTGACGGAGCGCGCGGCATCCGTTGTCTCTTGTTTTCAGTCGTCTTCGCTTACAGGGAGCGATGCAAGTGTTTCCTCGGCAGACATTATGGCTGTATTTACCTTGTCCTCAATCACATGCCCGTCCCTCAGCCTGATGTTCCTGCTGCTGTATGAAGCAATGTCGGGGTTATGGGTGACGAATATGATAGTCCTCCCTTCCGCATGAAGCTTCTGGAAGAGGACAAGAATCTCGAATGATGTCCTCGTGTCAAGGTTTCCTGTGGCTTCATCAGCCAGGATGACTGCAGGATTGTTCACCAGTGCCCTTGCAATGGCTACTCTCTGCATCTGTCCTCCGGACATCTGGTTGGACTTGTGGTTCAGCCTGTCTCCGAGCCCTACGGACTGCAGTGCCTTGATCGCCCTTTCTCTCCGTTCGGACGAGCCGATTTCCGCATTGTACATCAGCGGAAGCTCCACATTTTCTATCGCAGTGCTTTTGGGAAGCAGGTTGTAGTTCTGGAACACGAAGCCGATTTTCCTGTTCCTGAGTATGGCTCTCTGGGATTTGCTCATGCTTTTGACAGGTATCCCGTCCAGAAGGTATTCCCCGTCGGTAGGGGTGTCAAGACATCCCAGAATGTTCAGCATAGTGGATTTCCCGGAGCCGGATGCACCCATTATGGTCACGAATTCCCCTTCGGTGATGTTGAAGGACACACCTCGCAAGGCATGCACCGTCTCGTCTCCGACTATGAAATCCCTTTTTATTTTCTGCAGTTCAATGACATTCTTTCCCATCATCATTGCCTTTTAGTGTCTTGGAGGTCCCGGTGCGAACGGACTTCCGCTTTTCTTTGCGAGGGATTCCTTGCCTGTGAAAGTGGCCCCTGCGATTATTTCAGTCCCTTCATCGAGACCACCGGTGATTTCAGTGGATACTCCGTCGCTGATGCCTGTCGTCACAGGGTGTGCGGTGAACACATTGCCTTCCTTTGTCCACACTTTTGTCTGTCCGGGACAGTCGATGATCTTGTCTCCCTTTGCAGCAGTTGCGACAGGGTTGAACCTGAGTGCCCTTGCAGGGACGCAAAGGACATCATGGGCTTCCTTGGTGTAGATCGAAAGATTCGCTGTCAGACGCGGAAGAAGCTTCTGGTCAGGATTGTCTGCTGCTATGACCACTTCATATGTCACTACGCTTTCTGTAGTGGCAGTGGTGACGCTCGAAGTGCTTGAAGAACTTCCGAGGCGGATCTGTATCACCTTCCCTTCAAACACATCGTCAGGATATGCATCTACGGTGAAGCTGACACGCTGTCCTTCCTTCACCCCTCCGATATCGGCCTCGTCCACATCTGCGATAACCTGCATCTTGGTCAGGTCGGCAGCTATGGTGAACAGGGTAGGGGTCTCGAATCCTGCCGCAACAGTCTGGCCCTCCTCTACTGCCCTGTCGATCACAATGCCGTCGATAGGGGAGGTGATGGTGGCATATGAGAGGTTCCTTTTGGCTTTTGCAAGTGCAGCGTCACTGTTCTCGTATGCGCTTTTTGCCATGGCGTAGTTGTACTCCGCCTGTTCGAATTCGGTGTCGCTGATAAGGTTCTTCTCGTGAAGCCCCCTGCTCCTGGCGAGATTCTTTTCCTGGTAATTGAATTCCGCTTCGTTCCCGTCATATGATGCCTGGGCGGATGCAAGGTCGCTTTCGAGTGTGACCTTGTCCATTTCAGCGATTATCTGCCCTGCCTTGACCTTTGAGTTGTAGTCAGCATACAGCTTGGCGATTATTCCTGATACCTGCGTGCCGACCTGGACCTCGGTGACAGGCTCTATAGTGCCTGTGGCTGTCACATAATATGCTATGTCTGTCCTTTCCACAGCTGTAGTTTCGTAGCTTATCTGCTGCATGGCTTTTTTCTTGCCGCCGGCAATGAGTACGATGACGGCGATCGCGACTATTGCCACGATTGACCATATTACCGCTCTTTTAGTTCCTCTTTTCATCTTTTCTGTTTTATTCGGTCATTTTCTATAGCATGATTTCCTGCCCGGAGTAGAACCTGAGCAGCTGTATGTTCAGTACGGCCATGTATTTCGCCTGCAGCAGTTCCTGTTCAGCACTGAGCAGGTTGTTTTTCTCCGTGAGAAGCTCCACTGTGTTCTTCATTCCATAGTTGAACTGTTCGCTTACAAGTTCGTAGCTTGCCATCGAGCTCTTCACCCTTTCCTTGGCCGCCGTGTACTGGAGCTGCGAACTCCATGCGTCCAGCCACAGGTTCTCGATGGTCTTGTACAGTTCTTTCCTGCTTTCTTTCAGGTCAAGCTCGGAAGTCTTCAGCTGGAGTTCAGCCTTTTCCACGGCGCTCCTGGTCTGCCTGTTGCTGAATATAGGCACATTGAGGGTGAGGCCTATGGAATTGTTCCATCCGTTCTTGATCTGTTCGGTGAATGTGAAGTCTGTGCCGCTCGTGTGGTTGGTCCCGATGCCGGCGCTTACGGACAATGACGGGATGTATCCGGATTTGGCTATCCTGATTCCGAGCTCGGATGCCTTGACGCCGAGTTCCCCTGATTCGATTTCTGGCCTGATGCCGAGGGCTGTCTGATAGACTGTCTCCTTGTCGGGGAGGACCACAAGCACATCTTCGTCATCCACTTCCGGAAGAAGCAGTGTCATCTCCCTGTCCCCCTCAATTTCCAGCAGCTGTTTCAGCTGTAGCTTGTAATCTCTCAGGGTGGTCTCTGCAGTCACTAACTGGTACTTGTCGTTGCTCACCTGGGCTTCCAGCTGCGCGTAGTCTGCCTTGGAAATGCTGCCTGAAGCGAGAAGTTCCTTGCCTCTGGCAAGCTGTGCCTGACTGACTTCCAGGGTATTCCTGTTGACATCTATTGATTCGTCCGCATAAAGAATCTGGATGTACAGCTGGGCGATGTTTTCCATAATATTGTATGCAGTGGTATTCACATCCAGCTGGGCCATGCTTGTGTTGAGCTCCTCCTGCTTTATGGTCTTGCGGTTGCGTCCTCCATTGTAGATGGTCCATTGCGCGTTCAGACCGTAGTTGCCGGTGTAGCTTGTGCTTGAATTGGACTGGAGAATCTCTGTGCCGCTTACCGTGGTGCTGTTCTCCTGGTACGGCCTGTTGATGACATTGTGACTTGTGGAGAAAGACAGGCTCGGGAAAAGCGCGCCCTTGGCGGATTTGGTGTCCACCATGGCGTTCTCCACCGCTATCCTGCTTTTCTGCAGGGTGATGTTCTCTTCCATTGCATATTCGATGCACCTCTGGAGAGTCCATATGTCGTTGTCAGCGCTGTCTATCAGCGTTATGACTTCAGAATTGACCCCGGCAACTTGCGCCGGGGTCATATCATGAATTTTCTGTACTGCTGTAGTGTCGCTTCTGTACTGGGAAGCCGCGTTCATTTGCCAGCCTTGGACAAATGATAACGCAATACAGCAGAGAGTTGCAGATATTATTTTCATTTTCAATAAATTAACGGGTCTCGTCGGTGAATACGAACTGCATCACATCATCGATGTCGCGGACATACACAAAATTCAGACCATTTGTGTAGATTTCCTTGATGTCCTCCACATCTTTCCTGTTGTCCTCGGATATGACAATGGTCGTGACACCGGCCCGTTTTGCGGCCAGGATTTTCTCCTTGATGCCTCCTACAGGAAGCACCCTTCCTCTCAGGGTCATCTCGCCTGTCATAGCCACACCGCTCCTTATCTTTTTGCCTTTCAATGCCGATACCATGGAGCATACCATGGTTATTCCGGCTGACGGACCGTCTTTAGGCACTGCACCTTCCGGTACATGGACATGGATGTCCTTCTTGGCAAATTCCTCGGCGGTCATATCCGCCATCTGAGGGTGTGCCTTGATGTACTGGTATGCAATCTGGGCTGATTCCTTCATCACATCCCCGAGGTTTCCTGTCATGCTGAGCACGCCTTTACCTTCGCTTACAGAGCTTTCGATAAACAGGATCTCTCCTCCGACAGCCGTCCAGGCAAGTCCTGTCACGACACCAGGGGCCTCGTTGCCTGCCTGCTTGTCATGGAAGCTTACCGGCAGTCCGAGGTACTCCTTCAGGTCGCGTGTCCTGATTGTGTCGGGAAGCGTCTCTCCCAGAGCTATCTTCTTTGCCGTGACCCTCGCTATCTTTGCAAGCTGTTTCTCCAGCCCTCTGACACCTGACTCTCTCGTGTACTGCTCGATGATTGCCATTATGGCTTTCTTGTCTATCTTGAGCTGGCTCTTCTCCAGTCCGTGCTCCTTGATCTGCCTCGGCAGGAGGTAATGCCTTGCGATTTCGTATTTCTCTTCCGCAAGGTATCCTGACACTGAGATCATCTCCATCCTGTCGCGCAGGGCAGGCTGGATGGTGGAAGTGTCGTTGGCAGTGGTGATGAACAGCACATTGGACAGGTCGTAGTCTATATCCAGATAATTGTCGTGGAATGTGGTGTTCTGCTCCGGGTCGAGAGCTTCCAGAAGCGCGGATGACGGGTCGCCCTTGAAGTCGCTGCTGAGCTTGTCCACCTCATCCAGGACGATGACAGGGTTGGAAGTTCCTGCCCTGAGAATCCCGTTGAGGATTCTTCCCGGAAGCGCTCCGACATATGTCTTCCTGTGTCCGCGGATCTCGCTTTCATCATGGACGCCGCCAAGAGCGATTCTCACATACTTCCTTCCGAGAGCGCGGGCGATGGACTTGCCAAGACTTGTCTTTCCCACCCCCGGAGGACCGTACAGACACAGGATAGGGGACTTCATGTCTCCCTTCAGCTTGAGCACTGCCAGATATTCTATTATCCTGTCCTTCACTGTATCCAGTCCGTAGTGGTCTTCGTTCAGCACTTTCTGGGCATTCTTCATGTCCAGGTTGTCCTGCGACATCTCTCCCCACGGGAGGTCCAGCATGAACTGTATATAATTATATTGTATGCTGTATTCAGGCGAGCTCGGGTTGTACCTTTCCAGCTTGGCCATCTCTTTCTCGAAAATCTCCTGGACGGCTGCCGGCCATATCTTTTCTTCGGCCCGTTTGCGGAATCTGTCGAAGTCTTCGCTGTCATCCATGCCGAGCTCTTCCTGTATTGTCCTCAGCTGGTTGTTGAGGTAATACTCCCTCTGCTGCTGGTCGATTTCGCTCTTTACCTTCTGGTTGATGTCCTGCTTGATTTTGAGCAGCTCGATCTGTGTGTCAAGCACTGCCAGAAGTTTCATCGCCCTTGTCTTGAGGTCAGCGTACTGCAGAAGCTCCACCTTTTCGAAGAAGTTCTCCACCTCGATTGTCGTGGCTATGAAATTGACCAGGAACTCGAAGTTGTCAATGGATTTCAATGCCATTGCAGCCTCCTTAGGGGCGAAAGAGGAGAATTTCAGGATGGTGGTGGACTTCTCTTTCAGCGACTCCACGATCATCTTGATGTTGTTGTCGTTCACTTCAGGCACGATGTCGTTAAGGTAGTGGACCCTGCCGAGCATGTACGGGTCGTATTCCACTATGGTTTCCAGCTCGAACCTCTTGAAGCCCTGAAGTATCGCCGTCAGCGTGCCGTCCGGCATCTCAAGTGTCTTGATGATCTTCGCCACGGTGCCGTATCCGTAGAGGTCCTCTTTTTTCGGGTCTTCCACTGTGACATCGAGCTGCGGCACTGCACCTATATATGTATTGTTCTTTTCAGAGTCCTGAATGAGTCTGATCGACTTTTCCCTGCCGATGGTTATAGGATAGACCGTGCCGGGGAAAAGCACTGCGTTTCTCAATGCCAGGACCGGAAGCGAATCAGGCAGTTCAGCCTCGTTCACTTTCATCATACTGTCACCCTGCATCACAGGGATGATGCTCACTTCCGCTCCCATCGGAGACAACATCTCTTTGATATCCTTCATACTATATATCCTTCTGTTATAAAGTTACACTCCACTGCCAAATTGACAGTAGACAGCTTCCTGAAAAGCCGGACGCATTACATGTCAATCTCCATGCCAATCGGAGAAATGTCATAAAACGCGGCTGCAAGCGTCTCATTTGCGGTAAATGGCATGAAAAACCGCTGAAAAATATTGTATCTAAAAAAAAGATGTCTATCTTTGCACGGTTGTATTGGTTTAAATATTTTGGTTTAAAAGGATAACATCATGACAAAGGCAGAAATTGTAAACGAGGTTGCTAAAGCGACCGGTATTGAGAAAATCACTGTGCAGACAGTAGTTGAGGCGTTTATGGAGAGTGTAAAGGATTCACTTTCAAAGGGTAACCCTGTGTATCTCCGTGGCTTCGGAAGCTTCATCATCAAGCACCGTGCAGAGAAGGCTGCAAGGAACATAACCAAAAACACTACAATGACTATTCCTGCTCACGATGTACCAGCCTTCAAACCGGCTAAGGTATTTGTGAACAATGTTAAAAAATAATCTTAAATTTCTCAGTTATGCCAAGCGGTAAAAAAAGAAAGAGACATAAGATGGCAACGCACAAGCGTAAAAAACGCTTGCGCAAGAACAGACACAAGAAGAAGAAGTAGCATTCAGTGTCTGCCATTTTAGCAGTCTGCTAATTGAGAAAGGCTGGCCTGAGGTCAGCCTTTCTGTGTTAAAAAGTTCTAATAATGTAAATTTCCTGAATGGAATCAGAGAAAGATCTTATCGTAGATGTCAATTCGGCTGGAGTGTCGATCGCGCTGATGGAGAACCACCGGCTGATTGAGCTCAACCAGGAGTCCAGCCAGGGACACAACTTCTCAGTGGGAGATATCTATCTCGGAAGAGTCAAGAAGATACTCCCGTCCCTGAATGCTGCCTTTGTGGACATCGGTGACGAGAAAGAGGCTTTTGTACATTATCTGGACCTCGGCCTTTATTTCAAAGCATTTGACGAGTTCGTCAAGAGGAGCAATCCTAACGCTGACCTGAAGGGGATGTTCTCCCATATAAAAATAGGGCAGCCACTGGAGAAGGAAGGCAGGATAGAGAATGTCCTGACACAGGGCCAGATGATAATAGTGCAGATAGTCAAGGAGCCGATTTCCACGAAAGGGTCACGACTGACCGCGGAAATTTCATTGGCAGGACGGAATATCGTACTTCTCCCTTTTGCGGAAAAGGTGAGTGTCTCTCAGAAAATTTCTTCAAAGGAAGAGAAAAGGAGGCTTGAAACGCTTGTAAGGAACATCCTTCCAAAGAATTACGGAGCAATTATCCGAACAGCTGCCGAAGGCAAGAATGCGGCTGTGCTGGATGCGGAAATAATGTCTCTTGTGGACAAATGGGAGAGTTCCTGGAAAAAGTTTGCCCGATCCAAGTCTGTGCAGCTGCTCCTGACGGAGTACAGCAAGACCACCACGATCCTCAGGGATCTCCTCAACGATTCGTTCTCCAACATTTATGTGAACGACGATAATGTGTATGACGAGATCCGCAAGTACATATCGCTTATTTCTCCCGACCAGGAGAAGATAGTGAAGCATTATAAGGATCCGCAGCCGATTTTCGACCATTTCGAGGTCACCAGGCAGATCAAGAGTTCATTCGGAAAGGTGGTGCCTATCAAGCAGGGCGCATATCTTGTGATAGAGCATACGGAAGCATTGCATGTGATTGATGTCAACAGTGGCACCAGGTCCAAGAACAAGGAACAGGAGCAGAATACATATGATGTCAATTGCTATGCTGCAGAGGAGATTGCGCGTCAGTTGAGGCTCAGGGATATGGGAGGCATCGTGATTGTGGACTTCATTGACATGGAGAGCAATGAGCACAGGAACATGCTGTACAAACATATGCAGGAGCTGATGCAGAACGACAGGGCAAAGCACAATGTGCTGCCGCTCACAAAGTTCGGGCTGATGCAGATAACCCGTCAGAGGGTCAGGCCGGCAACCGAGATCAATACTACGGAAGTATGTCCGGTATGCCATGGCACAGGAAAGATATCTTCAAGCGTTGTCATTGACGAGACCATCGAGAGGAGACTCGCATACTATGTGAAAGAGAAGGGGATCAAGACATTGGTACTGAAGACCAGCCCGATACTCGGGGCATATCTCAGCAGGGGCATCTTCTCTATCCTGTATAAATGGAAGAACAAGTACAAATGCAAGATCAGACTTGTGGAAGTCACGGACTTTACAGTCCTGCAGAATGAATTTTACAATGAGAAAGGGGACAAGCTTGACAGCTGAGTCCCCTTTTTTATGGTTATGACCGTGTGCAGGACTACAGTTTCCTGTTCTTGTATGACTCGATGCAGGCAGGGATTATCCTTTCATAGGAAGGATCATGGAACAGCGGTGACGAGATGATGAAGTCGGCTGTGCTTCTGTTGGTGGCAAAAGGCACATTGTACAGGGAAGCAAGCCTTACCAGACCCATCACATCGTTCTGGTGCCCCTGCATTATGAGGTTGTCGCAGAAGAAAACCAGCATATCCACCTTATATTCTGCAATCATGGCGCTGATCTGTGCGTCTCCTCCCAGCGGACCGCTCAGGAGTTTCGTGATTTCGGGGCACTGGTCTCCAAGCTCCTCTTTCAGGGCATCTTCAATCAGCCTGCCTGTCGTACCCGTGCAGAAAAGCTTGCAGGATTTAAGTGATCCGGCATTGAAACGGACCCAGCTTACCAGTTCTGTCTTCCTGGCGTCGTGGGCTACAAGAGCAATGTTTCTTATCATATCGGTGTGTAATTTAATGTCCCTAGTCTTATCCGTCCGCCACGGATGCGGACAGAAATAACGCAATAATACGAAAAATATCGCTTTTTTATATATTTTTGCGCCCTCAAAATCAGAAAATATGACGAAGGAACAGAGAATAGGGCATCTTTCGATGCTTGCAGCGAGTGTTATGTGGGGGCTGATGGCACCCGTATCGAAGGCAGCGATGAATTCAGATGCGGTGTCTGCCATGCTTGTGGCTGATGTCAGGGCTTTCGGGGCTGCGATACTTTTCTGGATACTGTCGCTCTTCACTAAAAAGGAGAAGGTGGACAAAAGGGATTATGTCAAATTCTTCTTTGCCGGGATGTTTGCCATCCTGCTCAACCAGTGCGTCTATGTCACGGGAGTTTCCATGACATCTCCTGTGGATGCTTCCATCATCACCACGACCCTCCCTATCGTGACCATGATATTTGCGGCAATTTTCATCAAAGAGCCGATTACTGGCAGGAAGGCAGGAGGAGTGCTGCTCGGTGCATGCGGTGCATTGCTGCTGGTGTTCGGCAACAGGCTGATGCCGGGCGCTGCAGAGAGCGTCGGACAGACTGCGCATTCGTCAAATCTATTCGGTGACTTGCTCTGTTTCCTGGCCCAGTGCTCGTATGCGGTCTACCTGGTCATTTTCAGGGATCTCATAAAGAAATATTCTCCGATAACCCTGATGAAATGGATGTTTACCTTTGCTTCCATAGTGATGATTCCTGTGTCGGCAAGAAGTCTTGCCCTGACAGGCTGGAGCTCCATTTCATTTATGGAGTATGCAGAACTTGCATATGTGCTTGTGTTCGGCACATTTCTCTGCTATCTCGTGGTCCCTGTCGGACAGCGCTATCTCAGGCCGACCCTCGTCTCCATGTACAACTATGTCCAGCCGATAGTGGCTACCATCGTGGCCATCATCTGGGGAATGGATTCGTTCAATATACTCAAGGTGCTTGCAGTGGTGCTGATCTTCTCCGGAGTCTTCCTGGTCAACAAGAGTAAGGCACGCCATGCCGAAGACAATGCCTGACGCAGTTGCGGACAGCCGTTGAAAGGTACATCCGTCAGAACCGGCTGGCATCTGACATCTTGGCCGCAATCCTGTCATTGCACAGATTGCCGATGCTTCCGATGTGGGTGTGGTGTACGGTCCTGTCTGCCTTGAATGTCCCGGCATTGACCTCCTGTCCGACTGCCTTGTATGCATCCCTGAACGGTGTCCCTGACAATACGCGGCGGTTGACTTCCTCCACGGTGAAAAGGTAGTCGTAGAGAGGTGAGTCGAGGATATCCTTGTTGACCCTGATATTCTCCAGCATGTATCCTGTCATGTACAGGCACTTGTGCATCATTTCCAGGGCAGGGAAGAGGATGTCCTTGAGCAGCTGGAAATCCCTGTGGTATCCGTGCGGCATATTGCTGCACAGAAGCGAGATTTCATTTTCGGTGGACATTATCCTGTTGCAGTTGCCCCGGATTATCTCCCATACATCCGGATTTTTCTTGTGAGGCATGATGCTGGAACCGGTGGTGAGTTCTGCCGGGAACGATATGAATCCGTAATTAGGGCACATGTACATGCAGCAGTCGGACGCAAACTTGTTGAGAGTGAGGGCAATGCTGCCCATTGCTGATGCGACTGCCCTTTCTGCGCGGCCCCGGCTCAGCTGTGCTGCAACAGAATTGTAGTCCATGCTTCCGAAGCCGAGCAGGTCGGTGGTCATCTGCCTGTCGAGGGGGAATGAGCTTCCGTAACCAGCCGCGGAGCCGAGCGGATTCTGGTCCACGACCTTGTATGCGCCCCTGAGCATGTACATGTCCTCGGACAGGGCTTCTGCATATGCCCCGAACCACATCCCGAATGAGGAAGGCATGGCTATCTGTCCGTGCGTATATCCCGGAAGTAGCACATCCTTGTGCTTTTCACTCAGATTCTGGAGCAGGGAGAACAGGTCGAGAACCTCCTGGCGGAACTTCAGCACTTCATCTTTCAGGAAAAGCTTGATGTCCACAAGCACCTGGTCGTTTCTTGAACGCCCGGAATGGATTTTCTTCCCTATATCGCCCAATTTGCGGGTCAGGTTCATCTCCACCTGGGAATGGATGTCTTCGATGTCGTCTTCGAGGACGAAGCTCCCGGCTTCTATCTCGGCAGCTATCTCGTCAAGGCCTGCAGTGAGGGCTTCGAGCTCTTCAGAAGTCAGCAGCCCTATGCTTTCAAGCATTCTGATATGTGCCTTGGATCCCTGTACATCGTATTTTGCAAGGCGCAGGTCAAGCACCCTGTCATTTCCCACTGTGAAATCTTCCACTGTCCTGGTCGCGTCAGCTCCCTTGCTCCAAAGTGTTGCCATTTCTATATGATTTAATGTCAGTCCGTAGAATTTTTGCTAAATGGTGCCATACCGGCAAAACAGCCGATATAGCCTATATATTTTTCTATGCCGTCCCTGATTTCGGGGATGGTCACATATTCGTCTTTCCTGTGCGAGCGTGCAGAGTCACCAGGTCCCATTTTGATGGCATCGCATCCAATCCTCATCCAGTCGGAGGTGGTAGGGGAGATGAATGTCTCCATGTCGAGTCTGGAAGCACATTCTATAAGAGGGGAGCCGTCCGGTGTGGCCGAAGACCTGTTTCTGAGATTGCGCGCGGAAAGTGTGCTCCTGCATTCTGACTGGAGCATTCCGAGTATTTCAGAGTTGGTGTATTGCTCTGTAGGCCTGATGTCCACGACAAAGCTGCACCTGTCGGGAACAACATTGTGGACAGTCCCGGCATTGATCTGTGTGACAGTCAGTTTTACCTTGCCCATAAGCGGTGACACTTTGCTGAACCTGAAATTACGGAGCTTCCGGATGTCATCCATTGCAATGTAGAGGGCGTTCACCCCTTCCTCTCTTGCGGCATGTCCGCTCACTCCTTCTGCAAGTCCGTCTATGACGAGCAGCCCCCGTTCGGCGATGGCTGCTTTCATGGCAGTCGGCTCTCCCACTATCGCCCAGTCGGGAGGTGATATCCTGGTCTGCCCGAATGAAACAGCTCCGTCGCAGGCATGCAGGTCTCCTGTCTCAAATGCTTTCCATACCGTTTCCATTCCGTCCTTGCCGGAGCGTTCCTCTTCTGCCCCGAGTACAAGCATCAGGTTGAAAGGAAGTTCCTTGTCGTAGAAATGGCGGAATGCTGCGATCATGGCTGCAGCCGAGGCCCCGTCGTCATTTGCCCCGAGACCGGCGACGATTTCGGATGATGACGTGACCCCGATGGCTTCCAGCCACTCATGTCTATTGTCAAGTCGTGTATAGTCAGGTGTGTAAGGGTCGAATGTATAGTCATCCGAAGGGCTTACAGTGTCGAGATGTGCGCATAGCATCATTGTCTTTTTGTCCGGGGAATAGGATGGCTGTATGGCAATGATGTTGTTTTTCAGTCTGAAATTAGCTATCCCTGAGCGTGTCAGGAATGCGGATACATGGCAGCTGACGGCCTCTTCCTTGAATGAAGGGGACGGGATTGCAATCATTTCCCTCAGCAGGGGGACAGACTCCGTTGTGAGTGTATCAATGGTTTTTCCCATATCTTCGTTTTTGTCAATTTCTTCAGCAGAACCTGCCTTTTTTGTATCCTTTGGACTGTCTGTCATTCGTTCAGGGTTGTGCCTGTGCTGTTGAGAAGATTCTGGGCATGCTTGATGACCACTTCCTTCACACCGTGCTCCAATGCATCAAAGGCGTTGTCGAGTTTGGGAATCATCCCTGCAGCTACCCTTCCTTCCTGTTTGAGCTGACTGTAATATTCAGGAGTAATCCTGTCTATCACACTCTTGTCGTCGTCCTTGTCGTATAGCACTCCTGCCTTCTCGAAGCAGTATATCAGTGAAACCTCCGCACTGCTTCCGGTCCTGTATCCTGCAAGAGAAACGGCTACAGATGACGCTATGGTGTCTGCATTGGTGTTCAGGAGGTTGCCGTTCCCGTCATGCGTGATGGCGCAGATGACAGGAGTGATGCCGGCACTGATCAGGCTGTGCAGGAAGCCGGCATTTATCTTCTTAGGGTCTACATCTCCGACATAGCCGTAGTCTATGGTAGTGACGCTGCCGTCTGAATCAGTCTTCCTGACAGGCGGCCTTTTGCTTGCCCTGATGAGATCCGCATCCGCACCGCATAGTCCGATTGCGTTGCATCCGTTCTTCTGGAGCAGGGATACAATGTGCTTGCTGCACCAGCCTGCATATACCATTGTCACGACTTTGAGCGTGTCTCCGTCAGTCACCCTCCTTCCTTCTATCATTACAGGCTGCTGCCCGAGCTGTTTCTGCATCTGGCTTGCCATCACTCCGCCTCCGTGGACCAGCACCTTAAGACCGTCAATAGCGGAGAAATCGTGGATGAACTGCTCAAGGAGCAGGGGATTGTCCACCACGTTTCCGCCGATTTTTATGACTTTTATCTCTGCCATTTCAGAATTCATATCCATGTCGTTCCGTACTACAGCGAAAGAAGCATTTCTTTAAGGACAGTCTGTGCTGACACCACGCGGTTGGCGGCCTCAGGAATCACGATGGACTGAGGACTTTCTATCACATCGTCAGTCACGATCATGTTCCTTCTGACAGGCAGGCAGTGCATGAAATACGCATTGTTGGTCAGGGCCATCTTCTCGCTGTCCACAGTCCAGCTCCTGTCCATGCTCAGCACTTTGCCGTAATTGTCGCCTGTGTATGCAGCCCAGTTCTTAGCGTAGATGAAATCCGCACCTTCGAATGCCTTCTTCTGGTCGTATTCCACCTTTGCGTTTCCCACGAATTGAGGGTCGAGCTCATATCCTTCAGGATGGGTGATCACGAATTCATAGTCTGTGAGGTTGATGCCTTCGGCAAATGAGTTTGGAACAGCCTGCGGAAGCGCTTTCGGGTGGGGAGCCCATGTCATCACGATTTTCGGTTTCTCGACTTTCTTGTATTCCTCGATGGTGATCATGTCTGCGAAAGTCTGGAGCGGATGCCTTGTGGCCGCTTCCATGCTGAACACAGGTTTTCCCGAGTATTTAATGAACTGGTTGAGTATGGCTTCGTTGTAGTCTTCCTCCTTGTTTTCGAAACGGGCGAAGGAGCGCACTCCTATGATGTCGCAATAGCAGCCCATCACGGGGATGGCTTCAAGAAGGTGCTCCGGCTTGTCTCCGTCCATTATCACCCCTCTTTCGGTTTCGAGTTTCCATGCGCCCTGGTTCACATCGAGGACTATCACATTCATCCCGAGGTTGAGACCGGCTTTCTGGGTGCTGAGCCTGGTCCTGAGACTGGAGTTGAAGAATATCATCAGGAGGGTCTTGTTGCGCCCGAGCTCCTGGTCGGCGAAAGGGTTTTCCTTTACATATTTTGCTTTGGCAAAGGCTTCCTTGAGGTTGCCAAGCTGCTTTACGGAGGTGAATGTTTTCATTTTGTACAATGTTTTGATGTTTAACAGATCCTTCGCTGACGCTCAGGATGACAGTGTTGTCATTCACGATGACAAAGCATGGTTCAGGATGACAGTGGAGCTATTTAGCAGTCAGGCTGTGCCAGCTGTCCATGAATCTGGATGCTGTTTCAATGGATATGGTCAGAGACGGCAGCAACCTGATTACGGAAGCTCCTGCAGCCCCGGTGAAGTAATGCTCTTCGAAAAGCAGCCTGTCCCTGAGTCCTGCATATTCCGGCCGGATCTCCAGCCCTATCATAAGTCCTTTGCCCCTGTATTCCGAGAGCGCATGGTCGAGTTTCCCGTCAGGATGGAAGGCATTGCGGAAAAATTCCCCGACCTTTGCGGCGTTTTCCACGAGATGCTCGTTCTCTATCACATCCAGCACTGCAAGTGCAGCCGTACATGCGAGGTGGTTACCTCCGAATGTGGTGCCGAGCATCCCGTATTCGGGCCGTATTTCAGGCGAGATTATCACTCCTCCGATAGGGAAGCCGTTTGCCATCCCCTTGGCGGTGGTGATGATGTCCGCCCTGATGCCTGAATGCTGGTGGGCGAAGAACTTGCCGGTCCTTCCATAGCCGGACTGGATTTCGTCCAGAATCAGCATAGTGCCGTATTTCGTACACAGCCTGCGCAGCTCGTGCAGAAAACTGTCTGTAGGTTCGTAGATTCCGGCAACACCCTGGATACCTTCTATTATCACTCCTGCATACAGACCTGATGACAGCTCTTTCTCCACCGCCTCGATGTCGTTGAGCGGAACATAAGTCACATTGTCACAAGAGTTGAACGGGGAGCGTATTTTCGGGTTGTCCGTCACGGCCACTGCGCCTGAAGTCCTTCCGTGGAAAGCCTTGGAGAAAGCCAGCATTTTTGCCCTTCCAGTGTGGAAAGAAGCGGTTTTCATCGCATTTTCATTGGCTTCTGCCCCCGAATTGCAGAGGAAGAGCGAATAATCCTCGTATCCGCATGCTTTCCCGAGTCTCCGCGCGAGTTCTTTCTGAAGCGAGTTCTGCACTGCGTTGGAATAGAACCCGAGTTTCCCGAGCTGCTCGGAAAGCATCTTTACATAATGTGGATGGGAATGCCCGATGGAGATGACAGCATGTCCTCCATATAGATCGGTGTATTCGTTCCCCTCCTTGTCCCACAGTGTGGTGTCGAGACCTTTCACCGGCTCGATATCCCACAGTTTATATACTTTGAAAAGATCCATAATCTCAAATGTTAGAAGGCTGACGGTTTAAGCTTCAGACCTGCAGTTTCAGGAAGCCCGAACATCAGGTTCATGTTCTGGACGGCCTGTCCTGCCGCCCCTTTCACAAGGTTGTCAATGACAGAGCTGATGTGGACATAGCCATCGTGGAGCTCCACATGCAGAAGAGCCTTGTTGGTGTTGACCACCTCCTTGAGGGAGATGCCGGTATCCGAATGGAACACAAACGGCGACGGAGCGTAATATTCCTCGAACATTTTCCTGTAATCCGCTTCGGAAACTCCCTCTGCAGCCCTTGTGTAGACACTCGCAAATATGCCTCTGGTGAAGTCTCCTCTGAACGGGACGAAGTTTACGACAGGTTCTTTCCCTGCGATTTCCCCTATGTTCTTGCGAATTTCCCCGAGATGCTGGTGTGTGAACAGCTTGTATATCGAGATGTTGTTGTCCCTGTAGCTGAAATGCGAAGTCTCCGAGAGTTTCTTTCCTGCTCCTGTCGAGCCTGTTATCGCACTTACATGCACCTCGTCATTGATGAGTCCTGCGGAAGCAAGAGGCAGCAGAGCCAGCTGTATGGCGGTGGCGAAACATCCGGGGTTGGCGATGTCGTGGGCATTGGAGACCGCATCGCGTGAACATTCGCACAGTCCATATACAAAATGCCTTCCTGCATAGTCCCCGTCGAGACGGAAATCATTCCCGAGGTCGATTATCCTGCATTCCGGGCTGATGTCATGGGTGTCGAGGAACTGTCTGGATATTCCATGCCCGAGGCACAGGAATATCACATCCGGATTATTGAGTTCTGTCCCGAAACACAGGTCCGTCTCTCCTGTTAGGTCCCTGTGGACAGAGGAGACCGCGACCCCGTCCGAAGATGTTGTCGTGGCTGCAACTATCTGCACTTCAGGATGTCCAAGCAGAATCCTGAACAATTCTCCTCCTGTGTAACCCGTTCCTCCGGCTATTGCTGCTCTGATCATGTCTTTAATCTTTTATAAGTGCCGTGAAGGCTGTTTATCCGATTATTTCAGCCGCATCCTCCCCGTTCACACTGTAGTAAATCTTGAGAGGGTTTGCAAGAACCTTCGTGAACCCTACTACATCCTGCCCGGTGTATGAACGGTTGATTTCTCCGTAAGAACCGAATTTCGAGTTCATCAGGTCGTGTGTGCTGCTGCACCCGAGCACGGAGAAATGGTATGGCATCAGCTCGATTTCCACTTCACCGGTGACAAACTGCTCCATGTTGTCCATCATTGCCTCCATATCCCTCATCACGGGGTCGAGATACATTGCTTCGTGCATCTGCTGCCCGTACCAGTATGAAATCTGGTCTTTCCAGTAGAGCTGTCCTTTGGTGAGGACATGCTTTTCGAGCAGATGGTGTGCCTTGATGAGGATGAGAGGAGCCGCAGCCTCGAAAGCCACGCGGCCTTTGATGCCGATGATGGTGTCCCCGACATGGGTGTCGCGTCCTATTCCGTAAGGGGCTGCGATGGCATGGAGTTGCTTGATGAGTTCCACCGGATCCATCTCATTGCCGTTGAGGGAAACAGGTTCTCCTGCCTTGAAGCCGATCTTGACATGTTCGTGTCCGTGTTTTGTGACCTGGATAGGATAGGCCTCCTCAGGGAGATATCCTTCTGAGGACAGGGTCTCCACTCCTCCTACGCTCGTTCCCCAGAGTCCCTGGTTGATGGAGTATTTTGCCTTTTCCCAAGAGAAATTGAACCCGTGGTCGTTGAGGTACTTGATCTCGTCCTGACGGGCAATCGAGAGCTCGCGGATAGGGGCAATGATCTGGACTTCAGGCGCAAGTATCTCGAACACAATGTCGAACCTTACCTGGTCGTTTCCTGCGCCCGTGCTGCCGTGTGCTACATAAGAAGCCCCGAGTTTCTTGACATGCTTGTATACTTCAAGGGCCTGGAACACTCTTTCGGAGCTTACGGACAGGGGATAGGTGGCGTTTTTCAGCACATTGCCGTAAATAAGGTATTTCAGACCTTTCTTGTAATAGGTGTGTGAGGCATCCACTGTCACATGTGATGCAGCACCGAGGGTGAGCGCCCTTTCCTCTATAGCCTTGGCCTCTGCTTCGGAGAAACCTCCTGTATTGACCATTATTGTGTGGACTTCCAGTCCTTTTTCATTCTTGAGATATGGGACACAGAAAGATGTGTCGAGTCCGCCGCTGAAGGCGAGTACAACCTTGTTGTTCATGGTATTGAAGTGTTATTGAGCGTTCTTGATGTTTATTGTCTGGATGTTGATGTGCTCGTGCGGGTCATAGAGCAGCCCTGTGCAGAGACACATCTTGTAGTTGTTCTTTTCGAGAATCGTGAAGTTCCTGCATCCCTGGCATCCCTTCCAGAACTCAGGGTCGTTGGTAAGTTCGGAAAAAGGCACCGGCCTGAACCCGAGTTCGTAGTTCATTTTCATCACTGCCGCACCTGTGGTGATGCTGAATATCTTGGCCTCTGGGAACACTTCCCTGGACAGCTGGAATATCCTTTCCTTTATCCTTTTGGCAAGTCCGAGTCCCCTGAACGCGTGGGCAACGATGAGTCCTGAATTGGCTACATACTTTTTTCCTCCCCAGGATTCGATGTACGAAAATCCTGCAAACCTGCCGTCTTCAGCGACAGCAATCACGGCCTTCCCGGCCTGCATCTTCCCGATGATATATTCGGGAGTCCTCTTGGCGATGCCCGTACCTCTCTCCTGCGCTGAGACATATACCTCATCGCAAATCTCCTGGGCATAGCAGAAGTGGCGTTTATCGGCCACCATTACATCAATTTTCATTTTATCGTCTGATGATTTTATAATTGTCAATGGAATACACATAAAGTCCCTAACGGCAAGACAAACCTGGATTGTCAATTGCAATCGGAATAATCCTCGCAATGTAAAGGGAGGGAGTATGGAGGGGATCCTGAAGTTACCCTCCTAAAGTCGGACTAATGAATAGGCGACTTCAGCGCAGCGTCGGATACGCCGCATTGAAGAAAGAGTCGTTGATATGTCGCCTGTGTAGGTCATATAACTTTGTCCCAAAAAGCAAATACGCGGCAAAGGTAACGATAAATCTCAATAAATTGCTAACTTTACCGAAAATTTTTGCGACTTGGCTAAAAAAAGGAACAGAATATCGGTTGATCCGGAATATCTAAAAAAGCAGAAAGCCTCCCTTATCAGGAGGCATCGTCAAGTTATCTATCTGAATGATAATGAAATGGCGGTGATCAACGAATACTGCAGGCGTTTTAATGTCCATGCCAGGTCTTCTTTGTACAGGACTGCCATAATGGCGCGTCTCCTGCAGGAACTGGACGAGAATCATCCTACCCTGTTCTGAGCCGCCTTGCGGACTTAATCCCTTCTCGCTATACCTATATAATATAGCAGAGTCGCGAGAGAGCCGATTGCTGCCACCACATATGTGTAGGCTGCCCATTTGAGGGCGTCGATTGCCATCGGTCTTGTCTCGTAGTCGGTGATTCCGGTGCTGTCGAGCCATGCTATCGCCCTCTGGCTAGCATTGATTTCAACGGGCAGGGTGATGAAGCTGAACAGTGTGGTCAGGGCAAACAGTCCGATGCCGAACCACAGCAGCTCCGGGAATGTGTTGATTACCAATATTCCCACGAGAAGCACCCACTGCACTATGTTCGATGCGAAACTCACCACAGGCACGAGGGCTGACCTCATTTTCAGCGGAGCATATCCCTTGGCATGCTGTACCGCGTGTCCGCATTCGTGTGCAGCCACGGCGGCAGCGGCAACTGACCTTGAAGCATACACGCCTTCGCTGAGAGCCACGGTCTTGGTGGCAGGGTTGTAATGGTCGGTAAGCATTCCCTTTGCAGGCACGACCTTTACATCATAAATCCCGTTGTCATTCAACATTTTCATGGCAATTTCAGCCCCGCTCATCCCGTTGGGAAGCGGAACTTTGGAATATTTGCCGAACTTGCTCTGGAGGACGCCCTGGACAATCAGCCCGAGCACCATGATTCCGATAAAAAGAATCCAATACATAAATCTATATTTTTTAGTATTTTTGCAACCGTTTTGCGCAAATATACAATAAAGATGCTAAAAGAGAATGACTTTTCAAGATTGGAGATAAATCTGCCAAATTGTCTTGAAAATTACAGATATTTCAGAGGCCGTCTCGAACCCTCTACAAAACTGCTCGTCCTGGTAAAGGCCAATGCATACGGACACGGGGCGGTGGAATTTGCAAGAATGATGGAGGATGCAGGAGCGGATTATTTCGCGGTGGCATATCCGGTGGAGGGTATAGAGCTGAGGAACGCAGGCATCAAGGTCCCGATAATGGTATTGACTTCAGGCACAGACTATTTCAACGAGATTATAGACAATTCTCTTGAGCCGAGCATTCCCAACATGTACACGCTGGAGGCTTTCTGCAAAGTGCTTGAGAAACGCCATGTCGAAAAATATCCGATACATGTCAAACTCGACACCGGGATGCACAGGCTCGGATTCATGACAGATGAGCTTCCCGAGCTTCTCGACTTTCTTCCATCCTGCCATTATGTCAATGTGAAATCTGTCTTTTCGCATCTTGCTGCTTCTGAAGATCCTGCATGCGACGCCTTTACGGAAACCCAGGTGGCAATGTTCAGGAAAAACGCGGATGCGATTTCATCCGTTCTCGGATACAGGCCGATGTACCATATACTGAATTCGGCAGGTATTGAGAGATTCCCGCAGTACCAGTTCGATATGGTCCGCCTCGGCATAGGAATCTATGGGGTGAGCGCCATTCCGCAGGTCAGGCTCGCTCCGGTGGCATCTTTCAAGTGCAACATATTGCAGATAAAGCATCTGAAGCCTGAGGACGGGACCATCGGATACGGCAGGCGCGGTCAGATTTCACCCGAGGGGACGGTGATAGCCACAATACCTGTGGGATATGCCGACGGGATTGACCGTCATCTCGGAAACGGCAACTGTTCCTTTTCTCTGAACGGGCATAGGGTCCCTACCATAGGGAACATCTGCATGGACATGTGCATGCTTGACATCACAGGCGTTCCTGCCGAGGTGGGGGATACCGTTACTGTGTTCGGAGAAGATCCTACGGCATCCGAGCTTGCAGGTATTCTCGGGACAATCCCTTATGAAATATTCACCTCGATACCTCGCCGTATCGACAGAATCGTGACGCGATAATGGAAAAATACAAAGTGCTTTTCGTGTGTTTGGGCAATATATGCCGCTCTCCTGCAGCCCATGGGATATTCGAGTCGATAGTGGAGAAAAATCATGATTCGGAGCTGTTTGAGGTGGATTCTGCAGGACTGTATTCAGGTCATCAGGGACAGTTGCCTGACAGAAGGATGCGCCATGCTGCTGAGGCGCGCGGCTATATCCTGACGCACAGGGCAAGACCGGTGTCATCTCTGGATTTTCTCGATTGCGACATGGTGATAGCAATGGACGACCAGAACTACGAGGACCTGATGCACCTTGCACCGTCAGTCGAGGCGAGCCGTAAAATAAAAAGGATGGCAAGTTACCTTACCACCCATAAGATTTCCTATATCCCCGACCCTTATTATATGGGGCATGACGGTTTCGAACTGGTGCTTGACCTTTTGGAAGAGGCCTGTGCCAATCTATACCGCACCATCAAGGATGAAATGACAGTTAAAGCATGATGCTTTTGGCCACTGTAGCTGCCGTAGGCTGACCCATGATCTTGGCAACGATGGCAAGACCGAATGCTACCGTATGGCCTGCACCTCTGCCTGTGATTATTCTTCCGTCAGTGACAACCCCGTCTTTGGTGTAATTGACGCCCTTTTCCTGCAGGGCAGGCTCGAACCCGTCGTAGCAGGTCATGGTCTTCCCCTCGATGCCGGGGAGAAGGCTGCATACCACGCTTGGAGACGCACATATCGCAGCGATGCTTCCTCCGTCTTCATAATGCTTGGCCATCATGTCCATAAGAGTCTTGTTTGCAGCCAGATTGGTGGCACCGGGGATGCCTCCGGGGAATATCATGAAGTCTTTGTCGGTTGTCCCGTCGAGCTCCACGGTGTCAAGGAATTCCTTGAAATTCATGTTGGTAGCTATGTGGATCTTGTGCGCACTGGTTGCGGAGTTCTGTTCGTTTATCGATACCATCTTCACATTCACCCCTCCTCTTATGAGCATATCCACTGTAGTCAAGGCTTCGGTTTCTTCAAAGCCGTCAGCAAAGAACACATAAACACCTTTCATATTCAGAATATTTAGTAAATTAACCCTATAAACGAAAAAAAGAGGATATCGCCACTCTCGTGGGGACCCTCATACTAACCACATAATTAATAACACTAAAACTAATAACCGAGTACAAAGGTACTGCTTTTTTCCTAATCCGCAATACCTGTCAGGAAAATATTGCGCTTTTTAACAAATTTTTAACATTATGGGCGGCTTTTAGCCCCGACTCTGTAAATTGGGGCATTTTTTCTGTAATCAGGTTATTCTTGTAAATGTGAAATTCCGTACTTTTGCAGAGTCGGAATTCCGGCAAATGGACAATAATTACTGTGATATGGAACTGATCAAAGATACTTCATTCAGCGGCGAGCGTCCCCTGTTCGCTTCACATGACCTGCATCTCGACAATGTGACCATCCTGGAAGGGGAGTCTGCAATCAAGAAATGCAGCAATATCATTGCCACGAACTGCCGTTTTGAGGGGAACTATCCTTTCTGGCATGTTCACGGGTTCACCATCGACAAATGTTATTTCGCGGTCGGGGGCCGTTCTGCTCTCTGGTATTCGGACAGCCTGAAGATGACCGACACTGTCATCGATGCCCCTAAGATGTTCCGCGAGATGTTCGATATCGAGATCGACAATGTGGTCATGAATGATGCGGACGAGGTCTTCTGGAGATGCCATGACATCAGGATCAGGAATCTGAAGCTCCATGGAGGCACTTACCCGTTCATGTTCAGCGAAGGAATCTATGTCGACGGTCTTGAGAGCGACAGCAAATATGTGTTCCAGTATGTGCGGAATGCGGAAATCCACAATGCAAAAATCACCACAAAGGATGCTTTCTGGGAGGTGGAGAATGTCACCATATATGATTCGGAGCTCAACGGGGAATATCTCGGGTGGCATTCCCGCAATCTGCGTCTGGTGAACTGCCATATTTCCGGGGAACAGCCTCTTTGCCATGCCCGTGACCTTGTTCTGGAAAACTGCACCTTCGACCCTTCATGCGACAGGGCTTTCGAGTATTCGACCCTCAGGGCGGATATCAGGGGCTCAATTACAAACATAAAGAACCCTACTTCAGGACACATTGTGGCCGACTCGATCGGGTCCGTTACAATTGACGCCAATATAGAACTCCCTGCCGACTGCGTCATAGAGCAGAGAAAATAATCTTCAGCCCGGACTGGAACTTGAAATGTCAGAGGCAGATCGTCCTGGTTTCACCCCAGGACAATCCTGCCTCTTTTCTTTTGTTCCAGAGACATTCTCTTGCGGTAAGCATTCCTGTTGACGGGTCGATGGAGACAACAATGAATGAAAGAAGGCTTTCATCATAGGAAGAGTATTCTCCTTTCATTGGAGAATCTACCCTGAATACGGGTAGATTGATGCTGCCTTCAACCCCTGTCCATGAGTAGAATTCATTGTAGTTTTTGTCTCCGTGGAAATAAGCTTTAATCTCCGGATGTCTGTAGATGAATTTTTCCAGAACTTCCCAGTTCCTTTTCGGCTTCCTGTCAATATATCTGACCGAACAGGTGTCCGACAGAAGGTTCTCGAATTTGTCGATGCCGTTGATGCCGTGACCTTTCCATGGATTGGTGAAGTGTTTGGCATCTGCTTCAGGTGGGTCGTGGGTGAAGATCAGTGCCGGTATGCCGTCGTCTTCTGCCGTTTCCATGGCAAACCATTCCCTCATTTCCGAATCGGGCCACATTCCCATGAATACGAAACGGATACTGTCCAGAACAAACGAATAGTGGGTCTTGTCTTTAGCATAGCGGAAATCAGGATTGGGTTTGTCGCCTGTTTTGAGAAGACTGTCATGAATTTCATCCCCGTCATCATGCGCCTGTGACAGTAGCATCATGAGGTTGAAGATGCCTGAGGCGCTTGCCGGGTCTGTCTTCGGGTGCATCGGCTTCGTATACCCGATGGCATTGCTTATGTCGTGGTTGCCGGGGACGAGAAACAGTGGGATTCCGCAATGAGGTCCATTCATTTCTCCTTTGAGCAGAGTAATGTATGATTCGGGATCTGTCGTGCAGTAGGAGCTCCAGTCCTTGCAGAACTGTCTCCAGGATTCGGAGGCAGGTTGCACCCCGTCCTCCATTCTGTTGGCAATATCCCCCGTGCATATAACGAAGTCAGGCTTTCCGAAAATTTCGCCTTCATCCACTCCTCCGTCTTCCGGGAGAATTGTCGTTTCAAGTATCCTGAATGATTCAATCATCGCCCTGCATACTGAATCCGCACTTGTCCATGAGCCTCTGAATTCCCGTTCCAGACCGTAATGCACATCAGAGCAATATATGAAATTGATAGTCTCCCTCTCCTGCGCCCATAAATGGCTGCAGAACAGGGGGACAGATATTATAAAATAGAGTATTCTGGTTCTCATCGGTTGTTTGCGGCATTCTGATGAGTCTGTTACCACTCTATTTTCGCGTCTTCTGCTTTCTCTGCTGCGTTGTTGCTTTTGCCTGCAGTCGCTGACATGATGTACCAGTCTCCGGTGCCGTCATTTTCGCGTGCGAAAGAGCCTTTGTCTTTGCTGTCATATTTTCCGTCATCTTCTCCCCAGCTCTCTCCAAGACTTTGGCTTAGATTTTTGAAGATATCTATAGATGTCCCGTCAGGAGAGAAAAGTTCGATCATGACGGACTTGTCGGCGGAAAGTCCGAAATTGAAGATATAAGGGGAATCTTCTGCGATTTCACCGTTTCCCACGGCATCGGACTTCTCTGACCATATGGTGAGGAATCCACCTGCCTTAATTACAGTATTCTGCGGAACCGTGAATGTGTCTTCACCGTCCTTGGTGAAATATACTCCTGCAAAGTCTATTGCCTTGTCCGAACTGTTGTAAAGTTCGATGAATTTGTCGTTGCCGTTCAGCTCATTGAGTTTGATGGCAGTATAGTCTGCAGTCGGATCTTCCGGGGTTACCGGCTCATTGTCTCCTCCTTCTTCTGGATTGTCAGGAGTCCCGGTGTTGCTGCGTCCTTTCGTCCCACCGTATATTGTGTCCCAGGCATTTCCCCCGTCTACAGTACGGTAATAAGTGTAGTAGTCATCCATTGCAGGCACTATTATCTCGTCAATAACGGCGTATCCTTCATCGAGGAGATGTATTTCATCTCCGTCTCCGCTTATGCCGAAAGCAAAGTCACTCCCTTCTTCGAGGACAATGAACCCTTTAGCCGCGATTGAGGCTCCGTCAGGGAATGTGTACTGGTCTTCATTGCCTTTGTTGTCCTGGACATGCATTCCTCCAAGAGAAATTTCCTTGTCGCTTGCGTTGTACAGCTCTATCCAGTCAGAGCCGCCGCCGCTGCACACTTCATTGATGTAAAGCCCGGTTATGCCGGATGTCATCTCTCCCGGCTCAGTGTCGTCCTTGCATCCTGACAGGGAGAAAACTGCAGCCAGAGCTGCAATACAGATCATAGATTTTTTCAGTTCCATAATTTTGATGTTGTTTTGTATTATTGTCCTCTAAAGTATAGGTAATCAGCTTTTACAACTTGATTTCATTTGAACCTTTCCTGTCCCGGTCATGGTAAATATCGGTCAGAATGACACCATCAGCCTGAGCTGCAGGATATGGAAATCGATTCCGTCAGGTCTGGCTTCGCTCAGCGGCTTGCCGTCGGCCGTGATCTGTCCCTTGGAGTCGGCATATTTGTCGTTGTCCATGAATGTGTAGTTGAGACCTACAAGGATATTGCTTACAGGATACCAGTTGAGGTTTGCGCTGTAGGCGTAGGCCGAACCTCCCTTGATTTGATCTGACATTTCGTGGAAGTCGTTGAGATTCAGATGGCTTGCCCTTGCTGCAACTTCGAGGTATCCCCATTTGCGATCCACCTGTACAGGTCCGAATTCAGCATCTTCGGGAGAATATTTCCTTTGTTTGCCGATAATCATATATGATGCGGTTGCATACCAGCCTGCGAATTCCGCATTCTTGAGCTGTTGTCGTGTCCCCGAGGAAATTCTGTAGCGGTTTACGGATGAAAACAGATATTCACAGTACAACAGGAATTTGTTTGCCCTGAATGCTGCTTCGATCCCGAAGACCGAGTAGTGGTTGACATTCGGAATCTCTGCCTGCAGGAACCGTCTGCGGTCTGTCCTGCTCTCGGGGAATGTCCTGAAAAGAAGAGTGCGGTTCTCCCTTCCGTCTGCGTCAGGAGTCCTGTAGCTTGCATAGCCTCCTATATGGACGGTGAACCTGTCGTTGTTGAGAGCAGGTATCGCAAGGCGCCCCGTGAAACCATAACCGTCGCTGCCACGGTTCCTTTCTTTATGAAGAATGTCGACCTGCTGACCGAAGATGCCTCCTGAGATCCACCAGTATTTTCCCCACCACTTCGCGGCGATACCGAGTCTTCTGCCTCCTGCCAAGGCTTCCACAGGCATCGGTCTTTCGTTGGAAAGAATGTAACGGGAGCTTGTCACTCTTTCCATGCTCATCGGCTCCTTGAAATGACCTGCCTGTATTGACAGATGGTCATTGAACTTATAGCCGAGATACATGTCTTTGATCTCTACTTCATTGTATGCGAAGTCAAGGTCAAATTCGGCGAACCATTTCTCGAACAGTTCGGCTTTGATTGCAAATCTTGCCCTGCGGACGCTTACTCCGTTGCTGAAACGGAACTGCCCGTCATCCTCTTCAAGGTCCTTGTTGAGTTTCGAGGTAAGCCCGTCTACCGGACTGGTCGGTATGTAGAACGATGCATCAGTGTAGATACGGTTGTCAAGCCGGATTCTGAATTTTTTGTCCTGAGTGCGCAGATTGATTTTCCCGTCCTGGAAATAGACATTTGCCCTCATTCTTTTCCCTGTTGAAAGGGAATCCGCGGATGTCATTCCTGCTGCAAGACTGGAAATCGGCAGAATGGCAGCCAGGAATAATGCCGAAATAAATTTTTTACCCATCAATTTTCATTTTTGTGCCGCAAAAATATCTCGAAAACATTATCAGAAAATTACAAATGTGTGTCGCTTCTGTTGCGTGGAGATTGCGAATTTGTTACGCTGCCCTGCCTGTTATGGAAAAATTCCAGCGTTGCCATTCTTTCGTGTACGATGGTATTCTGTTTTTTCCTATATTTGGCATGCGCCATATATACGGTTGTGCCTCGGCAATTGCAAGTAAACTT
>JADIMD010000044.1 GCA_017695015.1 Candidatus Cryptobacteroides faecigallinarum | reverse complement strand
GTCAATGAAGACAGTCAGCTTCAGGTGATTTATCTTGAAGAAACTACAGAACTGGATTGGGATACTTGGGAGGAAGTCACTGTTGTGGTGGAAAGCGAACTCGCAAGCTGGTCAACGGAAGTCGTTCCGGGAAGATGGTATCATTTTGCAGTGACATATGATCTTGATGAAGACGACAGTATCAACTGCTATATGCATTGGGGTGAAGATTTCGCAGAAAGCGATTACGATTATGAACGCGTTGATAAAATCCCGGCATTCACTCTGGCTGTGCCGTATTCAGAGACAGAAACAGAGGAACAGAAAAATTTCTGGATAGGGTATTCCGGTTCTGAAGAGCATTGCTTTGACGGGAAACTGGCAGAATTGAGAATCTGGAACAGGGCACTTGCTGAAGAAGAGATAGAGGATGGAAACCACATGTTTACTGTGGATCCTGCTTCTGATGGCCTTGTTGCATATTGGAAATTCAACGAGGGCAATGGCAATATTGTTAAAGACTGCACATCGTATGGCAATGACCTTACAGCACAGTCATATGCCAGCTCATGGCAGTCCGGCTTCCAGTGGCAGCCTGTAAGTCTTCCGTAATCAAAAGCGTTTCATACTTTACTGTCGGGCATGTCAGGTCTTCTGGCATGCCCTTTTTGATGCTGCATCTTCTCTCTTTGTCATTCAGAATGTCCTCCCTGTCATTCTGAGCGACAGAGATGAATCTGGAGGACACATTTCATGTAAGTTATAGTGTCCCAGATCCTTTACTCCGCCTGCGGCTTCGTTAGTTAAGGTCAGTTCTTTTCTTCGGGATGATGGCTCTTGCGGCGTTCGATGGCAGGGACTGTCTCAAGCTCTCCGATCCTGTTGTCGATATCTCCTGCGAGCACTGGCATGTTCTCTTCCGTGAAATGGAATTTCCTGACATTGTATGTGCTGTGATGACCGATCTTGATGGGCATCGGGTCGCTTCCTGTCAGCACCACTTCCTCTGCTCCCTGGCTGCCGTCATATTTGAAGTTGTCCCCTATCACTATGATGTTTCCGATGTTAGGCTGGATGATGGTCTCCAAAGTGTTCATCTTGAAGCCCGTGGCGATGACAGTGATGTCGATCCTGTCCCCGAAGTCATCATCATAATTGTAGACGATTCCTCTCTTGAACCTGTTGGCATTGCCGGTGTATTTGCTGATGATGCTGTCGATGTTTTTCAGTTCCTTTGTCATCAGCCCCTGGTCATTGTAGCCTACGGTGATGTTGATGAGGGTATTTTTGGCTGTCGTAAGGTCATAGTCGTTCAGAAGCGGAGACTCCATGGCCTGCCTTATTGCATCTTCGATCCTGTTTTCCCCTCTTCCAGTGCCGCAGCCGAGCAGTGCCATGCCGCTGTCTTTCATCACGGCCTTTACATCCTCGAAGTCCACATTCACATATCCTTTGTTCTGGATGATGTCCACGACTCCCCTGACGGCTGTCGCGAGCACCTGGTCGACCATAGGGAATGAATTCTGGATGAGGAACTCGGGATAGGTGTCGTATATCTTTTCGTTGTTGATGATCAGGAGACTGTCCACGCAGCTTTCCAGCTCGTGTATCCCGTCTATCGCCTTTGTGAGGGTATCATTGCTCTCTCCCTGGAAAGGCAGCGTAACCACGGCTACAGTCAGGATGCCCCTTTTCTTCGCCATGGATGCGATTACCGGAGTAGCTCCCGTCCCCGTGCCGCCACCCATTCCGGCAGTGATGAACAGCATTTCGGTCTCAGGAGTGAAAATCGTCTTTTCTATCAGGTCTTCCGCTTCGATGGCGGCATTCCTTCCCTTGATAGGGTTGGTGCCTGCCCCTCTGCCAGCCCCGAGCTGGATCTTGACAGGGACGCTGCTGTTGATAAGAGACTGCCTGTCCGTGTTGCAGACTATGAATGTGCAGCCTTCAATCTTCTGCTCGTACATGTATGTGACGGCATTGCATCCGCCTCCGCCCACTCCCACTACCTTGATGAGGGAATCGGTAGGGACCCAGTCGTCCGGGGTGATTATGTCGCTGTAATTGTCTTCCATGGTGCTATACATTTTCATCGTTGAGGTCATTGTAGAATTTCTTGACATTGCCTATTATGTCTTTCCATCTCCCTTTCTTCCGTGGCGCCGGCTCGGGTTCCTCGAAGCCGAAGAGATTCCCTTTCCCGTTCTCGTCGAGTGCAGGTCCTGTGATTATGGTCTCCGGCTCTTCCTGCACGCCGTCTGTTCTGTCTCCGTCGGCATTCTCGTCCTTAGGGACTGAACAGTTGATGTTCTCGTTTCTTGCCATCAGTATCATGCCTATGCAGGTGGCTGCGGCAGTGTCGTACAGTACATCATACATCGACTCGTCGGAAACTGTGAAAAGCCGTTTCGGATGCCCAGCCCTGACGCTGTAGCCTGACATGTCCTTTATCAGGTTCGCCATATTCAGCAGGTTTGCCCCTCCTCCCGTTATCACGATTCCGCTTCTGAGAGAATCTGCAAATCCGCTCTCCTGGATTTCATACAGGATGCCCTCTATGATTTCCTTGACCCTGGCGGTGATTATCTCGGACAGGTATTTCACAGGGACCTGCTTGCTTGCAACCGCCTTGTCGCTCTGGATGATGAGCACCTTCTCGCTGAGGGTCTGGAGCTTTTCCGGCATGCATGCCCCATAGGCGAGTTTTATGTTCTCTGCCAGATCTTCCGATATCAGGCATTCTCTCATGATGTCTGATGTGATGGTCTTTGCCCCGAACGGTAAGGAAGCGTAATACCTCATGATGTTGCCGTAATAGATGGATACGGATGTGACTCCTGCCCCGAGATCGATCAGAGCCACTCCGTTTTCGGTCTCCGAGTCATACAGCACTGCTTTGGCGATTGCATCAGGGGTGAAATACTCCCTGCTGACACAGATATCGCCGGCTTTATGGAACGCGAGTCTGAGGTCCTTGACATATTTCCTCTGTCCGATGAAAAGGGCGAAGAGGCTGTCGAGCCTGTCAGGAGCCATTCCTATGACATCATTCTCCACAATCTGGAAGTCGATGCCGTCCGAGAATGACTGCGCAACGGCACCGAAAAGTATCTCTGATTCAGGATTTTCGAGAGGGTAATCATTCAAGGCCATGCTCTTGATGTTGTCGATTTCCTCCTCCGTGATAAAGACTTCCGGATCTCTCGGGATCTCATTGGTGGCCTTTACCTGACGGATCTTGTATTTCGGCAGGCCTACGATCACCTGGGTAATCCTGATGCCGGTCTCTTCTTCCGCTTTCCTGATGGCATCCCTGATTGCTACGGAGGCTCTGTTGGGGTTCATGACGCGGCTGTGCCTTATCCCTCCGGACGGCGTTTCCCGATAATATATGATCTGGATGCTGTCATCCTCGACTTTGGCTATCATGAGGGCAATCTTTGATGTCCCTATGTCCATTACGACCAGATTTCTCTCTTCCATGGTGCTCAATGTCTGTTTGTTGTCATGAATTCATTTATTCCCGGCAGATTATCTGCCCGTCGTATTTTACATTGACAGAGGAATAGTGTCCGTCTTCCTTTGCCGGTTTTATTGCTGTGTAGTATTTCTCTATCCTCGCAAATTTCTCCTCGAAATTGTCAGGTCCTCCGAATATGAATTTCTCATTCCCGGTCCGTGGGACAAGGATGATGTCACCGTTGTCTTGTACGGAAATCTGTACGATATTCTTTTCCCATCCATGTGATTCTTTCATGAATGACACCATTTCAAGGATATCGAGGACCCATTGTCTCGATTTGCTGTCCTGGATCTCCCCCTTGTATCCCTGTTCTATCCTGACCGGAATCTTGCCGTCCACGATAGTGACATGGGATGTGTAATTGGGCTGGAGAGGGAACACATATCCTTCTTCATCGGCATAGAATCCTGTCGTCTTCCCCTGGAACCGTATTGCAGCTTCCCTCTGCGTGACATGGATGTTGAGGAGCCCGTCTCTCGTGAAGAAAGCCTCGCTGTTGAGCACCGCACTCCTTTTGTCTATGATGCCTTCAGCCTTGTCAAGGTCTATTTCATGGAGGGGCTTGCCTATATATTCCCCGAAATCCCTGTCGAGGCAGAGCCTGATGTCGTCTGCATTCACAAAACTGTTTTTCGCGCTGTCCAGTACAGTGACTTTCAGCCCGGTACATGCCATCTCCCTCCCCGTTTTCCCACTGATGCCCAGACAGACGGCGAGTGCAATGGCGACTGCGCAGATTACAGTTGCAGCCAGGATATTTCTGATGCCGGCTTTCATCCTATTTCATTGTCCTTTTTTCAAGCATTTCAGTTATCGGACCTGTGAATCTGTCTATGTTCCCGGCCCCGAATGTCGCGAGGATGTCCACAGGTTCGTGTTCAAGATATGGCAGCAGTTCTTCTTTGGTAATCAGGACTTTCTCCGGCCCGTTTACCTTGTCGAAGATTATCTCCGAAGTCACCCCGGGTATCGGTTCTTCGCGTGCAGGATAGATGTCAAGCAGAATCAGCTTGTCCGTCCTGCTCAACGCTTTCGCAAAATCATCGGCGAAGTCCCTTGTCCTCGTGTACAGGTGAGGCTGGAATATGGCTGTGAGCTTCCTTCCCGGGAAAATGTTCCTGATGGAGCTGATGGCGGATTCCAGTTCCTTCGGGTGGTGGGCATAATCGTCAATGTATGAGCACCCGGGAGTGTTGAGGTGGATGTCGAACCTTCTCTTCACTCCGGTAAATGATGCAAGAGCCTTGCGGATTTCATCAGGAGTAACCCCGTGGCACAGTGCCACCGCAGCGGCAGCGATGCTGTTCTCCACATTGACCCATCCCGGGACTCCGCAGGTGCAGTCGTGTATGACCCCGTCAGGCCAGACAATGTCGAAAATTAAATGACCGCAGCTGCCGTTACGGATGTTTTCCGCATAGAAATCAGCTCTGGCGTCGTCGTAGGAATAACTGTATATCTTCGCTCTTGTGTCGGAGGAAGTTATGTCCAGCCCCAGTTTGGTGATCAGAACACCTTTTGTCTGTGACGCAAACTGGCGGAACGCTTCCTTTACATGGTCAAGGTCGGAATAGATGTCGAGATGGTCGGCATCCATTGCCGTGATGGCGGCGATTTCAGGATGCAGCTGGAGGAACGACCTGTCGAATTCATCGGCTTCCGCCACCACTACAGGATTATGGCTCATCAGCAGGTTGGTCCCGTAATTCTTGGATATTCCTCCCAGAAAGGCAGTACATCCCTCTCCTGACGAGGTGAGGATATGTGCTAAAAGTGTGCTCGTGGTGGCTTTCCCGTGCGTTCCGGCTATGGCAAGACAGCTCTGTCCCCGGGATATCTCTCCGAGTATGGCAGATCTCTTTATCACCCTGTAGCCATGCTCCCTGACATATGTCAGTTCTCCCATGTCCGAAGGGATGGCCGGGGTGTACACCACAAGGGTGGTTTCAGGGTTTTTCGGGATGAAGACTGTGTTGTCTTCATAATGTACGGAGATACCTTCCTTTTCCAGTTCACGGGTCAGTTCGGAAGGAGTCCTGTCATATCCCGAGACTTCGTATCCCTTGAATTTGTAATACCTTGCTATGGCGCTCATTCCAATGCCGCCGATACCTATGAAATATATGTCCTTGTAATCCGTCATGTCAAATCAGTTTGTAAATCTCGTCCACTATCGCCCCTGCGGCGTCAGAGTGTGCCATCCCGGCAATGTTGTTTTCCAGTGAGGCAATCCTGTCCTGGTCATGCACAAGGGTGCAGGCAGCGGACATCAGTTTCTCCTCCGCTTCAGTATCGTGGATTATCATTGCAGCCCCACGGTTCACGAGAGCCATCGCATTATGTGTCTGATGGTCTTCCGTCACATTCGGCGATGGCACGAAAATCACTGCCTTGTGCGCTGCACATAATTCCGAGACTGAGCTTGCCCCTGACCGGGAGACCACGACATCCGCAGCGGCATATGCAAGGTCCATCCTGGCTATGAAGTCATAGTGGCGGACAATGCAGCCGCAGGAGACTTTCCCGGACTCTCCGTCCATGAATGCGTCCACTTCTTTCTTGTAGTATTTTCCGCATTGCCATATGATCTCCACATCTTCTCCACCCGGGCATCCTGCCTGGATCCATCCCATTACGGACCTGTTCAGTGTCCTGCTGCCGAGACTTCCTCCAACTATGAAGATATGTCTCTTTGCCGGGTCGAGCCCGTAGAAGGACATGGCTTCGGCTTTCATTTCAGCGGTGGCAGGGACGATTTCCTTTCTGATAGGATTTCCCGTGAGGACAATCCTGTCGGCAGGGAAAAACCTTTCCATCCCTTCATATGCAGTGCAAATGCACCCTGCTTTCTTCCCGAGTATCCTGTTGGCAAGTCCTGCGAATCCGTTCTGCTCCTGGATCAGGGTCGGGATGCCCTTGCGTGATGCTGTCCAGAGCAGGGGAGCGCTGGCATAGCCTCCGACCCCGATGGCGATGTCCGGCTTGAAATCCCTGATGATCCTGCCTGCCATCCTGAGGCTCTTCAATATCTTGAACGGGAGGGCGAGGTTGGACAGGGTCAGCTTCCTCTGGAGCCCGGCTACAGGCAGTCCGATTATACGGTAGCCTGCTGCAGGGACTTTCTCCATTTCCATCTTGCCTTCCGCTCCGACGAAGAGTATTTCCGTGTCGGGATTGGCTTCCTTGAGCTTCCCGGCAATTGACAGGGCCGGGAAAATATGTCCTCCCGTGCCTCCGCCGCTTATTATTGCCCTTATTTTTCTGCGTTCCATTTCCCGTTTATTTTGATTCGAACTTGTCCAGGTCGTCGAGACCTTCCCTTACCTCATCATCGCTCTTGACCACCAGCGGCTCGGACTCCATGGCTGCCTGGTCCACCTTCTGCTTTGCCATCTTGCTGATGGACAACAGTATTCCGAATGCTATGCTGAATGCGATGAATGATATCTTGCCGTCGCTGATCATCGGAAGGGTCTGTCCCGTGAGAGGCCAAAGCCCTGCATTGATCCACATGTGCATCATCGCCTGGGCGCTGATCACGAGGGTGAGTCCGGCAATCACAGTCCTCGCGAACTCGTTGTCGCAGTATCTTACGATGATCGAGCCTCTGGCCAGCAGACTCACATACAGGATAATCAGCGGTATGCCTCCGAAAAGAAGACCGTATTCCTCGATGATGAAACTGTACATGTAGTCGCTGAAAATCAGGGCTACGGTGTATTTCTGCGTGCTCCTTCCGGGGCCTTTGCCGATCAGTCCGCCTTCCTTGATGGCTATCTTGGCCCCTTCAGGCTGCCTGATTTCATCCAGGTGTTCCCTCCACTCTGCCGTGCCGGGCTTCAGTTCGGCCACATCTTCAGGATGGAAAAACCGTTCGATACGGCGTTCGACTGTCTCCCACCTGTCGGACATGATTTTCCCTCCCGATATCTTGTAGAGCGAATAGCTTCCCCCGACTGCAAGGATACCAACGGATGCCAGTACCATGATGTCCTTTACAGGTATTCCTCCTATCAGGATGGTCGCTATCATGATGACCCCGATGAACATGGCGCTGGAGAATCCTCCTTTCAGGATGCAGAGCACCACGAAAATGATAGGGATATGGATGTATATTATCCTTTTGACATAGGCCTTCGAAAGGAACGAAAGTGCAGGGAATCTGGCTGAAAGGAAATTCACGATAAAGAATGAATCAGTCTTGTATGCATGTATTGCCCACGCGAGGTAGACAATCATGAAAATCTTGACGAACTCATACACATTTATCTGGACCCCGGCTATCACGATTATCCTGACGGAGTCGTTCACTTCCAAGGTGCTGATATTGAACACCAGCATCAGCAGCATCACGGCAGAGGCGAGGAACCCGAACTGGGAGAAAAACCGGATTGCGCCCACTTTCATGAAATTGTAGAAGAACAGTATGATCAGAAGTCCTGCCCCGATCACGCCCATCTGTTCCATGAATATGTCCAGGCGGCTCACCGACTCGCTTGCAAGCTGGGAAGTCGAGGAGAATATGGCGACAGTGGAGTACAGGATGAGGAGGATGACTATCATCCAGATCACCTTGTCCCCCTGGATCCTGTCAATCCAGTTCCATATGCCTTTCTGTCCGCTCTTGCTTTCCATTTTCCTAAAGGTTTCTTACCGCTTCCTTGAATTTCCTTCCCCTGTCTTCGTAGTTCTTGAAAAGGTCGAAACTTGCGCAGCATGGCGACAGGAGGACAACATCTCCCGCCTCGGCAATCCTGCTTGCAAGTTTCACAGCCTCGTCAGCGGAGGTTGTGTCATGTATTTCAGGGACAATCCCCTTGAACGATTCGTGGAATTTCCTGTTGTCCACACCCATGCATATCATGGCCTTCACCTTTTCTTTGGCCAGGTCGAGCAGGGGAGTGTAGTCGTTGCCCTTGTCCGTGCCTCCTACAATCCACACCACGGGTCTGGTCTGGCACTCAAGCGCATACCATGCAGCATCCACATTGGTGGCCTTGGAGTCATTGATGTAAAGCACATCCTTGATGCTCATCACTTTTTCGAGCCTGTGCTCCACAGCCTGGAATGTGGAAAGGCTGCGCCTTATGCATTCATTGTCTATGTCCATGACCTTACCTGCGATTGCAGCCGCCATGGAGTTGTATATGTTGTGTTTCCCTCCAAGTGCGAGTTCCTGGATGAACATGTCGCATTCATCGTCCCCGACTCTGACGACCATGTTGTCTCCGCGGAGGAATGCCCCTTCCTTGACTTCCTTTTTCTGTGAGAATGGAAGCATCTTCGCCTTGATGACTATCTGGTCGAGATGCCTGATTGTTATCTCGTCATCGGAGCAGAAAATGAAGCAGTCTTCCCTGTCCATGTTCTGCGTGATGCGGAACTTTGCCATCGCATATTTCTCGAGGCTGTGGTCATAGCGGTCGAGGTGGTCCGGAGTGATGTTGGTGATGATGGCTATGTCTGCCTTGAAGTCATACATGTTGTCCAGCTGGAAACTGCTGTTTTCAAGTACATAGATGTCGTGCTGCTCCGTTGCGACCTGATAGGCGTAGCTCTTGCCGATGTTGCCTCCGAGCCCGACATTCAGCCCTGCCTGCTGGAGCAGGTAGTATATCAGGGATGTAGTGGTGGTCTTGCCGTTGCTCCCCGTGATGCATATCTTCTTGGCGGTGTCGTACCTTCCGGCAAACTCAATCTCGGAGATTATCCCGATTCCTGCATCGGATATCTTTTTCACGATAGGGGCCGAAGCCGGGATGCCGGGGCTCTTGATGACCTCGTCGGCATTCAGGATCAAGTCTTCCGTATGCTGTCCGCTTTCATACGGGATTTCCCATTTTTCAAGCATTTCTGCATATTCAGGTGCTATCTCTCCCTTGTCGGAAAGAAACACGTCGAATCCTTTGACTTTTGCGAGGACAGCAGCTCCGGTGCCGCTTTCTCCTCCTCCGAGTATGACAATTCTTGACATACGCTTAACCTCCGTTTCCTGTTATCTTATTTTCAGCATTGCTATGGTGAGCACTGCGAGTATTATCCCTATTATCCAGAACCTTACAACTATCTTGGCTTCAGGCAGGGCCCTTTTCGGGGCTGTTATCAATGCCGGTATCCCTTCTTTCTGGAAATGATGGTGCAGCGGGGTCATCTTGAAGATCCTCCTGCCCGTGCCGTATCTTTTCCTCGTGTATTTGAAGTAGAACCTCTGCATCAGGACAGAAAGGCTCTCGACAAAGAACACTCCGCACAGGATGGGCAGCAGGAGCTCTTTCCTGATGAGGATGGCGCATACTCCGATGATTCCTCCAATGGCAAGCGAGCCCGTGTCTCCCATGAACACCTGTGCAGGGAATGAGTTGTACCACAGGAAGCCTATGAGCGCTCCTACAAATGCCGCCATGAACACTGCTATCTCTCCTGTCCCGGGGATATACATTATGTTGAGATAGTCTGAGTTGATTATGTTGCCTGAAAGCCATGCAAAAATTCCGAGCACCACACCGGCTATCGCGGATGTCCCTGTGGCGAGACCGTCCATCCCGTCCGTGAGGTTGGTGCCGTTGGAGCAGGCGGTGATCACGATGACAATCATGATGACATAAATCGCCCATTTGCAGTACCATCCGAATGTGCCTTTGAAAGGAGAGAGCCATTTGTAGTCGAATTCATGGTTCTTCACGAACGGAATAGTTGTCTTTGTGCTCTTTACCACATCCTGTGCAGGGGCGGTGTCACTGACGGAAACAGCCCCGTCGTCCATTGCCCGGGCGGTGATTTCTGCGGCATCCACCTTTTCTCTCACCACTATGTCTCCGCTGAAGCATACTGTCAGCGCTATGGCAAAGCCGAGCATGATCTGGGCTATGAGTTTGCTCTTTTCGCTGAGCCCGTCCTTGTTGTGCTTGAATACCTTGATGTAGTCATCGGTAAATCCGAGTCCTCCGAGCCACACGGTGGTGATCAGGAGGAGTATGATGTAAATGTTGGTGAGGTCCGCAAACAGGAGGACACCGCAAAGGATGGAAATTATGATTATCACCCCACCCATTGTCGGAGTGCCTTTCTTCTGGAGCTGTCCTTCAAGCCCCAAATCCCTGATTTCTTCCCCTATCTGCCGCCTCTGGAGCCATCTGATAATCCTTTTCCCGGCAAACACCGCCACAAGCATTGCGGTAATGCTCGCGAATATCGCCCTGAAGGAAAGGTATGTCATAAGACCCTGTCCCGGGATATCATATTCTTTCAGGCTCTGGAATAAATGGTATATCATATCCTCTTCTTTTCAATTACATGTTGCTGAATGTCGCCTCGACGATTTCCTTCTCGTCGAAATGCCTTTTCTCTGTCCCTATTATCTGGTAGTCCTCGTGCCCTTTCCCCGCAAGCAGGATTGTGGCATTGTCAGGAGCGGTCATGATGGCTGTCCTTATCGCCTGTTCGCGGTCCTCTATCAGCAGCGAACGGCTTTTCCCTGCGCTGTCCATACCCTCCATGATTTCATCCATTATCATCCGCGTGTCTTCGGTCCTGCTGTTGTCGGAAGTCACTATGATCCTGTCCGCCATCTGTCCTGCGATTTTCCCCATCTCCGGTCTCTTGGTCCTGTCCCTGTCTCCTCCGCACCCGAACAGGCATATCAGAGTCCTTTCGGGAGCGATTTCCCTGAGCGTCTTGAGCACATTTTCGAGGGCATCGGGGGTATGGGCATAGTCGATAACGACTGATATGCCGCGTGGCCCGCGGAGATTCTCAAGCCTGCCCGGAGCGGATCTGAGGCTGCTGATGGCGACGAGAGCTTCCTCCTGTCCTGCCCCCAATACTATGGCTGTGGTATAGACCGCAAGTATATTGTATGCATTGTGCATTCCGATGAGGTTCGTCCATGTCTCTCTGCCGTCCACCTTGAGCATCATGCCCTCGAAACTCTCTTCCATCACTCTTGCCGTGTGGTCTGCCATACTCCTGCATGAATATGTCACGACATGTGCCTTCGTGTTCTGGACCATGACCATCCCGTTCCTGTCGTCGATGTTGGTGATGGCGTATGCGTCTTCCGGCAGGTTGTCGAAGAACAGTTTCTTGCACCTCAGGTATTCCGCAAAGGTCTTGTGATAGTCGAGATGGTCATGGGTAAGGTTCGAGAATATCCCTGCCTTGAACCTGAGCCCGGCAATCCTTTCCTGCTGCACACCGATAGAGCTGACTTCCATGAAACAGTATTCGCAGCCTGCGTCTGCCATTTCAGCGAGCAGGGAATTGATGGTTATCGGGTCAGAAGTGGTGTTGACAGCCTCGTATCTCTTTGTCCCCACATAGTTGGCAATGGTGGACAGGAGGCCGCAGCTGTATCCCATGGCGGTGAACATCCTGTAGAGCAGGGTCACTGTCGTGGTTTTCCCGTTGGTCCCCGTGATGCCCACAAGAGTCAGTTTTTCCGACGGTTTCCCGTAGAAATTGGAAGCGATGACGGCTTCGGCATGTCTGGAGGAGCTGACTTTCACGAATGCCGGAGCACCGGCCGCTCCGATGAAAGGCGCAGCTGCCTCGCTGTCTTCGTACACAATCGCTGCGGCACCTGCTGCTACTGCGTCACCTATATACCTGTGCCCGTCGGAAGAAAAGCCCTTCACAGCTATGAACATGCATCCCAGTCCGGCCTTCCTCGAATCACAGGTGACGGAATTTATCGCGACGGACCGGTCTCCCGATACCGAAACCGCTCCGCAATCCTTTATTATGTCTTCAAGTCTTGTCATATCTGTCATGGCTGCTGCCATTTATTTCAATGTTATGTATACCGTATCTCCTTTCCTGGCCTTTGTTCCTCCGGCAGGCTTCTGCTTCGCGACATGTCCAGTCCCCTCGAAAACGCATCTGTATCCGCAGTTTTCTATGGTGTATATCGCATCTTTCAGGCCCATTCCCATCACATGGGGTATCTCGTCTATTCCGTAGTCGGCTGCCTCTGTGGCAGGCGGGTCCATTTCAGGAATACGCCCCCTGTCCCGTATCTCCTCTCCCCACATCCTGTCGTCGAGAGCATATATCTCGTCCACTATCGTCTTGAATGCAGGAATGGAGAACGCTCCGTACAGATTGGACCTGCCGAGCTTCGAGTACAGCACCACGATTGCAGTGTAGACCGGCTCGTCGGCAGGGAAGAATCCCACGAATGTGGCCTGGTGCTGCCTGTTGCCGTCCCTGTCCTTGTATACGACCCTGGCCTTACCCCCGACATTTGTCGTGAACGGGATCTGTGCCGTTCCTGTTTTTCCTGCCACTGGACACTTCGCATTTTTCAGCCCCCGTCCCGTGCCTTCCTGCACCACTGCCTTCAATGCCCTTAAAAGAGTGTCTGCTGTGGACTTCGAGCAGATGGATCCGTTGAGGATGGACGGACCGAGCTTCTTCTTCACAGCCCCGTTCTGGTCAAAGGATTCCACGAGATAAGGCTTCATCATCTTGCCCTTGTTGGCCACGGCATTGTAGAATGTGATGATGTGCAGAGGGGTCACATTCACTGTGTAGCCTATGGCAATCGAAGGCAGGGCCGTGCCGCTCCATGCGCTCTGCTCGGGAGTGACCACCGTAGGTTTGGCAAGTCCTATCAGGTCGAAGTCGAATGCCTCGGTGAACTTGTACTCGGCGAGCTTGTCGGTGAATCTCTTGGGGTTGTCTTCATAGTATTCGCACGCAAGCTGGCGGAAAACATTGTTGGATGAAATCTTGAACCCGTCTATGATGCTGATTTCGGTGTCATCCCATTTCTGGAGATATTCATCCCTGAATGTGACCTGCTTCTTTCCTGCCTGGTATTTCCAGACTCCCTTGTGTGTAGGGACCATGGTCTCAAGGTTATCTACTTTGCTGTCCTCTATGAGAGTCATCAGGGTGGACAGCTTGAACACGGAGCCCGGATCTCCGCTGCGTCCTATCGCGTAGTTGTAGCTTTCCCTCGGGATTCCGTCCTCGTCTCTCTTGAGATTGACCATTGCCCTGATAGCCCCGGTCTTCACATCCATGACTATGGCGCAGCCCCCCTCGATATTGTCGTTCTCCATTATCCTTTCCCTGAGAGCCTTGTCGGTGATGTCCTGGATGTCAATGTCTATGGTGGTCCTGATGTCCAGCCCGTTCCTGACGGCAGTCATTGTGCTGTCATAGTCCCTGACCCATCCGTGGGCATCGCTTTTCCTCAGCCATTCCACACCTTCAGTCCCGTGGAGCACATAATCGTATTTCCCTTCGAGACCGATTCTGTTGTTCTTGTCGTTGTTGTTGCGCACGCTGCCTATCACCCTTCTGGCAAGGGCTTCGTAAGGATATTTCCTCGTGTCTATCTTTTCGACGATCTTGCCTCCCCTGTAGCTGCTTTCGTTGAACAGCGGCAGTTTTTCAAGCTCCTTCAGGGTGGAATGCCCGACAGGATATCCTATCTTGACATATTTCCTCCCGTTGGCCCTTCCGCTCGCTATGAGCCTGTAATATTCCTCGGCAGAACGGTCCTTGTATATCCTTGAAAGTCCTGCGGAAAGCTCCCTTGCCTTCCCGAGCCATTCCTTGTTGTCTTCAGCACCGTTCTCTTCGTCCTCGTCGAACACATCTTTCAGGACCGTACAGTCCATGTATATCTGGTACATTGGCACTGAAACGGCGAGAAGCCTGCCGTCCTTGGCAAGGATTGCCCCTCTTTCGGGCTCGATCACCCTCTTTTTCGAACTCGGGGTGAAAGCCTGCTCGTAGACAGGTTCAGGGGTGTATATGAACTGGATGTAGAGAATCTTCACCACAAGGATGACGGAAGCTATGAGGAACAGGAAATGGATGCACATCATTATGATGCCCACCCTGTCCTCCTTCATGGAAGTGTTCTCCGTCTGTCTGCCTGTTTCCTTTTTCTCTGCCATTCCCGTATGTCAGTCTTCTATATGTGCAGCCGGCTTGTCCGGCAGTGTCAGTTTCGAGCCTTGCTTGGCGAGCATTTCCTGGACAGTGCTTATCCTGTCGAAGCTTGCCAGCTCGCTCGTCTTCTGTGCGTGGTATATCTTCAGGTCTTCGATGGTCCTGCTGTTTTCCTCCACCCTCGCCAAGGTCTGCTCTATCTTCAGGTTGGTGTATATGCAGAGCCACACGATGATGAAGAAATAGATTATGTGAAGGAAGACCTTGTCCACCTTCAGACTCAGAAGCAGCTTCCCCTGCATCGTGGCTTTCAGTATGTTCGCTGCAGTTTTCCTGATGTTCATATTTTCTCCGCTATCCTGAGTTTTGCACTTCTCGCCCTGGTATTTGAGGCTATTTCTTCCTCTTCGGGGACGATCGGCTTGCGGTTCACCGCCCTCATTGTCGCCCCTGTATTCCCGTATATGTCCTTTTCGGCCTTGCCGTAGACATTGCCTGTCTTTATGAAATTCTTCACCATCCGGTCTTCGAGCGAATGGTAGGTTATCACCACGAGCCTTCCTCCCGGTTTGAGGGATTTCTCCGCCCCGTAAAGGAACTTCTCAAGCGACTTCATCTCCTGGTTCACCTCGATTCTCAGAGCCTGGTATATTTTTGCAAGGGCCTTGTGTTCGGCATGTCCTGGCAGGGCAGGCCGGATGGCTTCGCAGAGCTCTCCCGTGGTGGAGATTTTCCCTGTCTGCCTTGATTTGCAGATGAGGGATGCTATCCTGCGGCTGTTGTCCACCTCCCCGTACAGACGGAGAGTCTTTTCGAGGTCCTCTTCGGAATAGGAATTCACAATGTCGGCCGCTGTCTTCCCCGACCTGTTGTCCATCCTCATGTCCAAAGGAGAGTCGTATCTGAAGGAAAAGCCTCTCTCCGGGGTGTCGAACTGGTGTGAGGACACTCCGAGATCCGCAAGAATCCCGTCTATCCCTTCGGAAGGGAGAGGGTCCGTACAGCCATGTATGTTGTCTGTGTTTATGCCGCTTCCTCGGCCGAGAAGCATGATGTAATTGTGGATAAACCGGAAATTGCTCTGTATCAGAGTGAGCCTGCTGTCCGAAGAAGCATTGGCAATGGCGTCGGAATCACGGTCGAAGGCAATCACCCTGCCGTTTCCGGTCAGTCTTGACAGTATTTCAGATGTGTGTCCGCCTCCTCCGTAGGTGGCATCCGCATAAGTTCCGCCGGTGTCTCCAATCAGGGCAGAAACGCTTTCCTCAAGCAGGACAGGTATATGGTAACTGGACATCTCATTTCCTCCTATCCTTATATTGAGCCTGCGAGTGATATGAATTCATCTTCAGGAATCCCGCCTGCATCGAAATTCTCCTTGGCCCAGATCTCGATCTTGTGATCAGCACCGCAGAAGACTACCTCCTTGTCAGCCCCGATGGCGTCGAGCAGCTTCTTGGGGATGCTTATCCTTCCCACTTTGCCGTCAGGCTCCACAAGCGCCCTGTTCCTCATGTATTCGCTCCAGAATCTTTCGTGGTCCCTGTTGAGGGGATTCAGCCGGCTTTTCAGTTCTTCCGATTTCCTCGACCATTCCTCATAGGTGTACATGTCCAGACATCTTTCATAGATGTTTTTCTTGATGACAAGCCTCATGTCAGCATGTTCACTTTCGGACATGACCGCCTTGAAGGCAGAGGGCAGCACGAGCCGTCCCTTGTCGTCAATCTTTGCGCTGTATTCACCTATAAACTTGATCATAAGACACTTGGCGTCAGGTCAAGTCCAATCCATGACCTGATGTCCGCAAAAGTAAGAATAATTTTCCACTTTATTCCATTATTTTCCAAAAATTTCCCCTATTTTTATCCTCCGTTTTGGCGGTATGGATGGATTGAAGTGTTTGTAGTGTTGTAAATAATTGATATTAAACAGTTTGATATGAACAAAAGAATATGCTGGATAGCAGTGGCGGTGTCAGTCGTTTCCTTGCTGGCAGGGTGTACTTGCAGCAACAGGTCAGGGCAGGCTCAGACCGCCGGGACCGAAGAAACGGAAGTGGAGGTGAACAGGCTCGGGTTCGACCCGGACACATTGGCTGCATATGAAGGCAAGATCCGTCGCAATGAATTCTTTTCCAATCTTCTGATGCGTCTCGGCATGGGGGCCCAGGATTCATACCTGCTTTCCGAGGCATGCGATTCGGTATTCGATGTAAGGAAATTCCGCTCCGGCAACAGGTTTGAGGCGTATTATTCAGGACCGCAGGATTCTTCTTTGAATTCAGTGCCGGATGATGCTGTGCTGGAATACCTTGTCTATGAGAGGGATGCGATGTCTGATCTTGTGGTCAGGTGCAGACCTCCGTTTTCCGCATGGGTGTCTGAAAAGCCAGTGGAGGTGACGCGGAAATATGCGGAAGTGACTATACGCAGGTCATTGTGGGAAGACATGCTCGATGCAGGAGTGTCTCCTCTGCTGATTCTCAATCTTTCGGACATATATGCCTGGACAGTCGACTTTTTCGCCCTTCAGAAAGAAGACAGCTTCAAGGTGCTCTATGACGAGAAAACATGCGACGGGAAGGTGATAGCCGTGGATACAGTCAGATATGCCGTATTCTCACATGGAGGGGAGGAATTCCCTGCGATAATGTTCAACCAGGGAGACAGCGGCAATATCTACTGGAATGACAAGGGAGAGAGTATGAGAAAGGCTTTCCTGAAGGCTCCGTTGCAGTATTCAAGGATAAGTTCCGGCTTTTCCTATGCCAGAAGGCACCCTATCACGAGGAGGGTCCAGCCGCATACCGGAGTGGATTATGCCGCCCCTGCCGGGACTCCTGTGATGTCCATAGGTGACGGAAAGGTCACAAGTGCCAAAAACGAGGGCGCCGGAGGCAACACAATAAGGATCAGGCACAATTCGGTCTACAGCACTGCATATCTGCATCTTTCACGGTTCGCCCCGGGAATCCGTGCCGGAGCCATGGTGCATCAGGGAGATGTGATAGGATATGTGGGTTCGACAGGTCGCAGCACAGGACCTCATCTGGATTTCAGGGTCTGGAAAAACGGATCTCCGATCAATCCTCTCAAGATGGAGTCTCCTCCTGCAGAGCCTCTGGATGAAGAGAACATGCCGGCTTTCAAGGCTCTTGTGGATTCGTTACGCAGCAATCCACCGTTTGCAGACATACCTGGCCAGGAGAGCAATGGCTGAGCCTATTATGCTTCCTGCCACGGCTCCTGCGAGAATATCCCCGAAAAAGTGCATCCCCACGAAGACCCTGCTGAAGCTGACGAGGATCGCCCATGAGAAAATCCATGCGGCATATCCCCTGTATTTAAGCCGTTTGTCCATTCTGAAAAGGAGCAGGGAGCTCCATGCGAAGCCGAAAGAATTGGCTGCATGTCCGGAGAAGAAGCCGTAGAGACTTCCTGATGAGAGCATGTGCAGCCCGTTCTCGATCATATATTCGGTATGGCACGGTCTGAATCTCTGCACCCCGTCCTTGAAAAGGTTCGCCGTCTGGTCACAGCACAGCACCATGAGGGCAAGGGCGACCGTGGCTGCTATCCCTCGCTTCCATCCGAGTCTCCAGAAGCAGCATCCTGCTATGATGGCATACATTGGAAACCACACCTGCGTATTGGAAAAGAAAAGCCATATGCGGTCGGTCAATGGAGAGTTCAAACTGTTGATAGCCAGAGTTATATTCTGGTCGAGCAAGATGATGTCTTCTAAAGCCATGGTGTAAAATTTCAATTGAATTGTCAAATCAGCGCCAAAAGTAAGAAAAATATTTAACTTTGTAGGGATATGTAAATCTACCTGATATGAAAAAAATTGCCGCAGTGACAATGGTGAGGAATGATGATTTCTTCCTCCGCAAATGGGTCGAGTATTATGGGAAGGAGCTCGGGAAAGAAAACCTCTATATCTTTTTTGACGGTAAGGACCAGCTTGTCCCGCTGTGGTGCGAAGGCACGCACGCCGAACTTTGCGACAAGATACAGGGGCAGGTCGTGGAAGCTGAGAAAGGGAGGCTGAAATTCCTGTCTTCCAAGGCAGCAGAACTTCTCAAGACTTATGACCTTGTAATCGGGACTGATGCGGATGAATTCCTTGTCGTGGATCCTGATCTCGGGCTCGGGCTTAGGGAATATCTCAGCAAGGCGAAAATCAGAACATCCCTTTCGGGGCTCGGGATAGATGTCGGACAGGACACCAAGACGGAAGGTGTGATAGATGACAGCCGTCCTTTCCTTTCCCAGCGTGGAGCAGGTCTCATCGGGACCAGATACACCAAGCCGTCCGTAGTGGCCAGACCTGTTGTATGGGGCTCCGGATTCCATAGGATCAAGGGACATAATTTCCATATAGGCAAAGGGCTTTTCCTTTTCCATTTCGGGTACTTCGACCTCAAGAGGATAGAAGACAGGTTCAAGGACAAGGACAGACAGGCTGCAGGATGGGGAAAACATCTTGCCAAGCGTGCCAGGACCATCAATATAGTCACACGCAAGAAGGCCCTTGACTGGAACAAATGGACAACATTCGGCAGGATTGTCCAGACTTTGGTCCGCCCTCCTTACGCATGGAACAAGCCTGCAATGTTCGAACTCAAGATTGTGGTAAGGATTCCTGAGCGCTTCAGAAATATAGTATGAACATACTTTTTGTATTCAACCAATTCCCCGGGCTCGGCGGTGTGGAGACTGTCTCCGACAATCTGATCTCCTATCTCGGGGATTATTTCAAAATATTTACCGTCTCGCTGTACAGCGACAGCAGCATGCCGCTCAATGACAAGGTTGAAAAGGCTTTCCTGTTGCCTGAAGACGATTCTCAGAAAGCGGAATTCTACAACAGCCTCGTCAAGGACCTGGAAATCTCCTGCGTAATCAATCAGGGGATTTATCCGGTCCTTCATCCTGTCGTGTTCAATAGTGACAGGGACATGGGTGTCAAGGTGATATCCGTGCTCCACGGGATGCCGGGGTATGAAAAACTCATGTTCTGGCAGAAAAAGAGTATCAGGAGGTCTCCAAGGTGGCTGAACATGTTGAGAAGACAATGGTGCGCAAAAGGAAAATATCCCAGATACTATAAGTTTATCAGACCATTTGCCGAATCTTACAGGGCGGCTGCGATTGAAGGGGACATGGTGGTGCTTCTGACATCGGGATATGAGCGTCAGTTTATCCGTGAATATGGTCTTGAGCAGTATGCCTCCAAAATATGTTCTATCGAGAATCCACTGCCTTCCGGATTTTCCATGTATGGAGAACCCGACTGGTCGGAAAAGAAAGACATGATCCTTTTTGTGGGGAGGTTGTCTATAGAGAAAAGGGTCTGGATTGTGCTGGATATGTGGCGCAAGGTGGGCAAGAGGGGGTGGACACTTTCTGTAGTCGGGGATGGTTACGAAGGGAAACATCTGCGGAAAATCGCAAGGAATCTTCAGAATGTGTCTTTCGAAGGTTATGTAAGCCATCCTGAAAAATATTACAGGAAGGCAAAGATCCTGGTGCTGACATCAGAGTTCGAAGGTTTCCCGATGACCCTTATAGAAGCACAGCGGTTCGGGACAGTGCCTGTCTCCTATGATGTCAGCGCAGGTGTATCCGCGATCCTTTCGAACGGCGGAGGTGTTGCAGTGCCTAAAGATAACTTCGACGCTCTTTGCGATACGGTCTCAAGGCTGATGGACGATCCCGTGCGTCTCAGACAGATGTCGGAAGATGCTTTCAGGAAATCGTCGGAATATTCTATAGACCGGATAGGCCGGAGATGGAAGACGCTTATAGAGGAGACTGTCAGCCGTTGATATCGGACTGCCTGTCCGCAGGAAGGAATTTCCTGTAGATTTTGTCTATGATCGCGCTGTCTACAGTCTCATCGAATTTTCTTGCCCAGAAATGCGGAACGCTCATCAGCAGGTCCCAGTCTCCGGCGCGGAAAGTCCAAGGGTGGCGTATGCTCTCTCCTCTTGTCCAGTCGATGAACCTCATGTTGCTTTCATTGACCTTGTGCTCGGCCGTTTCTTCCTTTATGTACAGCTTATCCCTGAAAGGGGAATTCCACACGAGCGTCGCCATGAAAATCTCGTCGCATGTATTGGTGTGACGGAAGACCTTCTCCAGCCAGTCTTCCCTGGAAATGGCATATCTCGCAAGCGCGTCAGTGATGCTGAACCATTGCGAAGCAAATCTGAAGTTCACATCCTTGTTCATCTTGTATCCGACGGCCATCTGAAGTCCCTTGAAGATATTGTTGGCAAGATTGGTCAGGAAGAACCCTGCACCTTCAGGAAATATGGTGAAATAATGGAATCTGGAGTATGTGCTTTTCTTGAATTTCCAATAGTTCATGAATTCAGTGCCTTCATGTGCATCGAAGAAAGCATGTATCGTGTCCTGGTCCTTGATAGGGAGGTCCATCCCGGAGAGCAGGTGGTAATAGTCATAATGCCCGG
>JADIMD010000002.1 GCA_017695015.1 Candidatus Cryptobacteroides faecigallinarum | reverse complement strand
AAACAAATCTAATCTTTCATATCAGATCCTTCGCTCCGCTCAGGATGACATTGTTCAGATCCTTCGCTCCGCTCAGGATGACATTGTCCAGGACAATGCACTGTTCGGGCGGTGCAAAAATAAACTATTTTTATGATAGCTCAAATTTTCCGCGGAAAATTATATTGACAAAAATTAAAACAGTTCCTATTTTTGTCTTCCCGTCCCGAGCGCCGGGCGCTTTTATTTGCAAAAATTGAGCCAATTCACATGAGGAGAGACAAGGCTTTAGAAATATTGAAGGAATATTGGGGGTATGACAATTTCCGCCCGATGCAGAGAGAGATAATTGCTGCTGCCGAGTCAGGAAAAGATGTGCTGGCAATCCTGCCTACCGGTGGCGGAAAGTCAGTGTGTTTCCAGGTGCCGGCACTTATGAAAGAGGGGATTGCCATTGTCGTGACACCTTTGATTGCCCTGATGAAAGACCAGGTGCAGAACCTGTGCGACAGGGGAGTGAAGGCGCTTGCAGTGTATGCCGGCATGTCACGCAAGGAAGTGGAACTGGCCTTGAACAATGCCGCTTTCGGGGATTTCAAGTTCCTGTATGTCTCTCCGGAGAGGTTGAAGACTTCTCTTTTCCAGCAATATCTTGCCGAGATGGATGTCAGCTATATCGTTGTGGATGAGGCGCATTGTATTTCCCAATGGGGGTATGATTTCCGTCCGGACTATCTGGAGATAGCCGCGTTGCGAGGGTTTGTCCAGGCTCCTGTGATAGCCTTGACGGCGACGGCCACCCCGTCCGTCGCAGAGGATATAATGGAAAGGCTCGGGTTTCGGGAAAGGCTCCTTCTGAAGAGCAGTTTCGAGCGTCCGAACCTCTCGTATATCGTGCGGCACTGTGAAGACAAGCTCGGGAAACTGCTCCAGGTGTGCAGTTCCGTCCCAGGCACCGGGATAGTGTATGTGAGAAGCCGCAGAAAGACAGAGGAGCTGGCTTCTTTCCTGAAGTCTCAGGGCATCAGTGCTTCATTCTACCATGCCGGATTAGGTCCTCAGACGAGGGCGGAGCGCCAGGCTGGCTGGAAGTCTGGCAATATCAGGATAATGGTGTGTACCAATGCTTTCGGAATGGGAATAGACAAGCCTGATGTCCGCTCCGTTGTGCATTACGATGTTCCGGATTCTCCCGAGGCTTATTTCCAGGAGGCAGGCAGGGCAGGCAGGGACGGGAAGCGCTCCTATGCAGTGCTTCTGCACGGGAGCAGTGACATCAGACGGCTTCACCAGATAGAGACCTTGTCATTTCCTCCCCTGGAGTATGTGGAAGACATCTACCACAAGGTCCACAACTGGTTCGAGATTCCTTTCGAGTCTGGAATGGGCAGGCAGCTGAAGTTCAATCTGGAAGAATTCTGCAGGGAGTACGGGCTCAACCGCTCGTCCGCATGGTATGCCATGAAGTATATCGAGAGGACAGGGCACTGGACCATCATGGAGGACATGGACATAGCCACGAGAGTCATGATTCTCCCGTCGAGGACAGAACTCCCGGAGATCGAGGTGTCCGAGCCGATGATGGGCACTGTGCTTGAAATCATCATGAGAAAGTACACCGGAGTATTCTCATATCCCGTGAGAATAGACGAGAATTATGTGGCGTCATGCGCAGGGATTACCGTTCCGAGGCTGAGGCAGGAACTCTACAGGTTATCAGTGGAGCATATCATAAGGTATATCCCTGACGACCATTCTACGATAATCTATCTGGAGCACGACAGGCTGCGGTATAAGGATGTGAACCTGATGCCTGAGAGGTACAGGCAACTCAGGCAGTCCGTGCATGACAGGATACAGACAATGGTGGATTATGTGACGGAGGACAACGAATGCAGAAGCCGTTTCCTGCTCAGGTATTTCGGACAGGATGACGCCCCTGCCTGCGGTACATGCGATGTCTGCCGTCAGTCTTCGATGACAAGACCGTCGTATGCCGGAAGTATGCCGTCAGGAAGCTCGCCGCAGAGATCCGAATAACGGGGAAGCTGGTGCGAGAGGTGGGTCAGCCAAGAATGCCTGGCTCCGACTTTCCTGGCAGTGGCGATTGCCTCTTCGAGGGAGAAATGGGAGATGTGGTGGCCTCTTTTCACGCAGTTGATGACGAAATGTTCAAGTCCCTGCAGTTTGCTGAATTCTGATTCAGGGATGAAGTTCATGTCCGTGCAGTAGGCTATGTTGCCGAACCTGAATCCGAGCACGGGCAGCTTGTAGTGCATGCCACGTATCGGGATGATTTCTACTCCCCTGGCTGTGCCATTGTCAGGGAGCGGTCCTGCTCCGTCCTCTCCGGAGATATGTACATAGCCCTTTCCGGATATCCATTCGAGCCTGCCGTCTTTCCCGTTGTCGGGATATACGGTAAATGCATTCTCGTCAATAAGATGTATATGCCATTCAGGAGCTCCTGGGTATTTTTTCTCAGTAAATGCGTATGAATATTCTCTCCTGAGCGAGTCTTCGACATATTTTTCGCAATATATTTCCGCAGGCAGCCCTTCGAGATAGTTGAATGCCCTGATGTCGTCGAGCCCCCCGGTGTGGTCCTTATGGTTGTGTGTCAGCAGGATGGCGTCGAGATGCGATATGCCTGCCCTGAGCATCTGGCACCTGAAGTCAGGCCCTGCGTCCACCAGTATGTTCAGACCTCCGTATTCCACAAAGGCTGAGGCACGCAGCCTCTTGTCCCTGCTGTCGGTCGATTTGCAGACCTCGCATCCGCAACCTATCATCGGGACTCCCTGTGAAGTCCCCGTTCCGAGGAATGTCAATCTTGCCATATCTCCTCCATTTATATAATTGTATCCACAATCTTCCCTACAAGGTCGGGATCGTACGGGCGTTCCACCCTGATGTAATTCTCTGTATATCCATACATCATCCCTCCCTTTTCCGAACTTTCGAACAGCACTTTGCCGGTGATGCCGCGGTTGGCTCCGATGAATTCTTCATGCAGCCTGCCGCACAGCTCTTCAAGTCTCTCCACCCTTTCTGTCTTGATCCGGTCCTGAACCTGTCCTGTCATTGTCGCGGCAGGAGTCCCCGGTCTTTTTGAATACGGGAAAATGTGGATGAATGCCGGGCGTATCCGCTGCTCCAGGAAATCATATGTTTCGCGGAAAAGCTCTTCTGTCTCCCCCGGAAATCCGACAATCACATCTATGCCGAAAAACACCTTGGGAGAGCCTTCCTGTTCCATTTTCTTCCTGATATAATCTATCTTGTGTGCGAAAGCGGCAGTGTCATATCGCCTTCCCATGGCTTTCAGTACAGTGTCTGAGCCAGACTGGAGAGGAATATGGAAATGCGGCAGGAATTTCGTGCCGGAGGCTATCCAGTCCACATCCTCTTCTGTCAGAAGGTTGGGCTCTATGGACGATATCCTGTATCTCTCAATCCCTTCCACTGCATTCAGAGCTTTAAGCAGGTCGAGAAAGCTCTCTCCTGTGGTCTTTCCGAAATCTCCGGTGTTCACCCCTGTCAGGACTATTTCCCTGATGCCCTGCGAGGCGATTTCTTCCGCCTGTGCCACGACTGTATCTATGGGAATGTTCCTGCTTTCACCTCTGGCGTACGGCACTGTGCAGTAGGCACATTTGTAGTCGCATCCGTCCTGGACCTTCAGGAATGAGCGGGTCCGTTCCCCTGAGGAATAGGCAGGGAATACAGAGTCTGTGTTTCCCTCTCCGTGACAAGGCAGGGTTTCAGGACCTGTCTCAGAAGAGGCTGCAGGTGCGGATGTCTTTCCTGTCCTGACATATTCTGTCACAGTGCGTACTACGGAACTCTTTTCAGATGCACCGAAAACGAACCTTACTCCTTCTATTTTTTCTATCTCGCTTCGTCTCAGCTGGGCGGAACAGCCTGTCACCGCTATTGTCGCGTCGGGATTCGACCTGTGCATCTTGCGGATGAGGTTGCGGCTTTTCTTGTCGGAATGTTCTGTTACGCTGCATGTGTTGATGATGCATACATCAGCCTTCTTTGACGGAGGGACGACTTCGAAGCCTTCGTTTATGAATCCGCGTTCATATGTGGAGGTTTCGGCATAGTTGAGCTTGCAGCCCAGGGTTATGAATGATATTTTTGGCATGTTGTTGTCTGTTGTTCAGGTTGGTTGGATTGTATCAGATCCTTCGCTCCGCTCAGGATGACAGGATGAATGCTCAGGATGACAGTTTACTCAAGGTCAGGCCCCGGAATGACAGAATGATTATTCCTTATGATGGGAAAGGGTGACCCGGGACCAGGTGGCAGGACCGCTGACAGGAGGATTCCTCTTGGACACCCGTACAGAGAAATCTTCGAGCCACGGGAATTCCCTGCTGATTTCTGTGACGATTCTGCCGGCCACATGTTCCAGCAGGTCGGACGGAATCTGCATCTGTCTGGCGACCGTGTCATAGATCTTCCCGTAGTCCAGGGTGTCATCGAGAGAGTCGGTTTCAGCAGGTTTGCTCAAATCGAGGTTTGCCTTGAAATCCACTACGAACAGGTTTCCGTCGCGGCGCTCGCTTTCGAGACAGCCGTGGAAGCTGTGGAATTCCATTCCTTCGAGTTCTATTGTTCCGTTCTTTTTCATTTCGGGTTGTTTCTGGTTTTGGGTGTCGGGGTGTTTGTATCAGATCCTTCGCTCCGCTCAGGATGACAGTAAGACGCTTAGGATGACAGTGACATTCATGATGACAGGATGAATGCTCGGACCGGGTGGCAGGAATGATGAGTGACTGTTTATGTGTCTACGGGTCAAATGTCAGGCGAGGAGGCAGAATACACACGGCCTTTTGCCGATGCTCAGCCCCTGTTCCTTCCATTGGGCCACGGTCATGGTCCTGATGAATGCATCCGGCATGGTGATGTCAGCCGCGATACAGAGCCGTGTCGAGCCCCTGCAAACGGAAAGTATGTCGGCAAGCATCGAGTCGTTCCTGTACGGAGTCTCTATGAAGATCTGTGTCTGCCTGTGCGAGGCAGAAATCTTCTCGATAGTTTTCAGTTTCTCTTTCCTTTCGTCGGGCTTGGCAGGAAGATATCCGCAGAATGCAAATGACTGTCCGTTGAGACCTGACGACATGAGAGCCATCATAAGCGATGACGGGCCGGCGAACGGGACCACTTCTATCCCGTGCCTGTGGGCAAGCGAGACAAGCAATGCCCCCGGGTCGGCCACTGCAGGAAGTCCTGCTTCAGATATGAGCCCCACATCGTTGCCGTCCTTGAACAGGTCGAGATAGCCTTCCACTGCCATCGGGTCTGTGTGCTCGTTCAGCTCGTAGAATTCTATCCCTGAAATCTGTCCTTTCAATCCCGCGCTTGAAAGATATCTCCTTGCTGTCCTGACCTCTTCCACGACATATGTTCCGATACTCTTGAGCCTTTCCAGCACCGGAGCGGGAATCACCTCTGCAGGATTGCAGTCCCCGAGCGGTGACGGGATCAGATATAGTTTTCCGTATGTCATATTCATTTATTCTTTCTTCTCTCTTTTCTGGATGGCTGGCTGTTGCCTTCCCCGATTCTTATCTTGACTTTCTCTTCGTTCATGGCATTCATCACCTCTTCCAGTTCCGCAGCCTCCCTTTTCTCCTTTTTCATGAACAGCCGTTTGAAGAACTGTCCGAGATGGTTGAATTCCTGCTGGTAAGTGATACCCACACCGTTCCTTTGAGAATTGTCGAGATAGTTGGTGTACTGGTCGGCAGAATGTGAAAACAGGTTGAGACGGAAGGCTCCGGGTCTGTCCAGCTTTATCTCTATGTCGATGTCACCGACCACATCGCTGTTGGAGTTTCCGCTTGTAGAATACTGCCGGTTGCCGATATTCCCGTTGACTATCACCCTGTTGTTGAAAAGCTGGGTCGACACTGCCACATCGAACACATCATTGCCCTTGTTGTTCTGCTGGTAGCTCAGACCGAGGTCGAGCGGTATGTTCAGCTTCTGGAAAATATTGTTGAGCTGGTTGGTCATGATGTCGGTGACATTGGAGAACAGGACCGAGGAGTTGTTGTTGGCGATTCCGGACTGTTCGTCAGGTATGAAGCTGTTGGAAATCAGCAGTGACAGGAATTGTCTCTGGACCTTGTCTTCTGTGCTCAGGGCGCTTTCCACCCTTGCCTTTATCATCGGGTCTATGTCAGGGATGTCGATTGAGAATGCAAGCCTCGGATTGCTGAGCTTCTCGGTGATCTGCACCCCGCATTCTACAGTCCTTCGGTTGTTGACGGAGGTGGTGTCGGCGATGAGGGTGGACAGGGAAGCCTTTGTCCTGTAGACAGCCCCGATGTTGAGGGTGCTTTCCATGATGTCCCCGTTGAACCTTATGGTGCTGCCGTCATTTATCTGGAAATCCCTGGCTGCAATGCCGAGGGCGACGAAATGGTAGTTGCCGCTGGTCAGGGTATAGTCTCCGAGTATGCTGAAATTCTTGTCCGACGGTCTGATGGCGAGCTCGATTGTTCCGGTACCCCTGCCCTGGAGGATGTTTCCGCTGGCCTTGTCTATTTCCACATAAGCAGCTACTTCAGGGGTGGTGGACACCCTTAGCTTCAGTTCGAATTCTTCAGACATCTCTTTCTGCCGCTTGATGCGCGACATCATCTGTTCGTACGGGTCTATTTCCTGAGTTATTTCAGTCTCCTTGAATTTAAGCAGATCATTGGATCCGGCGTTCAGTGATGACGGGATTGGAATGTGCAGATTCCCTTCTCTTGCGGTGCTCGCATCTGCCGACAGTACTATGGAATTGAGAGGACCTGTCACCGAGAGTTTCCCGGTGGCGAAAAGATGTCCGTAGAACATGTCTCCCTCATCCAGGTCTATGACCTCCATTCTGTTGACTTCTATCCCGATATCGAAATGCATGTTCCTGAAATGGTCATATCCGATTTTCCCGGTGATTTTCCCCGTGTTGCCGTGCCTGTCGCTGAGCCTGACATTATCGAGGTATACCCCGAACGAATCGGCGCGGAAAGGTCCTGTCGCCGTATATTCCACATTGGTGTACGCGATCCTTAGCTTGGCGTCGTCAAGCCTTGCGCCTGTGCTTTCCAGAGAGAGCCTGTCTGCAGGTCCGTTGATGGAAAAATGTCCCGACACATGGCCTCCGATGTCGGAGAAAATGCTTTTCAGGAACGGCTGGAAATATCCCAGGTCAAGATCCGTGAGGTCTGCATTGAAGTCCAGTTCCTTCGATAACGGTGTGTAGGTCCCGTGCAGATCGAGATTCCTTTTCCCGTCAAGGTCATTGGCGACCGATATGTCGAATCTCTTGTAGCCGCTGTCCCATCCGCTGTTTATCGCAAGGTTTCCGAGTTGTTCTCCGCCTATTTTGGTGGAACTGCACAGGAAGTCGAGGAGCACGCCCCTGTCTTTGGCTGGAGAAGTTATCCTTGCCATCCCTGAGGCCATTCCTTCAATGCCGAAATGCTCCCCGATGAGAGGATTTAGCACGGATATGTCGAACCTGTCCATGTTGATTTCAAGAGTGTCCCTCCTGCTGTCGGAAATCGCTCCGGAAGCGAATATGCTCTGCTCTCCGCTTCTGAATTCAACCCGGTTCACCATTATTTCTTTCCCTTCAATGTGTATGTCGGAAGGATATATGTTCCATTGTCTGGAGTTGAGATATACGCTCGACGGAAGCAGCCTGATGTCGTAGACAGGAAGTCCGGTGTCATTTCTGCCGATGTCGCCTACTGCGACGAATTCGCCCCTGTTGCCGAGAAGGTCCTGGTTGTCGTACGAATATTCCACTCCTATGTGATTGTCATTGACCAGTATCTTGAAGCTGCTGTTCTTCATCATTATGGTGGCCAGGTACACGCTTTCTCCCCGTATTTCACCGGTAATGGCGTCATATGCATTGCTTGCCTCGAAATCCACATCCTTGATATAGTGCTCGTTGAATGCGATTCTCTGCGAGACGAGTTTTGCGTTGAAAGTGCCTGACCTGTCTATGTCGGCTTTCAGGCTGGTCCCGTCTGCAATATACAGTCCCGGGACGCAAAAAGCGAGCAGATCCATCGTGTCGTGGGTCTTGAACGACAGTTCGTAATTGGCGTTGCCCCATCTGTACAATGAATCTGCCGCTATGGCAGGAAGCTCTTTCTTGAGCGTGATGCCTGCCAGGTCCTTTGCGAAACTGTTCAAAGGGGCGCTGCCTATGTATGAGCCTTCCGCAAATGCGGATGTCAGCCTGATTCTGTATCTGCCGCTGCCCGTGAAAGACGAGATGCGGATGTCACCGATGTCGTATCTGCCTTCGGAATTCTCTAGCGTGATGTCGGCTATGTTCACATCTCCGAGAACCTCCCCGTGTGGCGTGCTGGTGAAGTCTGCCGTCGTCTGGAGGCTTACCCTCGACTTGCCCCTTTTGTCGAGGTTCATGGCATGCAGGTCGGCGTATCCTATATTGGCGTAGAACCTGTAGAGAGAGTTCCGGGTCTTGCCTGAAAGACTGAATATGCCCTGGAACATGAAGTTGAGGTTAGGGTCGTTGCAGATTACCTTCCCGTTGAACTGGTGTCCGGACAGTGTCCCTGCCGCAGCTATTCCGCTGTAGTCGTAGTCCATGAAGTTCAGACGGCTGATTTTCAGAGAATCTATCGTAAGGGATGCGTCCTTGCCTCCGGGGACGACATGTGCCTTCAGACCTGCCTCCATGCTGCAGTAGCGTACAGGGATCTTGTCCATTATCCTGTCCAGTTCAAGGTCCTGTGTCCCGACCTTGCCGGAAATGCTGATGCCGCCGTCCTTTGACACCAGTCCTCCTATCTTCAGGCTTGTCCGTATTTTCCCGATGTCCGAACCTATCTCTCCGTCGAGCCTCATGTCATCCGCCCTTCCGTACAGGCGTCCTGTGAGGCATAATTTTGTCCCTGATGCATATTCGCCGATTTCGGGAATCCCGGATGCCGTCCATTTCCTCATGATTTCCTCAATGGAAGATGTGGAGAATGACAGACTGTCCATCTTGATCGACGCCTGCATTTTCCTGATGTCCGGCAGCCCTGTCAGAGTGCCTGAAATTTTCCCTGTGATTTCACCCCCTTCGGTGGAAATGTCCATCCCGTCCACCTCCAGTGCGGATACTGTCCCGTAGACTTCTCCGTTGACATCGAATACCGAAGACTTGTCGGCAAGACCCGGTGCGAAATACCCGATTGTCTTCATGCTTGCCCTTGAAGACCTGACAACGCTTTCGAGCCTGACCTTGTGGATGAAATCCTGGAAATCGGCTGCACTGTCATATAACATGCAGAAATACGGGATGTCGATGCTGCTCCAGTTGTCGATCAGCCTGAAATCTTCAATCATTGCAACCCCTGCACCGGAACTTGTCCTTCCCGAAATGGATCTCACGGAATAGCCGCTTTTCTCCGTGAATGACAGCTGGTCAAGTTCTCCTGACATCACCTTCCCCCGTAGCTTCAGGTGTCGTCCTTTCACCTTGATATCCCTTATGTCCAGGTTGTTCCAGTCTATCCCCCCGGGCTTGATGTGCGGTCTGCGGGCAGTGAGATTCTTCATTGTGAAACGGATGCTGTCCACTTCGACATCCTTGATCTGGAAAATCTCCTTGTCAGCCGGGACATTCCGCCGCTGCCTTTCCGGGATTCTGAACATCCTCGTGAGGTTGGTTGAGTGCTCCCCGTCTTCCAGCACAAGATTCATCCTGGCATTGCGCACGAATGCGCTGTTGATGCTTATGCACTTGTCGGTGAGACCTTTGAGTGTGAATCTCGCGGCTATGTATTCAGATGTGAAAAGGGTGTCGGAGGCGGTTTCTTCCCCAAGTGAGGCCGGATACGGGTCCGTGACAACAAGATCCCTGATGACAAGGGTATTGAATGGCTTGAAATGCAGTTTGCCGAAAGTTATCCTGGCGTCTATCGCTTCTCCGGAAAGGGCTTCGGTGACTTTTTCTGCCAGATATGTCTGGACTGCGGTTGTCTGCAGCAGCAACAGCACAGAAGCCAGCAGCACGATCACTGCCAGGGTGATGAACCAGAATATTTTCAGAATCTTTCTTACCAAGCCCGATTTCAAGAGTTACGCAAACTGCAAAAATAATAAAAATATCCGACAAAAAGTCGTATTTTTGCGGCTATGGAAGATATAATACTTGGAATAGAATCGTCCTGCGACGACACTTCAGCCGCAGTCATCAAAGACGGCTATCTGCTGTCAAATGTGCTTGCAAGCCAGGATGTCCACAAGGCATACGGAGGAGTCATACCTGAGCTCGCCTCCAGGGCCCATCAGCTCAATATAGTGCCGGTTGTAAGTCAGGCCATTGACCGCGCCGGGATCAGACCGTCCGACATCACGGCGATTGCCTTTACAAGAGGTCCTGGACTGCTCGGGTCACTCCTGGTGGGCACTTCTTTCGCCAAGGGGCTTGCGGTCGCCCTTGACAGGCCTCTGATCGAGGTGAACCATCTGCAGGGGCATATTCTTGCCAACTTTATCAAGCAGTACGAGAGCGAGAACAGGCATCCGTCATTCCCGTATCTCTGTCTGCTCGTGTCAGGCGGCAACTCCCAGATTGTCAGGGTCGACAGTCCTCTGGAATTCGAAATTCTCGGCCAGACCATCGATGATGCAGTCGGAGAGGCGTTCGACAAATGTTCCAAGATGATGGGGCTGGGCTATCCGGGAGGTCCTGTGGTGGACAGGCTCGCGAAGCAGGGCGACCCGGACCGTTTCCATTTTGCAAAGCCTCATGTTCCGGGGCTGGACTACAGTTTCAGCGGGGTCAAGACATCTCTGCTCTATTTTGTCAGGGACAGGATAGCCGAAGATCCGGATTTCATGGAGAAGAACAAGGAGGATATCTGTGCAGGATTCCAGAGGACGCTTATAGAAATCCTTATGGACAAGCTGGTCAAGGCGGCGAAGCAGACGGGAATAAAGGAAGTGACAATGGGCGGAGGAGTCTCTGCCAACAGCGGGCTGCGCAATGCTCTGACCGAAGAAGGCAGGAAGAGGGGATGGAATGTGTATCTGCCTGAATTCAAGTTTACTACGGACAATGCCGCTATGATTGCGATTGCAGGTTATTTCCATTATCTGCATGGGGAAAGGACCCCGTTGTCGGTTGCTCCGGTATCACGTGCTGCCGAGATGTGATTCACTGCCCTGCCTCCCTGTCATCCAGAGTGCCTCCTGTCATCCAGAGCATTCTTCCTGTCATCCAGAGCATTCTTCCTGTCACCCAGAGCATTCTTCCTGTCATCCTGAGCGAAGCGAAGGATCTGTTTACTAACTCCAAAACACTCGACAATGAAAGAGATAGAAATATCCAAACCAATAGGCAAAGACCTTTCCCGCGAAGAAATGCTGACGGCAGCCGCAAGAGCTCTCGGCACAGCACCGAAAAATGTCGCTGTGTGCAGGATAGTCAGGCGCTCGATAGATGCCAGGAATGACATCCTGTACCGTTACCGTATCGAAGCCTATGCGGCAGGAGAGGAATACCGGGAATATGAGCTGGAGGAATACAAGGATGTCTCTTCGGCCGAGCCTGTGATAATTGTCGGAGCGGGACCTGCCGGAATGTTCGCTGCCCTGAGACTGCTGATGAGCGGTCTGAAGCCTGTTGTCATAGAGAGGGGGAAAGATGTCCACGGGCGCAAGCAGGACATGGCGGCGCTGTCGGTGTCCGGGAAGGTCAATCCGGATTCGAACTACTGCTTCGGGGAGGGCGGTGCAGGTGCATTCTCGGACGGGAAACTGTTTACCAGGTCTTCTAAGCGTGGCGATATAAGGGAGGTGCTCCACCAATTAGTGAAATTTGGGGCTGACCCTTCGATCCTTGTGGATGCCCATCCGCATATCGGAAGCGACAGGCTGCCTCTGATAGTGGAGAATATCAGGAACTGCATCGTGGAGCATGGGGGAGAGTACCACTTCAGCACCAAGGTGACAGATATCGGGAAAAACGGCGACGGAAGCATTTCCGTTCATGCTGAATGCCTTTCCGGAGGGACAGGCATCACATTCCGTTCAAGGAAGGTGATACTCGCTACAGGACATTCTGCAAGGGACATATATGAACTTTTCAACAGGAAAGGATGGTCGCTTGAGGCAAAGGGATTTGCTCTCGGGGTCAGGGTGGAGCATCCTCAGTCGCTTGTCAACAGAATCCAATACCACGGGAAATATCAGCCATACATGCCCACAGCGGAATATTCGTTCGTCACACAGGTGGAAGACAGGGGAGTCTTCTCATTCTGCATGTGCCCGGGAGGGATTCTTGTCCCGTCTGCGACATCGGAGGGAGAAGTCGTTCTCAACGGCATGTCCAATTCTGCCAGGAACTCCAAATGGGCCAATGCAGGAGTCGTGGTGAGTGTCGAGCCCGGAGACATGCCCCGGTATGCCAAATACGGTCCGCTGTCGCTCATGCATTTCCAGAAAGATGTGGAACAGTCGATGTTCCGCTTTTCCGGGTCGATGAAGGCCCCTGCCCAGAGAATGATGGACTTCTGCCGCAGGGTCGTGTCGAAGGATCTGCCTGCCACATCTTATCGCCCGGGGGCAGTGTCTGCTCCGCTGCACGAGCTGTTGCCGGAGCATGTGTCATGGAGACTGAAACTGGCGTTCCCTGAAGTTGGCAACAAAAAGATGAAAGGATATTACACCAATGACGCCCTTCTTCTTGGCGTGGAGTCGAGGACTTCATCCCCCGTCAGGATTCCCCGTGATCCAGTCACTTTCGAATATGCCAGTCTTCCGGGGCTGTACCCTTGCGGGGAAGGTGCAGGATATGCAGGGGGCATAGTTTCTTCAGCCCTTGACGGTATCGCATGCGCTTCAAGGATAGCGGCTTCACTGTCTGAATGACAATGTCAGGATTTGCAGCTGAATATAAAACAGTAAATGAAAAACTATATGTGCAGAAATATTATCGTCCTTATGCTTTCTCTGGCATGTGTCCTGATGCCGGCTGTATGCTCCGCAGGAGCATCTGACGACTGCGTGTTGAGGGACAGTACATTGAGGGTGAATTACATCTTTTCCGGGACTGACAGCTCTGCCGTGATAGCCCTCGACAGGATGTCATTCACGGATGGCTGGTATGGACGGAGAGTGAATATGGACACGGTTCCTGTCGGAGGCAACGGAAGGATTACCATGAAGGATGCAGAGACAGGCAAGGTGCTGTATTGCAATTCGTTCTCAACGCTTTTCCAGGAGTGGCAGACTACCGAGGAAGCTACAAGGGTGTGCAAGTCCTTCGAAAATGTGTACTTGCTGCCAATGCCTTCACGCGAAGCAGAGATTACGGTCGAACTCTTTGATGTCAAAGGCAGAAGGACGGCATCCTTGACACATCATGCCGATCCTTCCGATATCCTTATAAGGCATGCGTCTCCGGACAGTTCAGAAGTCGCTCCTCACAGGTATCTGCATACGGGAGGTTCTCCGGATGAATGTATAGATGTGGCAATCGTGGCAGAAGGCTATACGGCAGAGGAGGCCGGTCTTTTCTATGAGGATGCAGCTGCAGCGGCCGATGCCCTGTTCTCACATGAGCCATTCGGAAAATACAGGGACAGGATCAATATAGTGGCTGTCGCCCTTCCTTCCGCGGACAGCGGTGTCAGTGTCCCTGAGGACGGGGAGTGGAAGGAGACTCCGCTCCATTCCCATTTCAGCACATTCTACATGGACAGGTATCTTACCACCCTCAATATCAAGGACCTGCATGACGCATTGGCTGGAATGCCATATGAACACATCATTATCCTTGCCAATACCGATGTATATGGAGGAGGCGGAATATACAATTCCTATACATTGACCACAGCTCACCACAGCCAGTTCAGACCCGTAGTCGTACATGAGTTCGGACACAGCTTCGGGGCGCTGGCGGATGAATACTACTACGACGACATGTATGTGGAATACTATTACCCTGATGTGGAACCGTGGGAGCAGAATATCACCACGCTGCATGATTTCAGCCGCAAATGGGCAAATCTTCTGGATGAGGGCACTCCTGTCCCTACTCCTGCTTCACAGGAGAATATTCACAAGGTGGGGGTATATGAAGGTGCAGGCTACCAGTCGAAGGGGGTATACCGCGGCTATCAGAGCTGCCGCATGCTCGACAACAAGTCTGATTCATTCTGCCCTGTCTGCCGTCAGGCGATAGAGAGGATGATACTTTTCAATACTGAAGAATCCCTTTGATTACCGAATATGCTTCCGCCTTCCTGTCGATAGACATGGGATATGCCCTGGATGAAGACGGCAGGCGGTAGAATCTGATATTCTTTCCGTCAATTTCAATATCCACGAAGCATCCTGTTTTCGGGACATCGCAGCCAAGCCAGGAAGCGATGATTCCGGCGGCCTTTTCGCCTGTTGCTATGACTGCCCTGCATTCGGGAATCCTGTCGAGCAGGGCCATTATGTCTACAGGCTCGACAGTTTCAAGGAATTTGTCCGATGCATTGTCGTTGAGCCTTCTTGCCTTGCTTACAGTATCGTAAAGTGCAATCCCGCGGGAAGAGCAGAACCTGATTATCTTCTCCTTGTCGAACCTGCGCACCTGTCCCGATCCGGTGCCGGTGTCAGCAATGAACCGGTCTTTGTCTCCATAGAACACAAGCCCCATTATTCTCCACATGTCATTGTTGAAGTTTGGGTAGAAAAAGTCCATGGACCAGCGGTTCTCTTTCGGCGGGAAGCTCCCGAGCATCAGTATTTTAGCCCCTTCGGGAAGGAACGGTTCCCATGGGTGGGTCTCGATATTTGCGGAAGTTGCCATATGGGGTGGAATAAACGCAAAGTCCCCGAAGACTGCTTCCGCAATCTCCGGGGACCGCTTGCTATATTTGATTGTTGATGATGCTCATCTGTGTGAAGATGGTGTTGTAAATCAGAATAGCAAGATGTTACCTGATTTCTATCTGTTTAGAGGCAGGAACCTCTTTGGTTGCTTCCTTCTTTGGAAGGTCGACGGTAAGCACGCCATGTTCAACTTTGGCCGAGATGTTGTCCCTGTCCACATCGTCAGGAAGCATGAAGCTCTGACGGAATGAACTGTAGGAGAATTCGCGGCGCAGATATGTGCCTTTCTTCTCGTTCTTGTTTTCATTCTCGCTCTTTTTCTCGTAAGCGATTACAATCTCGTTGTCATCATCTACGGACACCTTGACATCGTCCTTGTTCATGCCTGGAGCTGCAAGCTCGATGCGGTAGTCTTTTTCGTTTTCTATGACATTGATTGCAGGTGTGCTCTGACGCCTCTGTCCTAACCATTCGTCATTGAACAAGTCATTGAAAATGCTTGGAAACCAATTCTGTGATCTAACTATTGCCATAATATTATCCTCCATTTTTTAGTTTGTTTTTCCAGATCTGTCCGGACCTCCGCTCTTCCTGTCCTGGGATTTTCATCCCCGGATGTCCGGGCTTCTGTCCTGGACCTTTCCGGTTTCGCGATGGATATAGTCAAATCATGGACCAATGCCGGATTAGGCCGTTTGAGACATCTCAAATGGACTTTTTGACACACAAGACAGACAAAATGTCCACTATGGTGACAAATTGTCCGTTAAAATGGAATTTTTCTAATTTATAGCGCGGCCTACAGCAGAGGCGAGAAGAGCTTCATGATTGCCTGGATGGTTTTCCTGTACCATGGACGGCGGTTCCATTCCTCCAGAACGATCTGGCGGCACTGTTCCTGGTCCTTCAGGAAAATTTCCCTGTTGATGGTGGCCATGTTCTCGTCGTAAATGTAGGTGTTGATCTCGTAGTTCAGTTCGAGAGACCTGTAGTCCATGTTGGCAGATCCTATGATTGACAGGTAGTCGTCGGATACGATTGTCTTGGAATGGATGAATCTGCCAGTCTTCTCGTATATCTTGATGCCTGCTTCGAGACATTCCTTGAAATACGACCTATTGGCCGGCCCCATAAAGAAAAGGTCAGCCTTGGCAGGAATCATTATTCTCACATCGACCCCTTTGAGGGCAGTGGACTTCAAGGCCAGCAGCAGAGGCTCTGGCGGCACGAAATACGGTGTCTGTATATAGAGGTATTTACTGGCGTGCTGCGCTGTCCATACGGCTCCCATGTGCAGCACCGGCCATTGGTAGTCAGGCTCGTCCGGGACTATCTGCACCAGACGGTCTCCTTCTTCAAATGCTTCGTGTTCAGGGAAATATGGAGAGAAATCCTCGTCTATCCGCCCTCCTGAAGTGATGAATGAATTCATGAAGCTATACTGGAGGCTCGATACAGCGTTGCCTGTGATACGCAGGTGGGTGTCCCTCCATCTGAGAAAGTAGTCGTCGCTGATGTTCATCCCTCCCGTGTAGCCGATATTGCCGTCGATGACCACGATTTTCCTGTGGTCCCTGTAGTTGAGCTGGGCGCTGAGCCTGAAGAGAGAGAATTTCGGATTGGTGAATTTTACCACCTCCACTCCGGCTTTCTTCATCTCGTAGTAATATCTCGCCGAAATCTTGATGTTGGCTATGTTCTCGTAAATGAACCTGACCTTGACCCCCTCCCTTGCTTTCTGCATCAGCAGCTCCTTTATCCTCTTGCTCCCGTCATCCTTCTTGAAATAGAAATATTCCATGTGGATGTGGTGCTTTGCGTTGAGGATGTCGTTTGCAAGGGCGTCGAATTTCCTTTTCCCGGAGGTTATGACCTCTATCCTGTTGTCTTCGCAGACGGTTGTCCCGTTGCCCACAGAAAGCAGCCTTGCCAGCTCCCTGTAGCCCTCCCTGATTTTCATTTCGGTCTCTTTCCCGAAAAGCAGGTGCCTGGTCCTTCTGTCCGCGTTCTTCTCGAAAGTGTCGAAGAATACCTTGTGTTTCCTGAGGTAATATTCCGGATCCCTCATGTCAAGTCCGAACACGATATACAGAATGATACCGAGCACAGGCAGGAGGGCGATGACGAGTATCCAGGATACCTTCTTGCCCGAGTCGGAATTGCTGCTCATGATGACAAGGACAGTCCCGCAGATCAGCAGGATCAGCAATATCGACCATATGGATGTAAGGATGTTGAGCATTGTGGGCGGTTATTGGTTCGGTCAGTGTGGTCTCAGTCTTATTTCACGAGTTTTGAGAGTAATGTGGCGGATGTGCATGATGTTACCTCGACTTCCGCATAATCTCCTATGCTGTATCCAGGGGCGGAGAACACGCATACCTTGTTGGTCGTCGTCCTTCCGCAGAATTCCTCTTCATTGCGCTTGGAGATGCCGTCAATCAGCACCTTGAATCGTTTGCCTACATCCCTGGAGTTGCTTTCAAGGCTCAGCCTGTTCTGGAGGGCAATGATCTCGTTGAGCCTTTCCGTCTTCACTTCGAGAGGGATGTCGTCAGGGTATTTCCTTGCGGCAAGCGTCCCGGGTCTCTCGGAATACTGGAACATGAATGCAGAATCGAACCCGGCTTCTTCCATCAGGGAAAGAGTGTCCCTGTGGTCCTGCCCGGTCTCTCCGCAGAAGCCTGCGATTATATCCGTCGACAGTCCGCATTCAGGAATGACTGAACGGATTTTCCTTACCCTTTCCAGATACCATTCCCTCGTATATTTGCGCCTCATTTTTTCCAGCATCGCGTTGCTCCCGGACTGGACAGGGAGGTGGATATGCCTGCAGATATTCTCGTACCTGGCCATGGTCTCTATGACCTCGTCGCTTATGTCCTTGGGATGTGAGGTCGAAAACCTTATCCTCACTTCGGGGCTCACCTGCGCTACCATTTCCAGAAGTCCTGCGAAATTGACTTCATGCTCTCCCTTCCACAGATATGAATCCACATTCTGGCCCAGCAGGGTGATTTCCCTGTATCCGTTTTCTGCAAGTTCCTTTGCCTCACGGAGTATGCTTTGCGGATCGCGGCTGCGCTCTGCCCCTCTCGTATAAGGGACAACGCAGTATGAGCAGACATTGTTGCACCCTCTCATTATGGATATGAATGCGGAGACACCGTTCTTGTCCATCCTCACGGGGGAGATGTCCGCATAGGTCTCCTCCTGGGACAGGAGCACATTGATCTGAGGACTGTCCGGCGTCACAGCTTTCACCATCTCCGGAAGGTTCCTGTAGGAGTCCGGCCCAGCCACGAGATCCACTACATGGCTTTCCAGCAGCTTGTCCTTCAGCCTCTCGGCCATGCATCCCGTTATCCCGACCACGATTCCTGCCTGTCTTCTTTTCTGGAGGCGGAACTGCTCGATTCTTCCCCATATCCTCTGCTCCGCGTTGTCTCTGATGGAGCATGTGTTGGCAAGGATGACCGATGCCTCCCCGATATTGTCTGTGAGGGAGTAGCCGGCATCCTGCATGATTCTCAATATCACCTCGCTGTCATTGACATTCATCTGACAGCCGTATGTCTCGATGTATATCCTCGGCCTGCCGGGATCTTCCAGCGGCCTGATTCCGTTATGTATAGTTTCTGCCATGAATGCAAATATAGGAGTTTTAATCGAAGAAGTGGTGTATGACTTCCAATATTTATTATCTTTGCAAGGATGTAGACATTATATCCGTTATCGGAATGAAGAAATTTTTGAAAACAGTCGTCCTGCTTGCAGTCATTTTTGCAGCTGCAGGATGTGTGAATATCAACAAGCTGGACATATCATCCATTCATGTGGATTCCATTACTCCGGCTGGCTTCAGGTCGCTTGCCGGTTCTGCTTCAGTGACGGTGGACAACAGGTCCGTCGGTTTCGAAGTATACGATATTGGAGGCATTGTCAAGAAGGATGGCATGGAGTTTGGCAGTTTCGCCGTCGCGCCGATAGCCGTGAAGGCAAGGACAAAAGACAGTTATACGGTCAGCGGACAGGTTTACCTGAGCCAGAGCGTATCTTTCCTGGGGATGCTTTCAATGTTCGAGAATGTGGACATTGATGACTTCACGGTCGACATCTCTCTCAAAGTCAAGGCAAAAGGCGGTGCAGCACAGAAATTTGCGTTGAAGGATGTCCCTGCGAGGGATGTTTTCAATGCAGTAAGATCAAAAGGAATATGAGAACGACAATGATATTTGCCGCAGTTGCGGCTGTCCTATGCCTTATGGCAGGACAAATGGCATATGCCCAGATCCCGGACATCCAGAATGGTTCGCCGGAAACAGTGGCAGACTCGCTCTTTGCGGCGGATTCCATTCCTGAGGGTTATGAACTGGTGGATTCTGTCGTGTATATCAAGGCGTCTCCCGTGGACGAGGACCTTGCCGGAGAAAATATTTTCATGGTGTTGCCAAAGACCATAATGGGGGATCCGGCAGATGTGAAGGTTCACCAGTCCCTGCCTATTTCCACTGCCATGAACAGGCATTTCTCCGATAACTCCGGGCGTCAGATATCAGGCTACCGCGTGAGGATTTTCTTCGACAACAGCCAGTCGGCCAGGACGGAATCGGAGGCGACACTGAAGGCATTCGAAGCCGGGCACCATGACATATCTGCATACAGGAGCTATGTGAATCCTTATTTCAAGGTGACGGTGGGGGATTTCAGGACCAAGTCCGAAGCCATGCAGCTCCTGCAGAAAATCAAATGGGAATTCCCTGCGGCATTCATAGTGAAAGAGAACATCAATTATCCTGTCGTGGACAAGAACAATGCTGTCCGGACGGATACGGTCAAGGTGCTGAGACCTTTGCCTGTGGAGCTTGTCGAGCTGTAATGGAGGGCCGGTATGGGAGATATGCTTAAACAAGGGCTGGAACTGAAACAGACGCAGAAGCTTTCGCCTCTGCAGATACAGACAATCAAACTCATAGAGCTGCCTGTCCAGGAGCTTGAACAGAGAATCAGGAAGGAGCTGGAGGAGAACCCTGTCCTGGATGAAGATGTGGCGAAAGAGAGGGAAGATGATGACGAGGAGGGACCTCGCGAGGTCTCCTTGTCTGACTATAAGGAGGATGACCCGATCCCGAGCTACAAGCTAAGGGTGAACAATTACGGCAAGGACGAACGGCCGCAATACAATACATTTTCTGTAAAGGAAAGTTTTTCCCAGAGCCTGATGGACCAGCTCGGCTTCAGGAATCTTACCGAGCATCAGTACAAGGTGGCGGCTTTCATTATCGGGAGCCTCGACGATGACGGCTATCTGAGAAGGGATGTGTCCAGTCTGGTTGACGATCTTGCCTTCAGGGCCGGAATCGAGACGGACGAAAAGGAGGTCACGGACATGCTGAAGGTTATCCAGGAGTTCGACCCTCCGGGAGTCGGGGCGCGCGATCTCAGGGAATGTCTCCTGCTGCAGATCCGTCATCTGAAACAGACTCCTGATGTGATAAACGCCACGAGAATTCTGAAGGATTATTTCCCTGAGTTCACGAGCAAGCATTTCCAGAAGATTATGGCAAGACTGAATCTTGACGAGGCAGGGATGAAGGCTGCCATGTCCAAGATTCTGAAACTCAATCCTTCTCCGGGAGGGCAGATAGACGATTCATACAGCGACCAGGCCCAGCAGATAGTCCCGGATTTCATTCTTTCTCTCGAAAACGGGAAGCTGAAGCTTTCAATGCCGCGTTTTTCCGTGCCGGAGCTGAGGGTCAACAAGAAGTATGCTGACATTCTGATGGATGCCGCCAATTCATCCGAGAGGTCCAAAAAGGACGCGGCGGTTTTTGTCAAGAAGAAACTGGACTCAGCCAAATGGTTCGTGGAGGCTATCAAACAGCGTCACAACACCCTGCAGAGCACAATGCAGGCTATAATAGACTATCAGCACGACTATTTCATGGACGGAGATGAAAGTCATCTCAAGCCGATGGTGCTCAAGGATATAGCGGAGAAGACAGGGTTCGATATATCCACGATTTCCCGTGTGGTGAACAGCAAATACATCGAAACCCATTTCGGGATATATCCGCTGAAATATTTCTTCTCCGAAGGTCTTGAAAATCAGGAAGGGGAGGAGGTGTCCACCCGCGAGCTCAAGAAGGCTTTGCAGGAATGCGTCGATGCCGAGGATAAACATAAGCCTCTCACTGATGACCAGCTCGTTGACGAGATGACCCGGAGAGGCTATAAGGTGGCTCGGAGGACAATCGCCAAATACCGCGATCAGCTGAATATTCCTAAGGCAAGATTGAGAAAGGAACTGTAGCGGTCTCTAAATCTTGTCTCCGTATGCGAGGTCTCCGGCATCCCCAAGTCCCGGGACAATGTAGGATCTGCTTGTCAGTTCTTCATCTATGGCAGCGACCCATAATGTGATGTCATTGCCCAATGTCTTCATGAGATGCTCCACGGCATCTGCGCTGGCGAGTGGGCAGACGATATGGGTGTATGCCGGCTTGCCGTCTTCGCATAGTCGGTTGTAGGCAAGTTCGAGAGATGCCCCTGTGGCGAGCATGGTGTCGGCGAGGATAAGCACCTTCCCGTCAAGTTGTGGCGAGCTTGAATATTCGATGTTGATATGGAAGCTGTCCCCGCGGTCGTATTTCCTGTATGCTGCGACAAATGCGCTCTGTGAATTCTCAAGGAAATTCAATATTCCCTGATGGAGAGGCAGTCCTGCACGCAGGATGGTTGCTGCCACAGCCGGGGTGTCGAGGGTAGGCACATCTGCGATTCCGAGAGGAGTCACAACCTTCTTGACGGAATAATCCAAGGTCTTGCTGATCTCGTATGCGAAGATTTCGCCTATCCTTTCAAGATTCCTCCTGAAACGCATCCTGTCTTTCTGGATGTCCTTGTCGCGCATCTGAGCCATGAAATTGTTCAGGATGCTGTTTTCCTTGCCGAGGTTGATGACTTTCATAGTATCAGTAGTCTTAATCCTTACAAAGTTAGGTAAATTTTAGAACGATGGGAAATTTTTCTTGGTTCATGACATGTAACATGTTCCATTTAGCCGTAGTGCATCTTTATTGAATGTCTATACGCAAAAATACTCCTTACATAACCAGACCGAAAAGTTCAGACCTTCTTACCTCTGCATTTCTCCTGACGACATGTGCGCAAGCAACCCTTATCCCACGCTCTGGTAGGCATTTCGTCAGCGCACATTTCGACTTTTCCACCGACATGTGCGCAAGCAAACCATGTCACACGCTCTGAGAGGCATTCTCTCTGCGCATGTCTCACCTTCTTAACTGACATCTGCGTAGCCGATCCCCGTTCTGCGCCATATATTCAACTCTCCCTGCGCACATGTCGCCTCGCTGTCATTCTGAGCGCCAGCGAAGAATCTGATAAACGCTCCATACCACATGAGAATAAAAGCATTATTTCATTCACCCAGATCCTTCACTATGTTCAGGATGACAGGACGGTTTCGTTCCAACAGATCCTTCACTACGCCAGCGGCTTCCTTCAGGATGACAGAAAGAAACGGCTTCCATCGGGATGACAGGAAGAAACCTTGTATGGCAGGACCATAGCAATTTTACATGGGATTGGACATCATGCCTCTCTGCAAAATTCTTATTTCCAATATATTACAATTAAGCCCATTGGACAGTCCCCTCAAAAAAACAGATGACTGTTCAGTATGCTTGTTTGTAATGTGTTGAATCTTAATAAGATAAAAGACGGATAAATGTACGATCATTTTACACTTTCCTGTCGATCTCGATCTTGATTTCCGTTTCGAATTCCCTCACATAGATGAAGTCTGTTATAGCGAACTTCGTGTGGTCGAAAAGGTTATGGAACGGACTTATAAGATGCAGGTCTTTGGTTAGTTCCTGATCAAGGCCTTCATTCCAGTTCGGCGGCGGACAGTCCATACCTGTCAATGAATCGAAGGAGTCGTTGATATCGCGAGGTAAAATAAGCTTGGTTATTGTAACGCCGTCTTCGTATAAAGGATTCCATCCACTGTCGCACAGGGCATTCCACAGGTCCTGCCTGTCATCACCCTGCACCGGATGAAGTTCAGGATAGTCATAGCCGAGGAAACATTTGGCAGTCACTTCGACTTTTCCTGCGAATGCATTGTTGTCCTGCACAGCCTTCCAAACGAGGTGCGCCCTATCATACATATCTTTGAGCGCATCTCTTAGTGCATCATTGAATGCGATAATGTCAGGCAGTATCTCTTCTTGACAGTCAAGGACTCTGCTGTTGATCATATCTTTCCTCAACTTAAGCAGCACACCGCAGTGCGTATACAAGCTCGGATTCCGATCGTTGTATGTCATGATAATCTGCCGCTCAACGAGAGCCAGATCAGGATTGGATAGTAGCATAAGCATATCTGATTATTTTACCGCAAAGTAAACATACCCCTGTGCCAGAAGAAAGCACAACTTCAAAAATATGAATTTACAAAACACATACTTATTGATTATTAACTTATGACAAAATCTAAGGAATTGATGTTTAACATATGTCATGCTTTGGCGCAGGCGCAGTCTAATTTTGCGGCAGAATCAAAATAAAAGACATTATGAAACTTGCAGAAGCATTGAGTATCAGGGCTGAACTTCAGAAGAAAGCCGAGCAGTTGGAGCAGCGGCTGAAGTCCGTGGTCAAAATCCAGGAAGGCGACACTCCCGAGGAGTCCCCTACAGATTTGCTGTCGGAACTGTATCAGGCGGCAGCACAACTTGAAAATCTCCTATATCGGATAAATCTGACCAATCTGCATACTGTCAGAGACGGGGAAACGATAACAGCGATGATTGCAAGAAAAGATGTTCTTACTCTTGAAATCAATGTTTTGAGGAATGT
>JADIMD010000009.1 GCA_017695015.1 Candidatus Cryptobacteroides faecigallinarum | reverse complement strand
TGACAAGATTGTCACCGTCATATTCGAACTTGTAGACCATACCGTATTCTTCATCTCCCTGGACAATCTGTCTGACTCTTGTCTTGCCGTCGTCCACAGTGCCGCCGGGATTGTCGTTGTCATTGCCGTTGCCGTTGTTGCCTCCTTGGGTGTTCTCCCCCTCGGCAGTCTGGTCGTTCGGGATCAGGGAATCACATGCCGTGAAAGCAGTTGCCATTGCTGCGCAGAGCAGCATGAAAATCATTGTCTTTTTCATTTCAGTTAAATTTGTGTATTAAGTATTTAGATGAGTATCAATATGTTTGAGTATGTATCAATAGGAAAACCTGTATGTCTTGACCTCATAAGGCTCTTCAGTTCCGCTGAAACATCCTTCAATGTCGTCATCTCCGTACGGGCTGAAATCAGGGAGCCTGACAACAATATCACAGTGGCGCATTTAAGATAAGACTGAATATTTTCATATAATTTTCAGATTTCATCCACATAGACGACAGTTATGTCATCATTGTTTTCCGTTCTTCCGAAATTATCGATAGTGTGGTAACGATATACCGTGACTGTCATTTTGCCGTTTCCCCCGCAGTCAAGACTTTCAAGGTCTCTGTTATGCGTCAGGTCAAGCTCTCTGATGGAGTTGGAACTACAGTCCAGAGTCTGCAGAAGTGAAAGATCTTTTACATCCAGAGATGTAATTTCATTGTTCTCGCAGGTAAGATCCTCAAGGTTCGGACAGCCTGACAGGTCGAGTCCGGTTATAGCGTTATTGCTGCATTCTATCTGCCACATTTTATCAGATATTATGTCGAGCGAGGTCAAGTTGTTGTTATAACAGAATATCCTTTCGAGTGACGGACAGTTTTCTGTCACGAGCGTATTGAGACTGTTGTTTTCGCATGATATATAGGTCAGAGACGGACAGTCCCGCAATATTAGTGACTGAAGAATGCCGTTGCCGACATAGACATTTTTTAGGGCAGGATATCCAAGGAGTTCCAGCCATGTAAGGGCGCTGTTGGAGAGCGACACTGTTTCAAGTTGCATGCAGCCGGCAAGGTTGATTTCGCCCAAGTCACCGTTTGATGTAGCATATACATCCTTTATCTGCGGATTGCCCGAAAGGTCAAGCGAAGTGAGTTTGCTGTTGCTGCATTCCAGGAATTCCAATTCAGGGACGGGAGACAGATCAATTGTCCCAAGAGAGTTGATTTCACAGCTGAGGCTTTTCAGCCGCGGGCATGTGCTGAGGTCAAGGCTGCTGAGACCGCATCTGTCGCATATGAGCTCTTCCAGTTTGGTGCAGCTGCTGAAATCCGGGAACTTTTCGAGATTGCTTCTGCTGCAGTCTAACCGGACAAGTGATGTGAAATACCTTATCTCGTCCATATTCCGGATATGCCTGTCCGATATGTTCAGTTCTGTCATCGATGCAGCTTCTTCGACAGTAATCTTCCCGTCCATGTTCCTGTCCGCTCCGGCATATAGAAGGGCTTCTTCGAAATACGGATCCTTGAACAGGATAGCTTCGCTGTTATCCCCTGTCTGGGTGATTGTCAGCGTTGCTTCCGCCACTCCGCAGTAGAAAGTATATGTTGTACTTCTCGTCTCGGTATCGGAATTGTAGCCGATTTCAAAAGTGACTGTATAGCCGTTATAGCCATCTTCTGAAGACGGAGTCACCCAATATTCGTCGTTATATCCGAGTGCCCAGTTGCCTGTACAGCTTACCAGAATGTCTACACTGCCTCCTGCCGGGCCAAATGATGCTTCGTTCTGACTAAGGGATATGGTGTTGTCGGATGAAGCGGATTGCCTCACCGTCAGTATGGCACTCGACTCTCCGCTCCAGAAAGTAATCTGTGTCTCCCGGTCAGAGACATTTCCTTCGCTGTCAGGTCTGTTGGCCGAAATGTTGACTGTAGCATTGCCGGTGCTGTAGCTGTCCTGGGGCACATAGACCCAGGAAGCCCCGGATTCCGCGGTCCAGTCATCATTACAGTAGACACTAATGTTGTAAGAACCGCCTTCGGCCGAGACTTCCAGCGTCTGTGAGCCGAGATAGATGTCTCCTCCGTTTTTACCTCCGATTCCCAGTATGTCGCATCCTGTGATGATAACAGATGCGGACATAATCATGATGATAGCCTTTAATATGTTCATAATAAGAGTGTTGGTATACACATGAAAAGAAAGCGTGGAACTATTTGCTTATTCTGGACGACCGGCTCTGGTAAAGCCACATGACAAAATAAACAACAGCCCCACGCTATGCTACATGTCTATAGATAAGCGTGAGAGAGGCCTGCGGTTTCCTGTCATCAATAGAATTTACCAGATTCGTCGTCCAGGAATGATTCAAACGCAAACGCTTCCAAATCCAATATTTGCCGCAAATGTAGCAAATATATTGGAATACAAAGTGAAATCGCCTCTCTTTTTGGGCTGTTGTCGGTGCAAAATTGGGGCAAAAAATGCTGAAAATCAATATTGACCGTAAAATCTTTTTATTTTAAGTTCCAGTCTGTTTCGGGCAGGATGAGGTTTTTATCACGACAAGACGCCCCTGTCCCGTCGGCCTGTCTCCCTGCCTCCTTGCCTCCTTGACATGTGCGCAGGCAATCCCCGTCCTACGCCATGAGAGGCATCCTCCCTGCGCATGTCTCGGCGTTCCCTCCGACATGTGTGCTGGCAATCCCCGTTCTACGCCATGAGTAGCATCCTTCCTGCGCATGTCTCGGCAGCTGCAGTTTACGGTTTCTCTAAGTGTTTCTGTGAGTAATTTTTATTTTGATGTATTTAAAAAATAATTACCTTTGTCATGCTTAATTAAGCATACATATCAGCGAAAGTGTTTTCGTTTATCCTTCTATGGAAATGTGGAAGTTTTCAAGACTCAAGGATACGGATACATCTCGCTCGTGCATTGGTTATGCTGTCTGTTCCGTTCTGGGACAAGTACTCCATATCGTGCCGAGTGTGGAGTATTTCAGCGTTTATTGAGTCAGGTTCTTCCACAACCTCCATAGAATAAACGGGATTGGCTCCACACTTTTGTTGTATATTAACAGAAGCCCAAGGAGTCAGGGCGGCAAACAACCAGGTTACACATGAAAAATCCAATTCTAATCATTTGTATTCTGCTTCTATTCCCTATATTAGGAAAAGCCCAAATGGTAGAATATCGGTATGCAGAAACAGTGTCAGAAATTCAGGGTGATGTGACTTTCAGACTCTTTGTATTCTGTGATTCAAAGAAAATGCTTGATTCTACTGCTTGCCTTGCAGGCGTCCGATGTGTCATGTTTAACGGTATCCCCGGGACAAAATTCAGCAAGCCTTTACTTAATGACGGGGAAAAGACACTTATGTCTAAATTCCCAGGTTACTTTAAAGATCTTTATGGAACTCGATATACCGATTATGTTAAAGATTGTGTAATGCTATCAAAGTTCAAGAAGTCAGGTCAAGGCAAATCCACACTCTTTGAAATTACGGTCAAGGCTTTTGATCTGCGTAAAGATTTGGAAAAGAATCACATTAAAACAACTTTCGGAATATGAGAAATTTTTTGAGAAATATCTTGATGCTGATTTTATCAATGAACTGTGGTCTCGCTATTGCGCAAACTATTGTTCAACCCAAAATCATGGTTATACCTTACACTAAAGAAGGGGAAGATATTCGTACTGTACTTGAAAATGATGCAACTAAACGTATAGCACTTGCGAAAATTAAGGAAGCTTTTGATGAAAGAAATGTGTCTACAATAGATTTTGTCGCACGTCTGAAAGCCGCCAATACTGCCAATGTAATGAACATGGACAATCAAGCGGATGTAAAATCGGCTATTATTGACATGTCTGGTGCGGATATTTATGTTGAAGCCGAAATATTGTGCCAGCAAGATATTGTACAGGGACAAAACAAACCCGAAACTAGAGTGAAAATCAATTTGACGGCATACGACATTGCTACAGGGGCATCTTTAGCAAATAAAATTGGTGAATGCGGTCCTTTCTATACGGATGATATTGCTAAATTATCAATGAAAGCGATCTCGTCAATAGCTGATGATTTTCTGAATACGATACAGACAAAATTTACCGAAATGGCAGAAAACGGTAGATCAATAATGATGTATATAACATTTGATGCTAATTCAGCATTCACAATGGAGTCTGAAGTAGGCAATGACGGACTTACTCTACAAGATGAAATAGAGCTTTGGATAGATGCAAATAGCTATAATAACAACTATCATTTACAAGGTGTATCTCCTTTGAATATGGTATTCGATGATATCAGGTTGCCTTTTGTCGATGAAAACGGAGCAACATATACTGTAGGAAAATATAGTATGGCGGTCCTCAAATTCTTCCGTTCACTAGGCATTAGCATATCAAGATCTCTCAAGGGAAATACGCTTTATATTACTATAAAATGAAAAAATTATCAATCATATTTTTAAGTCTATTGTGCTCTATTTGCGCAATAGCACAATCATTAAATGATATCGGTAAGATTGTAGTAGGTGTAAAAATACTGCCGGATGCCACTCAAACAACTAAAAATAACCAAGAATTTCTTCAGCGTAAATTAACAGCACTTGCCTCCAATGCTGGTTTTACTTCCTATGGATACAATGCATTTTTCCTCGCACCTTCGGTTGTGACAAATGACATACAAATAGCAGAAGGTGGAATGAAAAATATTTATGTAGTGTCAGGAGAAATATACCTTACTATACAGGAGGGTAATGCGGGGACGGTATTTGCCAGCACTTCATATTCATTTAAAGGCTCTGGTACTTCAGAAGAGGCTGCAATCAAAAATGGACTTCAGAAAGTTTCTTACGGTAGTCTGAAACCTTTTTTCGATGATGCTAAAAAGAATATCCTTGAATATTATTCAGCAATGCAGGATAAAATATTTGCGAAAGCTGAAATGTTAGCGGAGAATAAAGAATATGATGCCGCTATTGCCTGTTTATTGACCATGCCGGAAGAACTTTTCGAGATTTATCAAAAAGCATATACAAAAGCTTGTGAAATATATCAGGAAAGAGATAAACTTATTGCACAGCAGCTCGCTGCCGAAATAAAAGAACTGAACGATGAAATTCTGGTTAAGGCACGCAGTCTCCTTGCGAATCATGATGCTGCCGGAACATTGAAGGTTCTTTGGGACTATAAAATGGCTGGCACAGGACAAGACGACGAGTACAACAGAATCCTTGCGGCAGCAGAGCAAAGGATTACTGACGAGGAAGAAGCAGCTTTAGCTAAAGCAAAGCAGGAATACGAGGAAAGAAGATTTAAGGAAGAACGGGCATATCAAGATCAAAAACTGCGTGAGGAACGGGCATATCAAGACCAGAAACTTCGAGAGGAACGAGCTTATGCAGACAGCCGCAGGGAATATGAGGATAACCTTAAAGACAGAAGACAGGCTTATGCAGATGAGGTCAATTTCAGAAATAGACAACTGGATCTTGAAAATAAACTGGCTGATTATGATAGAGAAAATAAGCGTGAGATTACGGAGGCCGTTAAATCAGTTGCTCTCGAATATTGTAGAACCCTAAAGTAGTTATTCATTTTTTGAGCTTGTAATGCTATATGATACTTAGACCTTGCTCTTCTCTAATTGGCAAATAAAAATAACGAAGTGTGATTATGAAAAAACTTGTTTTTTTACTGTTCATCCTGACATGCTTTGATGTGTTTGGACAGACTGCAACAGATAAAAACGGAAACAAAATTTACAATGGAAACTCTGTGGCAATATTTACTCATGTTGCCAAATATGCTGTAGGAGGTCTTATGGACATAAGAGAGGCCATACCGGGTGAATTGGAAAGTGAACTGCAGACCGCCTTCAATGTCATGGTAACATCAGTCGCTCAAAATCACGGATTGCAAGTAGTCAACAGGGACAATGAAGCTTTTATAAAGACTCAAAAATGGCTACAGGAAACAAAAAGTGAAGATTATATTGACGGACTTTCCGTAAGAGCTAAAAGCATAGGTGCCACACATATTCTTCTACAAGATCTGACGGTATATACATATGGAAATGCATATATTGTTCTGGAAGTAATGAATAATATAATTTCTGTACAGACCAATATTTCAAAAAGAAACATACGAAGATATCGAATCAGTATAAATGCATCAAGTGATGAGATATCTGACATAATCACACAGGAAAAAAGCGCTGTCAGAAATTATTTTATGAATGCTTTTCCTGCCTTTTTCGTATTGTATAAGACTTCAAGAAATACAGCTTTTCTCTATCCGACATCTGCATTCGGGGTAGACACAAAAGACAAGGTATTCTTCTATTATTGGGAAAATGTCCAGTTCCCGGTTCAGGGACAAAACTATAATTTTTCCAAAATGGAACAAATTTCAATAGGAACAGAACCGGAGGCAGTTAATGGAAGTCTTCATGTCAAACTTGACAAAAAACTTTCCGCGTCAGATAATCTTGTAATAAAATTAGGGGATATACTGCATTCAGAAATCACGACATATGCACATGTTCCGCTTTCTTTTTCTGGATTCATATCGTCTGGAAATGCCTATGAAGACTATTGTAGAAAACAGATCAATAACGCTGTGTATAATGCTCTTTATGATTATGCATGTGTTAATCTTATCGAGTCTGAGAATCTTGCAGTCATCAAGGCTGAGCGGAATCTGCAAAAGACAGAAGATTTTATTGACGGTTCTGTAATTGAGCAATTTAAAGCGTCGGGAGCGAGATATATTCTAAACACATCGGAATTTAGCAATGACCAGGACATTGTCCGATTCAAAATGTCAGTAGTAGATATTTCTGCAGGAACTGTTGTAAAAGAATTCCTTATAAATTGTCACATATCAAGACTGGATGAAGTGGTAAAATACTATATCAATCAGATTTTTGTCGCGCCAATCGCTATTGGTAAAGTGGCTGGAAAGCAAATCAATGTCTACCCTGTACTCCCTATAGCATCTTCAGAAGGAGAGTCATTCTCTATCTTATACAATAAATCCATTGTAGATCCTATATCCGGGAAAAACATATACAGCCGTATTGAGATTGCCAAGTGTACATTGAGCAAGTGGAACGGACAGGAATATGTCCTGACTATAGATGAAGTGTTGAGCAAAGATGATTTCAGCGCCATTGCCGATACTAAATCAACCGATCTATTTTATCTCATGAAGAATGTCCCTGAACCGGAAAACATGAATAATATCTCTAAATAGATAAAGACAATGAAAAAGATTTTATTTTACCTAATGGCTATTGCAATATGCATATCCATTTCCTCATCGGAATGCTCTTCACAAAGTATTTCAGACATCCAGAAGTATGTGGGTAAAAGAGTTGCTGTCTTCACCTCCGGCAATCAATTCAACTATGACCAGGACAAACGAGTATTGCAGTTGGCTGGCAACGAAGGAGCAATAATGGCCCAATCCAGTTATCAAATGATAACAAACATGCTGTCAATGTACGGAGGGAAGGTCATAAGCCAACAAGATGAGGCTTATCAAAACCTGCTGCCTTTAATCAATTCCATGGATAGTAATGATAACATGTCAGAATTGAAGGAAAGAGCTCAGGCATCTGATATTGACTATGTTTTTATAGAAAATCTAGATTGGATGATGTACATGGATTTACTTTACATCTATGATTATCAAATAAGTGTTTTGGATGTCAGGAATAATATTATTGACAGAAGTTCAAAATGTTTTTATATCAATGCTCTTAAAGACTTCTCCACGATAGCTGCAAAACCGTCTTTCAATGCTGATATCCAAAGTTCAAATAGCCTTGATGCTTTAGGGGATGGTATAGGGAACTTGCCTTTTCTTAAAAGCTCAAAGCGGTCAGAGGATAAAAATATGTTCGGGACCAAAGAAAAACGCGCAGCATATAGTGCTGTGGACAGACTGTCCTTTGGGCACCTTAATCAAATCAAAGATGCAGCATCCAGAATAACGCCTCGACTTTTGTCAATAACAGGCATTTCCAAGAATGGGAAAACTGTGGATATGATACCAGGAACTTTTGCCGGATATTACGAAGATGACATATTTCATATATATGATCTGTCTATAGTAAATATGGATTTTTATGGCAGCCAGAAATTGGTTGTAAAGCTTAATCCTTTAGCTGAATCTGTTGGTTTCAGATATGAAGAGCCTAAAATTATTGCAACTCTCGACAAAAAAATAGAACTGGCTCCGACAGTAATTGCATCTGCTGGAGACATGATGGTATCTGATATCCCCGGTTACATTTATGAAACTATACCTATAGTGCTCATGCCTCTCGATGAAGCTGATAATGAATCATACGCAAACTATAACAGAAAAGTTGTGAATTATGCTTTATACAATGCCGTACATAAAAACAAAATGCTTGAGGTAATAGCAGACCCTGCTCATAGTACAGTACAGCCCCAATATGAATGTCATCTTACTGAATATTCAGAAAATGAGAATATTGCAAAAATGACCCTTAAGATAATTAACAAATCAGACAATTCCATCAAGAGTGTACCTGTTGAAAGTCATATATCCAACTTGCAGGAAGTGATTGCGGCTCATGTAAATGCAATATTCGGATCTCCAGCTATACTTGGGACTGTCGACAAGAAGCAGATATCATTTTTTGTAGAAAGACCACTGGCATTTGCAGAAGGAGAGCAGTTCATGCTGTCATTGGCTGATGACAATCATACAGGCATAGCCATATATGAGCTCATTTCATGGAAAGGGCAGGAATATGTCTTTGATGTTGTCAAAATATTGGATAAGAAGATGAATTCAAAAATAGGAAAAGATCCTCGCGCCAAATATATTTTGACCCGTTATGTCGAAGTGCCAAAAAATCTTATGAAAGATAATTCCGAATACCATAAGGTGGCAAAAGGGAATAAACTTATGAATTTAATGTAGAGCAAATAAACAAACCAAACAAAAAATATCACTATGATTTTCAAATCCGAACAAACACAACAAATGTTTGACTCCTGGCTGGTAATAAGCGGTGGAATTAGCCCAAATGAGCCAGATCAGAAAAGGTTTCATGATTTTGTAAAAACCTATTATCTAAACGGCGAAAATGTTACTGAAAATTCTTTTGTAAAAGAATGTAAAAAGGTAACATATACTTCAAGATCAGTAAACCGCGGTATTTGCCAGCGATATTATAGGAGGCTCAATGATATCGTTAAATTTCTCGAACGGTACAAAATTACATTTTAGATTACTGTCTGTTTTAGGCAGTGGATTGTACATGAAATTCCCTCATTTCTTATTGGTATGAGTGGTGTTACAAAATTTGGCAATGGACAGTCCCCTCGCTTTAAGGGGCACTGTCCATTAACTTATATCGCAATGCAGTGAAAATAAATCCTTTAGCTGAAAGAATGATGGCTGATAAAGATAATTAAAACTGCTTATTCTCAAATGTTTTTATGGATTACTTTGCCATTTGGCATTTTACTGCTTGGTAATTTGGCACTGAACAATGGGTAATCTGCAGCGCCCAAGCACATCCATATCAAAATAATTCATTATCTTTACAAAGTTTGACTCAAAATACTTTAATCTATGAAAGCGATATTATATACTTTGCTGATTGTCGTCATCCTGGGTGGTATATGTGTGGTGACATGTCCTGATCAGGAGGCTCATTCGACCGCTTTGAAGAATTTATGGAATAAACTCGTGACGGAAGAGTTGTCCCAAGGGGCTGATGAAGAAGATGCCGTGTTGGTGGCCTTCGGATCCGTGCTCGGGACTGGCATCGGAGGCATGGTCATAGACAATATGCTCAATGTAGACAACTATTTTGTGTGTAGCGTAGGAACAATCACATACGACGGAGAGACGCAGATCGTTTCCGTAGGGGTGCTGAACCATGTCTTCACTGCAGATGACAAAAAAGTCCTTCAACTGGCAGAAGAAATGCTTTATTAGAAAAAATTTTCCCGACATGTGCGCTGGCAATCCCTGTCCTGCGCTATGTATCGTGTCCTCTTTGCACACATCTCCGTGGGCACGGTGACAGATTCGGGGTCATGGCCTCGATTAACAGTTTGTCATCCACAAAATGCCGCATTTTTGTGGATGAGGCGTCGAAAAAGGACCTGCCGTCCACAAAATGGGCCTGATTTGAGGACGGGCACTCCTTTCGCATGATGATTTATGGCAATTGGACAGAATTACATTGAAAACAGTAACTGCCCCTATAATCCCGGTGTATTTTTCTTTGCACCAAAACAAGCATCTTTGTACCATCAGACTAAATGGTTTCCCCATATTCCTTGTCGTGATTTAAATGTCCTATATTTAATGTGAAACAGCCTCTCCGAAGGCAATCAGTTATTGTGCATGCTTTGTCCTTTTGGCTTGTGGCAGAATAAGATATCGTGATTGGGGATATCCGGATATCCAGTCGATTGAAGGTGGCAGTTCGCCTGTGCGGCAATCGGCCGACGAGGCATATATCATCCACAGAATCTTTCCCGAAGTATGCGGTGGAAGTGACGGTCTTGGCGCGAATCCGTCTGTGATGATAATCAGTCCATCATAATTTTCTCTGGAAAGCATGTCGACAGGTTCCTGGAAGCATGTGCCTCCGCGGCCGCGTATGGTGAATTTACCGGAAATGGCTTTTTTCAGTGAGAGTTTCTCTCCAGTGATTCCAGTGTCGAACTGTACGACATCGATATTTTCTATTCCGTACTTGAAAAAGCGGTTGATAATTGACAGTGCTTGTGAAAGATTGTCGGACTCGACTGAGCAGCTCACATCGGCAGCAACGAGCAGCCTTGTGGCAAGACCCCGTTTGCTTCCCATCTGCTCGAACCCATAACGGCGGCTCGGTCTCATCCGTGTCAGTTGCCGTTTGGAACTGAGCACGGAGCGCCTGAACATGGACAAAATGGTACGGTAGTCTATGTGGACAATGTTGGAGGCGATAATCTCTTCGTACACATTGCCTGGAAGGGAGCCCCATTGGGCGTTTTTGCTGAGCCTTTCTACCATGGCACTTATATTCTCCTGCATCATCTGGTCTTCTTCCCACAGCGTTGCGGTCTCGGTGCTGTTGCAGAGAATGCGTTTCATTTCTGTACTCTGGCAGTCAGAACTGTCGGATGCCGGCCCGTTTAGGTTTTTATCTTGAGAATCTGCCTTGTCGTGAATGTATTTCAAGACGATTCTGTAATATTCTTCGAAGCAGAGTTTCTGCGGGACTTTCAGGTCGGCCGGGACAGGGAGCAATCGGTTTGAAGGATACAGGGTGTTGAGCGTAATATCACTGGATAGCCCGAGAGCTGCCGGTATGGCATTATGCGGCTGACGCTGATATGGATGCCCCAGCAGAATGCGTATCACTTCGAGCTTCAGCCGTTCGGAGATTGTATGGTTGTCCCAGTGGCGCATCAGGTCGGGGTTGAACTCTATGACTCTCTGTCCGCTGCGCATCGCTGTACCCATAGAGCGATTCTCCCTAAGCGAATGGGTGCAGTATGCCATGAACAGAGCCGGCTCACACAAGTACCATTCCTCGACGATTTTTTTGAGTCTCTCTTCCATTACAGGTTTTTAATGAAATTGTTGATGTGCTGCAGACATGCCGGGGCTTTCGTCATAATGAACAGGTTGGCTTTGGCATATGATGCTCCTTCGAAAATGGAACAGAAATGGGCCATGCATTCGCGCTTGCCATTGTCGGTGAGCCATTTCAGGTATTTGAGCAGATTGTCCGAACTGGTTTTGATGTCACCCTGTTTGCCAAGTTCAAGACATCTGTAGATTTCCTCGTTCAAAGCAGTGATGTGATGCGGCATCATTCTGTCTAATCCCTGGAGGTGCTTGTTGAAGTCTGAAAGTACCATCTCTGCAGTGATTTTCCCCGAGGCTGAGATGCTTTCAAAGAGCAGGTTTGCAGTCGGGATGCCGATGATGCCGGCAACTGCCTTTTTGGCGCTCGTGGTGATGCTGTCGACCTGTTTGATTATGTCGGAAACTCTCTCCCATGAACGCCTGTCCGGTCTTGGCGCTAAAGGAGAAATTTCTTCCGGATCTCTGCCGTCTCCGTCCAGCAAGTCCGGATTCATGTTGATGAAATCGATGACATGCTGGTCAATCCCGTGTTTCGAGGCCCACATCAGCCATTCTCCTGCCGTGGGCTTGAACTGGTATATGTTGAATCGCGAGACCAATGCTGGATCCAGATCTGTCAGCTGATACTCTTCGCCATCGTTGATGGCTGAAATGATGCGGCTTCCTTCCGGAAGGCATTTCCCGGCAAGCTTGCGGTTGAGGACCAGATCCATGACAGTTTGCAGAATTTCCGGACGGGCCCTGTTGAGCTCGTCCAGAAACAGTACAATAGGTGTGCTGTCAGTCGGGAACCAATAGGGCGGCATGAAAACCGTGCGGTCGCATTTCTCATCTTTCCTTGGCAGTCCGATCAGGTCGCCCGGATCGCTCATCTGACCGAGGAAAAGAGTCGTTACTTTCATCCCCTTGGCTTCGTAGTATCCGGTAATGATTTGAGATTTCCCTATCCCGTGCTTGCCGATAAGCATGATATTGTGTCTTGCGGGCGTAAATTCCAGTATTTTATAGAGATCACGCACCGATATGTCGATGATAGCCATATTTTATTCGATAATTTTCCAGTCCGATTTAGTTCCGTAATTTTTTATGCCGGTTGCGACAGACCCTATCTTTCTTGAGGCCTCCTCGATAACTGTAATCTGTTCTTCAAGGTTGGCGAGCCTGCCGATGTCAATGTCAAAAGGGATCCTGAAATTCAGCGACCTGTGGTACGGCAACTTTATGTCGAGTAACCATGCGGATTTTTCCTGTTCAAGGGTATGCTGCCATTTCCTGCGTCTGAGCATGTCGTCCAGAAACACCATCACAGCCGTTTTGCCGAAATTGAGCTGTTTCCTGATGATATTGGCTTGGTGAATTAACTCTTTGCATTCCTGTAACCATGAGGGAAGACTGTCTGCCACATGTGAAAAATAGCCTTTCAAGTCCTCGCGATACGAAATTTCCCAGTATTGGTTGTCATGACAAATCTCATTGGTCAGAAGAATGAAATATAAGAATATCTGGGCTGAGTAATATTGAGGTGAGGCATTATATACATAGGTGATTATGACCAATTCTAGATTGCTGTTCCTGTAATGGTACTGTTCTCCTTGTCTGGTGGGGGATTTGCTGGTCAATGCCATGCCGGCTGCTTCAGCCTGCTGGAATATTGAGGGCAACAGAGCGGCATCATGGGTATAAATCCTGTCAGTGACATCTCCGAATTTCTCCCGGAAGAACATGTTTATTATATCTTTATCTGAATAATCGTTTTTGATATAGTCACTGAGTTTTTTCATGAGCTGTCAAATGCTAAGGTACATTTTCCAAAGATAATGAAAAAACTCTAACTTTGTGACGCGGATTAAATTAGAGCATTGCAAATATGGAATACGATTCGGATTACATGACAGATTTGGAAAGACAGGTGCTTGACCTGGTTGAGGAGCATCTGGAGCAGGTTGTCGAACTGGATACTCCATTAAGGGATATTTGTGATGAGTTGGACATGCTTGAACTCTTTATGGCAATAGAAGAGGAGTTCGAGGTGGTGATTACCCCGATGGATGAGGAAGAGCTCGAGACTCCTCTTGATTTTGTCGAGTTCATTCAGACTTGTCAGGACGAACAGGAGTAACCCCGTCAGATAAATCTGCCAGTGATGCTGTCGGGACAGCTCTTGATCTGTGACGGGGTGCCGGTGGCGACGATTCTTCCGCCTTCTTCTCCGCCGCCAGGGCCCATGTCGATGATGTAGTCGGCATTGCGGATCACATCCAGGTCGTGCTCTATGACTACCACGGTAGCCCCATGATCCACAAGGCTCTGGAACACCTGCAGCAGGGTCTGCACATCCGAAGGGTGAAGCCCTATTGTCGGTTCGTCGAACACGAATACAGAATCTTCCTGACCGCGCCCCATTTCGCTTGCAAGTTTCAGCCGCTGGGCTTCGCCTCCCGAAAGTCCCGGGGTCTGCTCTCCAAGGGTGAGATATCCCAATCCGAGTTCCTGAAGGACCTGCAACCTCTGTCTGACTGTCTTGAGGTCGGCACATGCAGCCAGGGCGTCGCTTACATCCATATCCATCAGTTCGGGTAGGGAATAGAATTCTCCGGCGGCATTTTCACGCCTGATCAGGCTTGCTGACTTGGCGTATCTTGATCCGCGGCAGTCAGGACAAGGGATGTCCACATCAGGAAGGAACTGTACATCAAGGCTTATGACGCCTGTCCCGTCACATGTCGGGCACCTCAGACGGCCAGTATTATAGGAAAAATCCCCGTCTTTGAGCCCTTTTGCCTTGGAGTCAGGAGTTTTTGCATAGACTTTACGGAGCTCGTCATGCACATTGGCATATGTGGCGACCGTAGAGCGGATATTGATGCCGATAGGGGATGCGTCTATCAGTTTGATCTGACGGATGCCATCTGCCTGTACGGCTTTTACATGTTCAGGAAGTTTAGAGCCGTTTATGTGTGCCTTCAGCCCGGGGATAAGGCTTTCCAGCACCAATGTGGTCTTTCCCGAGCCTGAAACTCCCGTGACTACGGAAAGGCGGCCTTTCGGTATATCCACTTCAAGCGGTTTCACGGTATGTATGCTGCCTGTCGACAGGTGGATCAGCCCTTTTTCGAAAATCCTGTCGGAAGGAATTCTCTCTCTGACATTTATGTCGGCAGTCCCGGAAAGGTAGGGACCTATTTTAGAAGCATGGTTTGCACCGATACTGTCAATTGTCCCTTCCGCTATTACACGCCCTCCTTTGGAGCCTGCTCCAGGTCCCATTTCAATGATCCAGTCCGATTCCTTCAGAATCTGGGTGTCATGGTCTACCAGTACGACAGAGTTGCCGTCAGCGATAAGATCTTTCATCACACCTGCCAGTCCGACTATATTTGCAGGATGCAGGCCGATGGACGGTTCGTCAAGGACATACAGCACGCCTGTAGTACGGTTCCTGACGGCACGGGCAAGTTGCATCCTCTGCCTTTCTCCGGTGGAAAGGGTGGATGCGGCACGGTCGAGGCTCAGGTATCCGACACCGAGATCCATCAGCCTTACCGAGGCATCAAGAAAAGACTCACATATGCTTTCCGCCATTGGACGCATCTCTTCCGGCAGGGAGTCAGGAATCCCTCTCACCCATTCCACGAGATCTCCCAGGGTCATCCTGCATGCTTCATCAAGAGATATTCCCCTGACCCGTGGTGCCCGTGCGGCATCAGAAAGCCGTGACCCTCCGCAGTCAGGACAGGTCTCTGTTTTCAGGAATTTCTCCACGCGCTTCATCCCTTTCTCATCCTTGACCTTTGCCAAAGCATTCTCGACTGTGTAGACGGCATTGTAGTATGTGAAATCCAGTTCTCCTGCCTGGTTGGTGTTCTTGGACTTGTAGAAAATATGCTTTTTCTCTGCAGGCCCATGGAAGACAATGTCCCTTTCCTTGGCAGTGAGCTGATTGAACGGCACATCTGTACGGACTCCCATTTCTCTGCATACATCGGTCATCAGTGACCACATCAGGGTGTTCCACGGGGCAACCGCGCCTTCATCTATGCTGAGTGTCTCGTCAGGAACGAGAGTAGTTTCGTCCACGGTGCGTACAGTCCCTGTCCCGTCGCATTTGGGGCATGCCCCCTGGCTGTTGAATGAAAGCTCTTCAGCGGAAGGGGCGAAGAAATGTGCCCCACATTCAGGACATACGAGCTCCTGTCCTGCAGCCACGAGCAGGGACGGCTCCAAATAGTGCCCGTTGGGACAGCGGTGGTTCGCAAGTCGCGAATAGATGAGCCTCAGACTGTTGAGAAGCTCCGTTCCTGTGCCGAAAGTGCTTCTGATCCCCGGGATTCCAGGGCGCTGGTGCATGGCGAGTGCAGCCGGCACATACAGGACTTCATCCACAACAGCCCGTGCCGCCTGTGTCATTCTCCGTCTTGTATATGTGGAAAGGGATTCGAGGTAGCGTCTTGAACCTTCTGCATACAGCACACCAAGGGCGAGCGACGATTTCCCCGAACCGGAAACTCCTGCAATGCCCACGACCTTGTTCAACGGCACTTCCACATCTATGTTCTTGAGGTTGTGGACCCTCGCCCCATGCACGATTATCCTGTCGGGCTTCTTTGCGCTGTCTGTCATGTCGATATTCTCCATCATCAGTTGACAACAATCTCGTCTGTAAAGAGCCATGCCCCTTCTTTGTCCTGCCTGTATGCATGGATGCGCACATATCTGCAATTTTCGTTGCATACGACACTGTATGTTTTGAAATACAGGCCTTCAGCCTTGTCGGAGAGGTCCCTGTATATTGTCCCCACACGCCTGAAATCTTCTCCGTCGTCAGAGATGCTGATTTCGACCTTTTCAGGCAGATATACCCATGCCGAGAGTATCTGCATGAATGTCGCCCCGATATAATGTACAGGCTGCATACTTCCGAGGTCGACTGTGACATCTGTATCCGTCAGGAAGCCCTGCCACCTGCCGTCTCCGTATGACCAGCCTCCGAGATGCCCGTCTGTCAGGGATGATTCTCCGGAAGCAGGGTATTTGTCGTTGTATGGTATTCCGTATATGACTTCGCACCCGGTGGCGAGATGCTCCACAGGGACAAGGCTTTCTTTCCTTTCCCCATATTCATTCGCAAGGTCGAATGTGTTGTATCCCTTGTCTCTCAGGACATCGATCATCATGAGCGCCCTTTCCCGGAAGTCCGCGTAATCCTTTGCTTCTGGCCTGCTCCATCCTGTCTCGGCAATTGCGAAAGCCCTTGGATAGTACATATATTCAGCTCCCTGGTCATCGGTGATGTATTCTGCCCAGACATTGCCCTGGACTCCAAGCAGATGCGACAGCTGCCCCGAGTCAAGCCCCGGCTCGGCAGGCTCGTATGAATATGTCTTTTCCAGAGTCGCATATCCGCCTATCGACACAGGCTCCTTGAACGGGGCGTCCTGGGTGTAGTTGAGGTAGCAGTATTCCCCAGGGGTCATTATGACATCATGCCCGGATTTGAGGGCTTCGATTCCCCCTTCAGTGCCTCTCCATGACATGACAGTGGCGTCAGGAGCGAGGCCTCCCTGCAATATCTCATCCCAGCCGATGATTCTTTTCCCGAGTGAATGGGCGAATTTCTCGATCCTGCGGATAAGGTAGCTCTGAAGCTCGTCGACATTCTCCAGCCTTTCTTCCTCCATCCTTTTGCGGCAGTCAGGGCATGTCTTCCAGGCTTCTTTGGATGCCTCGTCGCCTCCAATGTGGATGTATCCGGAAGGGAAAAGGTCAGCCACTTCAGTCAGTACGGTCTCCAGGAATCCGTATGTGCTCTCCTTGCCCGGGCATATGTCGCAGTTGCCGTATTGTTCCCCGTTGCATGACATCCAAGGATATGCGGCAGTCACTTCATCGCTGTGCCCTGGCATTTCTATTTCCGGGATGACTTCAATATGCCTTTTTTCGGCATATTCCAGGATTTCCCTTATGTCATCCTTTGTATAGTAGCCTCCATATGCTCCTGCCGTCGAAGATTCGCAGTAGTGCCTTTCCGAGTTCCACCAGTCGCTCCATCTCCTGTATGGCCTCCAAGCTGCAAATTCCGTCAGTCTCGGATAGGCGTCGATTTCGAGTCTCCAGCCTGCACCGTCAGTCAGGTGAAGATGCATCCTGTTGAGTTTCAGAAGTGCCATGGCATCCATCTGCTTCATAAGGAATTCCTTTGACCTGAAATGTCTTGAAACATCGAAATGGAGTCCCCTGTATCCGAATCTCGGTGAATCTGTTATCGTGCAGCACTGTATGGCTGATTGCGCCTGGTTTTGCCCTGCACCGCCGCACTCTCCGACCCTGCCGTATTCTGCCATCTGGATGATGCTCTGGACAGCGTAGAATGCCCCTGCAAATGACGGCGCGTCTATCGTGATTTTTTTCGGGGACACCTTGATCCTGTATGATTCATCGGAAACATTGGCGTCATTGCCCTTGTGCCCGTCTCCGACGGTTATGATGATGTCCGCCTTGGCAGCCCTGTCTGTCTGTACCAGCCCGTATGGAAGTTCGAGCAGAGTCGAAGCCAGATCTGCAGCTCCGTCCGCTTCACTGCCCTTTATGCAGAATGCCATGCCAGGCTCAAGAATGAAAACCCCGTCATGCATTTCGTAGCTGTATGGCACAGGGATGATGTCTTCAGGACTTCCTGGCGCTGGAGAACAAAGTCCCTGTGATGTATCCGCCGATGCTCCTGCAGCCGCCCAAAGCAGGAGGCAGACTGCGCTGATGAATATTTTTCTCATAATTGCGCTTTGTCGTATTTGTCAGTTTGCATAATTTCCTCCAAAGATACTACTTTTTGCATTTTCATCGTCTTTAGATTATTTTTGATGTCATAATGCAGAAAATATGAAAAAGGAAACGGTTTCATGGACCATAATAAGCGGAATGCGCAAATCGAGGGACGAATTCGCCGACAAAAGGGCGTTCGGACATGCTTTGCTGGCTGTCGGGTCCAAAGGAATGATGGGAGCGGCAGTGTTGTCGGCCGGAGCTGCCCTGAAATCAGGATGCGGACTGGTGACGGCCCATATTCCGGAAGGGGAAAGGATGATAATGCATGTCTCAAACCCTTCAGCGATAGTTGACTGCGACCCGGGAGAAACATTTACATCCATGGACAGGGAACTCGGTCATTATACCGCTGTGGGTGTCGGATGCGGAATCGGCACATCCGGAGAAGCCGCTGCGGCGTTGGAAAGCCTGATGGAAAGCCTGTCTTCCATGCCGGAGTCACGCCATCCGGGTCTTGTCCTCGATGCGGATGCCTTGAATATCATTGCGTCCCGTCCTTATCTGTTTCGGCTGGTCCCGTCAGGTTCGATTCTTACCCCTCATACACGCGAACTGTCCAGGTTGATGGATGGAATGTTCGGGGACAGGGCACTTGCAGGTCTTCCGTTAGTCCGCTGCCTGGATTTCGCAGGGTGGAAATACCCTTGGGACGGCCCCGAAATGGATTATTTGATGGCCTTGGCGGACCGTCTCTCTTCTGTCATAGTAGTCAAGGGGCATGCGACTCTCATCTGCCCGCCTGTTCAGCAGGCGTCGGACGGAGCAACGACCATATCCACTGCGCCCATATCCGCTGCATCGGCATTGTCCGGAGATGCGGAACGGACAGTCTATGTCAATTCTACAGGCAATCCGGGAATGGCGAAGGGCGGAAGCGGAGATGTGCTGACAGGACTTGTGACAGGTCTGAGGGCAAGGGGATATTCTGCCTTGGAGGCATCTCTGCTCGGTGTATGGTGTCACGGCGAGGCAGGGGATACCGCGTCCAAAAAGTACGGTCAGGAATCCATGAATGCATCTGACATACTGGAATGTATCCATGTCATCTGAACCTTTTGATGCGGAAGCAGACAATATCATGCAGCAACGGGATTGTCATGTCATAAATTTTGGTAACTTTACAGTTTCTATCTGATTTGATGATATGGATACTCATGTGGTGATTATGGCTGGCGGAATCGGGAGCAGGCTCTGGCCTGTGAGCACCCCTGATATGCCCAAGCAGTTCATGGATGTGCTCGGAGTCGGCAAGTCTCTGATACAGATGACGGTAGAGCGCTTCGGAAGCATTTGCCCCATGGAGAAGTTCTGGGTCGTGACTTCCGAAAAATATGTGGGCATAGTGAAGGAGCAGCTGCCAGGGATACCTGCTGACAATATTCTCGCCGAGCCAGAGCCCCGCAACACGGCGCCGTGCATTGCATATGCCTGCTGGAAAATCGCCAAAAGACATCCTGACGCCAACATCGTGGTCACTCCGTCCGATGCTGTAGTCTTTGAAAGGCAAAGGTTTGCCGAAGACATCTCCAAGGCGCTGGAATTTACGGAAAACAGCGGCAATATAGTGACTGTAGGCATCACCCCTACAAGACCCGAGACAGGATACGGTTACATCCATGCGGAAAATGCAGTGGAGGGTCAGATATGTAAAGTGATGAAATTCAAGGAGAAACCAGATCTTCAGACGGCCAGGTCCTATCTCGCTTCGGGAGGCTTCTTCTGGAATGCAGGGATTTTTGTCTGGAATGTCAGGACAATAAATGCCCAGCTGCGCAAGTTTGCACCGCAGATAGCAGGAATAATGGATCAACTGTCTGAATCTTTCTATACGGCTAACGAGAAGGATGAACTTGGCAGGCTTTTTCCGCAGTGCGAGAAGATATCCATCGACTATGCAGTGATGGAAAAATCGGAAGATATATATCTGATACCGGACAATCTTGGCTGGAGTGATCTCGGAAGCTGGGGTACGGTGAAGGAACATGTCCCCGTCGACAGCGATGCCAATGTAGCAGTAGGCGGAGATGTGCGGATGTTCGGATGCCGCAACTGCATTGTCCATAACGATTCCAAGGGCATTGCCGTTATCGAGGGCCTTGACGGGTACATTGTGGCCAAGAAGGGGGACAATATCCTTGTGTGCAGGCTGTCGGAAGAGCAGCATATTAAAGAGTTTTCAGAATTGAAGAGATGAATACGGTTCAACAGCGTCAGCATTACAGGACAGTCGTGGTGTCGGATGTACACCTTGGATACAAACAGTCCAAGGCGTTGCAGGCGAGTGAATTCCTCAGTTCGGTCAACTGTGACCGGCTTATTCTCAACGGGGACATTATAGACGGCTGGCAGTTCCGGAAATCCAACGATGACAGGTGGAAGCCGGAATATACGAGGCTGCTGAAGATCATCATGAAGATGATGGAAAACGGCGGCACTGAAGTCATATATATAGTAGGGAACCACGACGCATTCTTCGACCATGTGGTCCCGATTTCATTTTCCAAGATATCCATCGTCCGAGACTATATACTCACGAGCGGCGAACACAGGTATTTTGTGACGCACGGGGACATTTTCGACAATATTTCCTCCAATATGAAGTGGCTGGCGAAGCTGGGGGATCTCGGCTACAGGATTCTGCTGCGTCTGAACCAGTGGTACAACTGGTACAGGTCGTGGAGAGGCAAGCCTTATTATTCGTTCTCAGCCGCCATCAAACGCAAGGTGAAGCGAGCTGTGTCGTCAATGTCGGATTTCGAGGCAATGGTGACAGATGTGGCCAAGGCTCACAGATGCGACGGAGTCATCTGCGGACATACCCATTGCCCGGAGGACAGGATGATAGGAGGGATCAGATACCTGAATTCAGGAGACTGGGTGGAGTCTTTGTCTGCATTGGTGGAAGACAGTCAAGGCAATTGGAAAATAATGCGGTTCTGATATGAAATATCTGTTCATAGTACAAGGAGAGGGCAGGGGACACATGACCCAGGCCATATCTCTCGAGCGTCTGCTCAGAAAAAACGGACATGAAGTCGTCGGAATAATGGTCGGGACAAGCGCGACAAGGAAGATTCCCCAGTTCTTCCTGAACTCGGTGACAGCTCCTGTGTCGGAGTACACCAGCATCAACTTCCGCCCGTCGCACAAGAACCGTAAGCCGAATATGGTGAGTACGGTGATGTACAACATATTCGCCTTTGTCAAATATTTCCCGAGCATCAGACAGATACGCAAGGAAATCATCTCGTCAGGGGCAGATGTGGTGGTGAATTTCTATGAGTTCCTGACAGGGCTGACATACATGACGAGGAGACCTCCGGTGCCGTGTGTCAGCATCGGGCACCAGTATCTGTTCCTGCACAAGGAATTCGGACTGCCAATAGCCAGATATCCCGGACACGAGGGCCTCAACATCATTTCGAGACTTAATTCACACGGCTCTGTCAAGCTGCTTGCCCTGTCCTTCAACAGGATGCCTGATGATCCGGTGCATAAGATAAAGGTGGTGCCGCCTCTGCTCAGGCAGGAAGTCCTCGCGCTTCGCAATGAAGACGGCGCTCCCGGACCTCAGATGCGGAGAGGGGACTACATACTCGGCTATATGCTTAATTCCGGTTTCGCCGAAGAGGTGGAAAAATGGCATGCAGAGCATCCGGAGACAGAATTGAGATTCTTCTGGGACAAATGGTCCGAAGGACAGGTGAAAAAGATAGACGACACCTTGAGTTTCTATCTTATTGATGACAAGGAGTTCCTGAAGCAGATGTCGCAATGCGGGGCATATGCAAGTACGGCAGGGTTCGAGTCGGTGTGCGAAGCCATGTACCTCGGCAAGCCGATTCTGATGGTGCCGTCTCACATAGAGCAGGAAATAAATGCCTTCGATGCCAAGAGAAACGGGGCAGGCATCTCCGCCAAGTATTTCGACCTCTCGGCCCTTCTGGAATTTGCAAAGGAATACAGGCAGAACAATGATTTTGTCGACTGGGTCAGATCTGCGGAATCCGTTATACTGAAAGAACTTACGGAAGATTTCCGCAAATAGGGGAAGAAAAAATATCAAAATAAGTTAAAAATATTTGGATATTTCACCCGAAAGCTATACCTTTGCAATCCGTTTTAGGAAAAGGCGTTCAGCCGTTCCGGTTCGGACTTATGGATTGATCCGTTAGCTCAGCAGGTAGAGCACAACACTTTTAATGTTGGGGTCTTGGGTTCGAGCCCCAAACGGATCACAGAAACGGTCTTTTGACAGTTTGAAATCTTGCTTCCTTAGCTCAGTTGGTAGAGCACGACACTCTTAATGTTGGGGTCCAGGGTTCGAGCCCCTGAGGGAGCACAAAGGCGGTTCAATACCGCCTTTTTTAGTATCCAAAACGGCCTCTGACACGCCTCAGAGGCCGTTTGCGTATAACAGGGTCTCCCCGGTGATCCGGCATTCACAACTCCTGAGGTCACATTCAGGGTGACAGGACTATGAACATGTTGTTTAGGGATAATATTGATATACAACAAGATATGAAAGCCCACTGTTCGTACACCGTATTCTGGAGTGGAGTCCACGAACAAGCCTTGTTTGTAATATGCTGATTTCCAGTAAAATGGAGAAATGTCGTGTTCGTACTCCGTTGTCGAATAATTGGTCCCGAAGCACATCCGTGCCCACAAAAATCTTATTCTCTGGATAGAAAAAGGCGACCCGAAGGCCGCCCGAAAATGTGTCAAAAGTTGCATTTTCGTTACTGTTTCCCAAATTTTATTGAAGAATTTTCAATGTCCAAACAGTATATTCGCCAGGATCCTTCACTCCGTTCAGGATGATAAGCCAGTCTCGTTGCCCCAGATCCTTCACTGCGCCTGCGGCTCCGTTCAGGATGACAGGAAGACGCAGATCAGCAGTGTTATGACAGGAAAAAGCAGATCCGCAGCGTTATGACAGGACTCCACAGATCAGCAGTGCTATGACAGGAAGATAGTCTTTGAAGACATCCTTAAAGATTTTCAGGGCACGGTTTATCTCGTAATTGATTCGGCTTCTGGAAATCATGAACATCTTGCTTATTTCCATATAGGACATTCTGTCAAGGCGTTTTGCCATGAATACCTCATATGTGAGGTCGGGCATCCGGCATCTACATTTTTCAAGTAGTGCAGGAAAATCTGTCTGGAATTCCTCCTGCGCGCATTGTACCGTCAGCCTTTCTATTTCAATGCCAATCCTTTCCTTGCGCCTTTCATTCTGATTCAGTTCACATTCCTTTTGCTGCCGTTTCAGATAATTGATACACCTGTTTTTAACGGAGGTGGCAAAGAAAGACCTGTAGTCAGACACATACTGGCTGTCTTTTGTCTGGATAAGCTTGAATATGCATTGAGAAAATATCTCTTCCGCACATGAATAATCCCGGACATAACTGTATGCAAGGGTTATATATCTGACCTTTTCCTTATTTAAGGAAAGAATTTCTTCAATAGTTATGATATGCCTTGCCTTTGTCACAGGATTCCGATTGATATGCGTGGCAAATATAGAAATAAGCCGAGAGCAATGCAAACTTGCTTGTAATTGCCGAGAGCAAAGGGTGAAATTGACGAAAAATCCGAAACCAATAAAAAATCAAATTTTTACTAATAATTTTTGAGGTTCGATTGTCTATATAATGTAAGGGAAATAAAACCTTCCTGAAAAGACTGAAAATTGACGGGAATGAACGGTAAAAACATTCATAAAGACAAGAAACTGGTTGATCTGGACATGCTGTTCAAGTCATTCAACAATGCCGCTTCGGAAAAAGAGGAAAGTGCAATAGACAACTGGTTGCACGAAAATGAGGATAACAAGGAAACATATGTCAATGCCAGGGATATCCACGAGGCGTTTTTGATGGATGCACCAATAGAACTTCTTGATGGGCGTGAGGCGAAGTCAGCAGAAAAGAGACGGAAATTCCGCCGTATCGTCCTGCACGGTATCGGCTATGCCGCGGTTCTGGCAATCTTCTGCGTAGTAGGATACAATCTCATCAACAACCGTGTTGAAAACAGTCTGGCCACAACCATGAATACCATTATAGTCCCGGCAGGAAAGAGTATGGACTATGTTCTGGCTGACGGGACCCTGATAAAATTGAATTCAGGCGCAAGACTTCAATATCCGATGGTCTTTGCAAAGGACAGGAGAGAGGTTCGGCTGGAAGGAGAGGCGTATTTTGATGTGGCTCATAATGACAGGCATCCGTTTGTGGTCAGGACATTCGCATCGGACATAACAGTTCTCGGTACTGAATTCAATGTCAATGCAGACAAGGATGCCGGAATGTTTTCTGCAGCTCTCATTGAAGGTTCGATCTCCCTTTCAAACCATCAGAATCCGGGAGAGCAGATTGTCATGCATCCGAATGAAAAAGTCTCCCTTGAGAGAGGTCATCTGATACTGAAAGAATACGAAGCGACCAAGGACATCCTGTGGACAGAAGGCATTCTGGACATCAGCGGGCTTGACTTCTCCGAACTGATGCGAAAGCTTGAAATGGCATTCGGGGTCAGAATCGTTGTCGAACGGGATATGCCTTCAGGACAGGTGTTTGCCAATGCCAAGTTGCGTATAAGCGATGGCGTCGACAAGGCATTCGAAGTCATCGGAAACGGAGCGGACTTTACATATCATAAAGATTATAACACAGGTACGATATTCATAAGATAAATTGCCGCATAATTTAACAACCACATATTAACATTAAACTGATGTCGCCATGAAATGAAATAAACAATATATCCGGAAACCACATTGACGGCGGCTAAAAAAGCCTGCGGATCTGACACATCCGCAGGCAAGGCAACAAGCCGTAAATATGCACATAGACTTATTACCAATAATCTTGCAAAAATATGTATAAACGAGGTGTTTTGCAAAGATACGGCAGGCAAATCTGTTTACTGTCTGTTTTAATTCTGCTATCAGTCAATCTGTTTGCCAGACCTCAGTCTACCGTGAGGATAACACTGCAGCTCGATAATGTCACTCTTGAAACGGCAATTGATGCTATCGAGAAGCAATCTCCGTATCTGTTTGTCAACAAGGAAATCGATTTTTCCATAAAAGTAAGCGTTTCAGTTTCAGATGAGACCATAGAGAATACCTGCAAGGCGCTCTTCTCTCCGATAGGAGTCTCATACAGGATTGAGGGAACTTATATCTATCTCACAGAATTGGAGCCGGTCAGGATCTCCGGCACGATCCTCGACCAGTCGGGCTACCCCATACCGGGGGCGGCAGTGATCGAGACCGGCACGACGAACGGCACCACGACCGATCTTGACGGGAACTTCTCCCTCACAGTCAGTGACGCAGGGGCGAGCATCGAGATCACAAGCCTCGGATACGACACCGTGACCCTCCCCGTGGGCGCGAGGACAGTGTTCGAGGTAACGCTCCAGGAGGAGGCGGTTGTCCTTGAAGGGACAGTCGTTACGGCTCTGGGCATTCGTAGGGACGAGAAGGCCCTGAGCTACAATGTCCAGGAGGTAAATTCCGAGATGCTGACGGAGGTCAAGAACGCCAACTTCATCAACTCCCTCGCGGGAAAGGTGGCCGGCGTGACCATTAACACCTCCTCATCCGGAGTCGGAGGCGCATCGAAGGTCGTCCTGAGGGGAAACAAGTCAATCAGCCAGTCCTCGAACGCCCTGTATGTCATCGACGGTATCCCGATGTACAACTTCGGGGGCGGCGGAGGCACGGAGTTCGACTCCAAGGGTGCGACCGAATCCATCGCGGACCTGAACCCAGAGGACATCAAGTCCATCTCGGTGCTGACAGGTGCTGCAGCGGCTGCGCTCTACGGCTCGGAGGCTGCCAATGGCGCGATCATGATCACGACCAAGGCAGGGGAGGCCGGCAAACTGAAAGTGTCGTTCTCCAGCAACACAGAGTTCCTGAGTC
>JADIMD010000043.1 GCA_017695015.1 Candidatus Cryptobacteroides faecigallinarum | reverse complement strand
TGAAGACGATGAGAAACGCAATGCTCATCCAGATGAGCAGTCCCGGTTCCGGTTGCAACAGTCCCATGGTACAGCTCCTCCTTTACAGTGCGAGGAAGCAGACAACCACAGCAAACAGTGCGACACCTTCGATCAGAGCCGCTATGATGATCATGTTCGTCCTGATCTTTCCGGTAGCTTCAGGCTGACGGCCGATAGCTTCCATTGCAGAAGATCCGATCTTTCCGATTCCGAGACCTGCACCTATGGCGGCAAGTCCTGCGCCTATGGCAGCGCCAATTGTTCCTAAATCTATCATAATTTATTGTATTTAATTGTTTTACTTAATTTCTTGTTTATCCCCGGCAGGCAGCTTCGTCTCATTGCCCTCCTGCGCAAGCCCGATGAACACTGCAGAAAGCATCGAGAACACATATGCCTGCAGGAAAGCCACCAGCAGCTCCAGACAGTTCATGAATATGTTGAAAAGCACGGACACTACTGTCATGGAGGAGTTTATTGCCGCTCCCATGGCCGATGTTGCGAATATTACGCACACGAGGCAGAGGATCACGGCATGACCTGCCATCATGTTGGAGAAAAGTCGGATCATCAGGGCAAAAGGCTTGGTGAAGATACCGACGAATTCAATCAGCGGAATGATAGGTACGGGTACTTTCAGCCATGCCGGGACATCAGGCCAGAATATCTCTTTCCAGTATTCCTTGCTGCCGAAAAGGTTTATGGCGATGAAAGATGCTAAAGCCAGGACAAAAGTGATGGCTATGTTGCCTGACACATTGACTCCTCCCGGGAAGAAAGGGATCAGTCCCATAAGGTTGTTTACCAAAATAAAAAAGAACACCGTCAGCAGATATGGCGCGAATCTTCTCCATTGCGGTCCTGCGCAAGGCTTGATGAGGTCTTCCACCAGATAGTCTATGACCATTTCCATCATTCCTGTAAATCCTCCTGGTGCCGATTCCCTGCTTTTGTGGGACCTGTACCATCTTGCGGCACAGAGTATCAGCAAGATTGTGATAAGGCTGTTCAGCAGCAACCCTGCCGTAGTCTTTGTGACCGAAAGGTCGAACGGACGGTCCGTACTCCCGTCAGCGAGGGTCTCCACGATCTTGCCTTTGTATTTCCCGTCCCCGGCGATGCTGAATCCCTCATATGAAGCCCCGTCATAGAGATGTCCGGAAGAGAAGCAATGCCATTCCCCATTGTCTCCGCGTACTATTACGGGCAAGGCGATGTTCACTTCCTTGTCTCCGAATTTGCCTATATGCCACCAGTAGCTGTCTCCTAAATGTTCTATTACGATTTCCTTGACATCCAGGTCTTTCCCATCCCCGTTGTCCGCGGCAAATGCGTGTGGGGCAGCCATCACGGCGGCCAGCAGAACTGTAGCTATATGGATTATACTCTTCATCTTATCTCTTGTCTCCTTCAGCCGTTACCACGCAGGCTTCGATATTGTCGTCCTTGACCCTCACCACTCCTGACTTGACAGCAATCACAGTGCGGTCTTTGCCGGATGTATATGTTATCTCTCCTGCAGACAGGCTTGAAAGCAGCGGCGCATGACCTGTGAGGACAGTGAATCTGCCGGCGCTTCCGGGGAATGTGACCTCATCGGTTTCCGTAGAACACAATGTGCGTGTCGGAGAAACAATCACGAGTTTCATATTCCCGTATTTTATGCAGAGACTGACTTGTCCTTGCCTGTTGCCGCAAGTATCTCTTCGCCCTTGCGTATGGCTTCGTCTATTGTCCCGACATTCAGGAACGCCTGTTCAGGCAGGTAGTCCGTCTCTCCGTCGAGAATCATCTTGAATCCTCTGATAGTCTCGTCGATCGGCACCATCTGTCCCTTCACTCCGGTGAACTGCTCCGCCACGGAGAAAGGCTGGGACAGGAATCTCTGCACACGGCGTGCGCGGTTGACTGTGAGCCTGTCTTCGTCTGACAGCTCGTCCATACCGAGGATGGCTATGATATCCTGCAGTTCCTTGTTTCTCTGCAGGATCTGTTTGACTCTCTGGGCCACCTGATAATGTTCTTCTCCGACGATATTCGGATCGAGTATCCTCGAGGAGGATTCGAGAGGGTCCACTGCCGGATAGATGCCAAGTTCGGCGATCTTTCTGCTGAGCACCGTTGTCGCGTCGAGATGGGTGAAAGTGGTGGCTGGAGCCGGGTCGGTGAGGTCGTCTGCAGGCACATATACCGCCTGGACTGAAGTAATTGACCCGTATTTGGTGGAAGTGATCCTTTCCTGCATCTGTCCCATTTCGGTGGCGAGGGTAGGCTGGTATCCCACTGCAGACGGCATACGCCCGAGCAGTGCAGACACTTCCGAACCGGCCTGGGTGAAACGGAATATATTGTCTATGAAGAAAAGGATATCCCTCCTTTCACCGCTTTTCTTTCCGCTGTCACGGAACGACTCTGCTACAGTCAGCCCTGACAATGCCACCGAGAGACGCGCTCCAGGAGGTTCGTTCATCTGGCCGAAAATCAGAGTCGCCTGCGATTTCGCCACCTCATCATAGTCCACTTTGGAAAGGTCCCAGTGACCTGCCTCCATGCTTTTCTTGAATTCTTCCCCGTATCTGATCACTCCGGATTCAAGCATTTCCCTGAGCAGGTCATTGCCCTCCCTGGTGCGCTCTCCCACTCCCGTAAATACAGAAAATCCGTTGTGCCCTTTTGCAATATTGTTGATCAGCTCCATTATCAGGACCGTCTTCCCGACACCGGCGCCTCCGAAAAGACCGATCTTTCCGCCTTTCATATACGGTTCCAGAAGGTCTATTACCTTGATGCCTGTGTAGAACACTTCCTGAGAAGTCGCGAGTTCATCGAATTTAGGCGGTTCCCTGTGGATAGGTGCGGCACCGGTCTTGTCGAGACTGCGCATGCCGTCGATGCTGTTTCCCGTAACATTCATCAGTCTTCCTTTCACCTGGTCACCCACAGGCATGGAGATAGTCTTCCCCTCAGCTGTCACAGGCAGATGCCTCTGCAGTCCGTCGGTGGAGTCCATGGCGATCGAGCGGACCGTATTCTCTCCGATATGCTGCTGCACTTCCACGATCAGCTCGCTGCCGTCATTTTTCTTTATGGTCATTGCCTCGTGGATGCCGGGAAGCATGTTCTCTTCTCCCAGATCAGGGAAGTGGACATCGATTACAGGTCCTATTATCTGTGATATATATCCTGTCATATGTTTAGATTCCATATGTTGTTTATAATGCAAATCGACTTTGTCATGCAAATTTTACGCCCAATGGCATGCCGGGTATCATATATGTTGGCCGGTCATCAGACTTTTTATCTGAAATTATGGTTTTCATTCGCCTTGAGGGCAATGAAAATGAAGAGCAGTATGGTGAATGCCAGCAGGGAAGATCCGCCATAGCTTATGAAAGGAAGCGGAATCCCGATTACCGGCATGATGCCCATTGTCATTCCTATGTTGATGAACAGATGCATGAATATGCAGCAGGCGACGCAATATCCGTAGATTCTTGTGAATGCTTCCCTGCTTTTCTCGGCTGAAATGACGATTCTTGCAATCATGAATACGTAAAGCATGATTACGGCTGCAGCCCCGACGAATCCCCATTCTTCCCCTATGGTGCAGAAGATGAAATCGGTGCTCTGTTCCGGAACAAATCCGTATGTGGTCTGCGTCCCGTGCAGGAAGCCTTTGCCGAGGAGACCTCCGGAGCCGATGGCTATCATGGACTGGTTGACATTGTAGCCTACTCCGGTAGGGTCCTCTTTCATCCCGAGCAGGACTTCTATTCTCTGCCTCTGGTGGTCCTGAAGCACATTGTCGAAAATGAATTCCGTGGAGAATGACAGTATGACTCCGGCAATGAAAGCCATGACTGCGAGCAGGGTGAACGGCTTGCGGGTCCTGTATGCCCTGAACAGTATGAACGGGATTGCGATGAAGCAGACTGACAGGAGTATGAATTCAGGACGGATTCCTTTTATGAAAGTGTCTGGATTGTCAGTCAGGGAGTTGAGGTAGTCCAGCAGAAAAGGAAGTCCTCCGAGCACCACGAATGCAGGAAGGTAGTACATGCACCACCGTTTCATCCTGCTGGTGTAGATTGTATTGCAGAGGGAGGCGACTATCGCGAGCACGAGTATCGCCGCATAAGGAGAGACGGTCAGGGTGAGGATGAAAATGGATATGAACATCCCGAGCAGGAAAATCGTCCACCCGGACAGCCCTTCCCTGTACAGGACAAAAATAAACCCCACATACACCAGTGCCGAGCCCGTTTCACTCTGTGCTATGATTATCAGCATCGGGACGAGGATTACAGCCGCGACTGAAGCGAAATTCCTGAACCTGCTCATCTTGAACCCGAACTGGCTCATCAGGGTGGCGAGCATGAGGGATGTGGATATCTTGGAAATCTCGGCCGGCTGGAATCGTACAGGGCCGAACTCGAACCATGACCTTGAGCCCTTGACTTCTGTCCCGAGGAAGATTACGGCGATCAGAAGCAGCAAGACCGCAAGATAGACCGGGACTGACAGGCTGTCATAAATTCTCGGATCGATTACGAGCAGGATTGTGGCGGCGCAGGCTATGCTGGCTGCCATCCAGATGAACTGCTTGCCGCTCCTGCCCGCCAGGTCGAATATCGAAGCCACTTCCGTGGAATGTATGGATGCGTAGATGTTCATCCATCCGATGAAGATGAGCACGATATAGCAGGAGACGAGCCACCAGTCTATGTTCTTTATGAGTGCTTTGTTAAACAGTCTCATAGTCATTCCGCTTTAACCTTGTCCATAAGATTCCCTTCCAGTACCCTTGTCTCAAGATAGCCCCTTTGCGGAGAGATTTCCCCGGTGAGATATTTCTCCACAAGCAGTGATGCGATCGGGGCGGCCCACCTTGCCCCGAAAGACCCGTGTTCGATGTAGGCGGCGACCGCAATCTTCGGGTTGTCCTTTGGCGCAAAGCAGATGAACACTGAATTGTCGTCGCCCCTCGGGTTCTGTGCAGTGCCGGTCTTGCCGCAGATGTCGAGCCCTTCCACGGCGGCAACAGAAGCGGTCGCCCCGCTGCCGTAGCCGCTGTTCACCGCCCTGTACATGCCTTCCACTACTACAGGGAAATATGAGGTGTCCACCATTGTGTACTGTCTCTGTCTGAATTTGCTGTCAATGGATACATGTTCGGAATCCTTGACGATATGAGGTATGTAGTAGTAGCCACGGTTGGCGATGGTGGCGCACAGGTTGGCAAGATGGAGGGGAGTGCATCCTATTTCTCCCTGCCCGATCGAAAGGGAGATTATGTTTGTGGCCTTCCATGCATTCTTGCCGTAGACCTTGTCGTAATATGCAGCGTCCGGAATTGTCCCTCCGAGCTCCGCAGGGAAATCGCTGCCGAGCTTCCTCCCGAACCCGAAACTTTTCACATATTCGTTCCATTTGTCCAGGGCTTCAGCGATGGAGCTGTATCTGCCGTTTTCGAGTATGCTCCTGAGGACATAGCAGTAATAGGCATTGCAGGACATCATTATCGACTCTTCAAGGTCGAGCGGAGACCTGTGGTCATGGCATCCGAGCTTGTTGCGCCCGAAATGGTAGCCCATGCTGCACGGATATTCAGTCTCGGGGGTGAGCACCCCTTCCTGAAGCCCTATGAGCCCGTTCACCAGCTTGAATACCGAGCCGGGCGGATATGGGGCCTGTACTGTCCTGTTGAACATCGGCTTGTATAGGTCATTCAGTATTTCATTGTAATGGCTGCCGAAGTCCGCGAGTACGTCCACATCTATTCCCGGGCTGGAGACAAGCGTCAGGATCTCGCCTGTGGACGGCTCTATGGCCACAAGGCTTCCGACTTTGTTCTGCATCAGCATCTGCCCGTATTTCTGGAGATCTGCATCGATAGTCGTGGTGATGTCGTTCCCGGGAATTGCCTCCTTGTCCATTTCCCCGTTCCTGTACCTCGATTCGATCTTGTTGCGCGAATTCCTGAGAAATATGGCATAGCCTTTCTCTCCGCGCAGCTCCTTTTCCCTGGCTGCCTCTATGCCTGTTTTGCCTGCATAGTCGCCGCTGGCGTATTCACCGTTATGGCTTTCGATATAAGCCTTGTCGACTTCCGAGACATATCCGAGAAGATTCCCTCCGGCGTTGAAGGGGTATTCCCTTATGCTTCTTGCCTGTCCCCTGAAGCCCGGGAACCTGTATGAGACTTCCGCGAATTTAAGATATGTCTCCGGAGGGATCTGTTTCAGCATGACGACGCTCCTGTATCCTATCCTGGTCCTGTAGCGGTGGTATTCATCCATTTTCTCCCTTACGAATTCTGGACTGATGCCGAGGACATTGCACAGGGTAAGTGTGTCGAATTCCTCCACTTCCTTCGGGGTCACGAGAAGGTCGTATGTCATCTTGTTGCCCACCAGTATCTTCCCGTTCCTGTCGTGGATGATTCCCCGGGTCGGGTATATGGTCTGGTACACCATTGAATTGTTGGAGGCGTCGATCTTGTAGCTCGTGTCCACAATCTGGATGACAAACAGCCTTCCTATGAGGATTGCAGCAGCAATTCCCAGTCCGATAAGCAGTCTGTTATGCCGTTCCAGTGTCATGTCTTATTTCTCCGGAGTCAGGGCTTTTACGATGATCAGCGACAGGAGGTAGCTTGATGCCACCGACGCGAAGAAACGGGCGGCATTGAACCACAGCGGTCTGGTGCCGGCACCGTCAGCAATGATATAGATGGCCATGAATATGCAGCAGGACAGGACTATCGCAAGAGAAATGCGGAGAAACCCGTTTTTCCTGACAGTAAAGGTCTCCTGCCGCTCGATGGTCTCTTCTCCCATGACCATGCGGATAATCGGCTTGCGAAGCAGGGCTACAGGAGTCAGGGCAAGTGCGTTAAGACCCAGGACCGCATCGGAGAGGGCATCAGTGGCCAGCCCGGTGCAGAAAGCGATCAACATCGTCAGTATCGTATTGACCGACAGCGGGATGTACAGCACTAAGACGGGAAGGATCGAGAGGGTGACATACATGCTGAAATTGAAGTAGTTGCAGATGAACATCTGTGCAACTACAAACAGGATGTAAAATAGGCCGAAATTCTGGACTGTCTTCATTTTCCCTCAAGTTCTTCTATTTCTTCCTTGTCTATATTGTTGACCACTATCACTGAACGCAAGGTCCTGAAATCTTCGAACAGCTTTATGTCGATGTCGAATGATGAGCCGTTTACAAGCTGCTTGCTGCCGGCGATTCCGAGAGGAATGTCTGGCGGAAAAATCGCCGAGTAGCCGCTGGTGAATACGGTGTCCCCCTCGTGGACGGGGATATGGTGGGGAATTTCACGGAGAATGGCATTTCCGGTGCCCGTCCCGTCCCATACGAGGGTGCCGACACTGCCATTCCTGCCCAATCTTGCGCTCACTGTCATGTCAAGGTTGTTGAAAGATATCGCGAAAGAATAATGTCTGCTGACAGCGTCGACTATGCCGATAGCCCCGTGCCTTGTTATGATTCCGGACATCGGCATGATGCCGTCTTCTGACCCCTTGTCGATTATCAGATAGTTGTGCTGTCTGTTGCGGCTCATCTTCACGATGTCTGCGCGGATGAACCTGTAGCTGCCTACAGTGTCGGACAATGCGTGAGTCTCAGAAAGCTGCGTGTCTTTCAGATGCTTCTGCAGCTCCATCAGAAGGGCATAGTTCTCTTCGGCAAGCCTGTGGTTCTCTTTCCTCAGAGAGAAATAGCTTCTCACCGATTCTGTCCCTCCCCATACGGCAGCCATGAATCCATGCGCCCCTTTCATAAGCCATGTGTTCTGCAGAGTACCGTTGTGGGCAAGCATAACTACCGCGGCTGCTTCTAAAATGATGAAGACAGCCGCGATAATGATTCTGTATGCTGTATTTCCCCTGCGAGGCATATTATCTCATGAGGAAAGGATAGCGGTCAGTGTGTTTGAGGGCTAGACATGTGCCTCGTGCCACGGCCCTCAAAGGATCTTCTGCCACATGGAAAGGAATGTTCACCTTTTCTGAAAGCCTCTTGTCGAGACCCCTGAGGAGAGCGCCGCCTCCTGACAGGAAGATGCCGTTCTCCACAATGTCCGAATAAAGCTCCGGCGGAGTCTGCTCCAGGACATGGAGTATGGCCGATTCTATCTTTGCGATGCTCTTGTCGAGACAGTGAGCCACATCCTGATATGTGATAGTCGCCTCGATAGGGTGGGCGGTCATGAGGTTCGGTCCTCTTACGATATATGGCTCCGGCTCCACATCCAGATCAGGAAGGACTGACCCGACGGCAATCTTGATCTTTTCCGCAGTGATTTCTCCTACCCTGATATTGTGCTGCTGGCGCAGATAGTTCTGTATGTCGCTGGTGAGCTCGTCTCCTGCCACCCTGATGCTGTTCTGGACCACGATGCCGCCGAGAGAAATCACGGCAATCTCGCTTGTCCCGCCTCCGATGTCAACCACCATGTTGCCCTTAGGTGCCTCCACATCCAGACCGGCTCCGAGTGCGGCGGCCATAGGCTCGAAAATCAGATATACATCTCTTCCGCCTGCATGCTCCGTGGAGTCGCGCACCGCCCTTATCTCCACTTCGGTACTTCCCGAAGGGATGCCCACCACGATTTTGAGGTTAGGCGAAAAAAGGAATGAACGGTTGCTGTTCACCTGTTTGATGAATCCGCGGATCATCATCTCCGCAGCGTTGAAGTCTGCTATGACCCCGTCCTTGAGCGGACGGATGGTCTTGATGCCCGGATTGACCTTTTCGTGCATCATCTTGGCCTTCTGCCCCAAGGCAAGCACCTTGCCTGTGTTGCTGTCGATTGCAATGATGCTCGGTTCGTCGAGAATTATCTTGTCATTCTGGAAAATGACAGTATTGGCTGTCCCCAGATCTATAGCCAGTTCCTGTGTCAAAAAAGAAAATCCCATCCTCTTTCAAATACTTTAAAAACAGGTCGTAAAATTACTGAAAAAACTCCATATAACAGAAACAACTTTATAGAAACTTTTTGAAAAATATTTGTTGCCTGTCTGAAATGTCGAAACAGTTCTTAAATTTGCAGGATATGGAAAGCAGAGCAAGACAGAAAATACTGGTCGCCGTTGCCGGGGGAAGCGGCACCAGGATGGGGACAGAGATACCGAAACAGTTTCTCGAAATAGGAGGCAAGGCTATTCTCCGTCTGTCGATAGAGAAATTCATCGCGGCAGTACCAGGAATAAAAGTGATAACTGTCCTGCCGGAAGCGCATATTCCGAGGTGGAAGGAATACTGCATAAGGACAAGTTTCATTTGCCCCCAGACCATAGTGAAAGGGGGACTCACCCGTTTCCATTCGGTGAAGAATGCTCTCGGGACAATTCCTGACGGAGCTGTGGTCGCCATCCATGATGGTGTGCGGCCCCTGCTGTCGTGCGATATGGTTGCCAGGATGTTTGAAGCCGCAGAGACAGAGCCTGCAGTCATTCCCGTGCTGCCTTGCGTGGACACGATGAAAGCGCTCCGAAAGAATCCCGAAAGCGGCAAGCTGGAGCCTGTGGATGGCATGAATGTCGACAGAAGTCTCCTGTATGCCGTGCAGACACCCCAGATTTTCCATTCGGAAATCCTGAAGGAGGCATATTCCCAGCCCTATGATACGGCATTCACAGATGACGCATCGGTTGTTGCAAAAAAAGGAATGCCTCTGACCTATGTGGAAGGAGAGAGGCTAAATATCAAGATAACCGCCAAAGACGACCTCAGGCTTGCCGAGGCCATCCTTACGGTTTAGAATCTATTTCCGGGACTTGGTGCTTGAAGAGAAGCTGGTGTTCTGGTATTCCTTTACCCACACCTGCCTCTCTATTGCCTGGTCGAGAGATATCTGCGTGTCGGTGGACTGCACATACGGTATCTTCTGGATGGTGTTTACGAGCACTTCCATCAGATGGTCGTGGTTGAAGCAGTATATCTTCAGGAGGAGGTTGAACTTCCCTGTCACAAAGTGGCATTCTACAATTTCGGAAATTTTCTTGAATGCTTCGATTACTTCAGGATACTTGTTGGCTTCCGAGAGAGAGACGCTTATGAAAGCGCATACATTAAGCCCGAGGGCCTGTGGCTTCACAAGAAGCCGTGAGCCTGTAATAACTCCGTTGGCTTCCAGTCTTTTCACTCTCTGGTGAATCGCTGCACCGGACACGCCGCATTCCCTTGCTATTTCAAGGAACGGCATCCTTGCATTCTTCACGAGGAATGAAAGAATTTTCTGATCAATCTGATCGATGTGATAAGTTGGCATTCGGTTATAATTTATAATTTCAACAGATTGCGAAATTATAATTATATTTCAGAAATGCAAGACTTTTGTCAAATAAATAACAAATTATAAACAAAAGTGGGTAATTCTGTGTGGAATTTTATTTTTTTCTATACTTTTTTCCTGTAGGTTTCCCGTTGGCAATGATTTCCTTGCATGCCTCCTCTGTCAATTTGTAAGCATCTGTGCCTTTCGGTATCCTGTAGTTGCTTCCGTTCTGTTTGATATATGGCCCGTAGTTGCCGTTTATGACCTGTATCCCGTCGCTGAATTCGGCGATTATTGCAGCTGCAGGCTTGTTCTGGCTGGCTTCTATCAGATTGATACAAGTCTCCAGATCCACACTTAGAGGATCAGTGCCGCGTGGAAGCGAGACATTCTTCCCGTCATATTTCAGATATGGGCCGAACCGTCCTTTGGTGCAGACTACATCCAGTCCCTTGTATTGTCCGACGGTCCTCGGAAGGTCGAATAGTTTTGCTGCCTCTTCCACAGTGATGCTTTCTATCAGCTGTCCAGGGGCAAGGCTTGCATATTTCTTCTGGTCGCCTTCTCCTTTCTGCACATATGGTCCGTATTGCCCGTATTTTGCCACAAGCATCAGCCCGTCTTTAGGGTCAGGTCCGAGTTCCCTGCTTACATGGCTGTATTCCTTGTTGTTGAGCGTCTTTTCCACATCCTCGTGGAACGGAGCGTAGAATGCTCCGATTACGCTGCTCCATGTCTCCTTGCCCTCAGCTATCTGGTCGAATTCCTTTTCGACATCAGCTGTGAATCCATAGTCCAGAATCTTGCCGAAATGGTCCACGAGATAGTCGGTCACGATCATTCCTATTTCCTGAGGCAGGAGTTTGCGTTTCTCTGCCCCGAAGGATTCCTTCTTGACAGAAGACGAAATCTTCCCTCCCTTGAGCATGAGGTTGGTGACCTCGATTTTTTCACCCTCCTTGTCTCCGATTGTTATATACCCTCTTCCTTTGGTCAAGGTGGATATTGTAGGTGCGTATGTGGATGGTCTTCCGATTCCGAGTTCTTCGAGTTTCTTGACAAGAGATGCCTCGGAATACCTTGCCGGGGCAGCGGTGAATTTGCATTCGGCACTGATCTGCCTGTCATACATCCTGTCCCCGATTTTCATCTCCGGGAGGATTATCTCCTCGTCGTCGTCTGCCGTGTCGTCCGTACTTTCGATATAGAGTTTCAGGAATCCGTCGAACAGTACTTTTGTGGCCTGTACGGCAAATTTCTCGGCAGCCTTGTCAGAGGATACCTTTATGTCAGTGCGGCTGATCCTGGCATCTGCCATCTGGCTTGCCACTGTCCGCTTCCATATCAGCTCATACAGCTTCTGCTCTTCAGGAGTGCCCTCAATGCTGGTGTGCTCTATGAAAGTCGGTCTGATGGCTTCGTGCGCTTCCTGCGCTCCCTTTGCCTTGGTCTTGTACTGTCTGCGTTTGTGATACTCTTTCCCGAAGGTCTCGCAGATGTATTTCTCGGCAGTGTTCAGCGCAAGAGAGGACAGGTTGGTGGAGTCGGTACGCATGTAGGTGATGTGCCCTTCTTCGTAAAGCTTCTGTGCGATGCTCATTGTGCGGCTGACGGACATGCGCAGCTTCCTTGATGCCTCCTGCTGGAGCAGGGAAGTGGTGAACGGAGATGCAGGTGTGCGGACGCCGTCTTTCTGCTCGATGCTGGATATGGTGAAATTCGCTCCGATGCATTTTTCGAGGAATGTCCGGGCGGAATCGATGTCCGGGAACCTGGTGTCGAGTGTTGCCTTGACTGTGACATTGTCTGCAGTGCCGTCAGGGTGGAAGATTGCGTCTACCTTATAATAATGCTCTTTCTTGAAGTTCAGGATTTCCCTTTCCTTGTCCACAACAAGGCGGAGGGCCACCGACTGTACACGGCCGGCGGAGAGCTTAGGCTGGATTTTCCTCCAGAGCACAGGAGAGAGTTCGAATCCGACCAGTCTGTCCAGGATTCTTCGTGCCTGCTGCGCGTCCACAAGATTCATGTCGATTTCCCGCGGAGTGTCGATGGCATGAAGTATGGCAGGTCTTGTAATCTCATGGAACACAATTCTTCTTGTGTTTTCTTTCTTGAGTCCGAGAGTGTCGAAAAGATGCCAGCTGATGGCCTCTCCCTCCCGGTCTTCATCGGATGCGAGCCACACTGTAGCAGCAGACTTTGCCGCCTTTTTGAGCTCGGCCACGACTTTCTTCTTGTCGTCAGGCACTACATATTCCGGTTTGAAGCCATGCTCTATATCGATGCTCAGAGAATTGTCATGCAGGTCTCTGATGTGTCCCATGCTGGATTTCACCACGAAATCTTCCCCGAGGAATTTCTGGATGGTCTTGGCCTTTGCCGGAGACTCCACTATTACAAGATTACCCTCCATATCTATCAGTCTTCTTAGATTCTTCTGTCACTGTCCCGACAGTCATTTGTCTATTTAGAGCTGCAAAGTAACGAACAATCAAGGCAATTTTCCAAATTTTTGTTGCCTGACATCTGATTTTCTGTGTCCGCAATCAGAAATAATCCTTGAATTCTGTGCGGAAAACCTTTTTCTGCGACAGGATTCGCATGTATTCTGCCGGGAGGATTTCGCTACCGGATACCCTGAGAATCACCGGCAGGCATACATCCATAGCTGTCGCTCCGACTGACGCAACAGGCGCGAACGGTCCGAAATGCCTTTTCATCTGCCCCTATTTTTACTCCCATAAAGAACAGCATCAGGCATATGACGGCGGAAACGGCTGTCCCTGTATGCCGCAGGAATCTGCTCCGCCTGAATATGAAACCTGTACATATTCCTGCAGACAATGTCAATATCAGATAAATCATAATTCCCAAAAATCCGCCAAAGATAGTAATTTCCGCATAAAAGCTCAGATTGAATATTTGATGAAAAATGTCTAGCGGAATCAGATTTGCCTGGCGGCAGCCCTGAACGAGGATTCAGACAATCAAATCTATATTTTTGACAACCCATTTCCCGTTCCTTTTACCGTTTTCCCGTTCCAGCAGACCTCGCTCTATCAAAGAAGGGGTCATTCGTTTGACGGTACGGGGAGATTTGCCGATGTGTTCTGCAATATCTGTTTGTGTGGCTTCAGGATTGTCTTTGAGGAATCTCAGTAATGCAATCTCGTCCAAAGTGCAATTCAAAGTGCCATTTTGGCTCTTTAATTCATTGGTGCTGGCACTATGAAGCGCTGCGATATGCAGTGCCCTGTTATGTAACTCGTTTTTTTCGCCAAACAACAAGTTCCTGAAAAACAGTTCCAAGAATGATGTTGTAGCGGATATCCCTTTTGAATAATTGTTGTAATTGGCTCTGACCAATGCATTTCTGAAATACCATGAATGCTCTTGAAATACGCTGTTGTCGAATGTAAATCCGAAAGTATGAAGATATTTCATGGTGAACACAGCTGTGGTGCGTGTGTTCCCTTCCCCGAAAGGATGTATCTGCCAGATGTCGGAAACGAACTTACAGATATGCTTCAATGCTTGATTGGCATCGAGTAACGGGTAATCTGCACTCTTTTCTTGTCTGAAATCGTATTCAAGTGTTTGACGGATTAACTCATGGTTAGAATACAAAACGGTATCTCCGTCAAGTACCCATTCTTTCTTGGTTATGTCATAATCACGCAATTTTCCTGCATATTTGTACAAACCTTCAAACAGCCGTCTATGGATGAGTATCAGATAATCCGGCGTGAATGAGAAGGATTTTTCGGACAGTATTTCAGTAATTCTTGCAGATACCTTATCAGCTTCTTCAGTTCGTTCATTCTCTATGCCCTTTCTGTTTGCCTTTGACTGATAATAGCTGTCGATCAGATGTTTTACTTCGCCAATGGTAATGCCACCTTCAATATGTCTGCCGGCTGTCTGTAACAAATACTCCGATGGCTTAAGTCCGTCAACATCCTGTAGTCCGATTGCTGTCTGCCATGCTTGTGCCTTTTCTTTGCTGTCAGGTTCTCCTTGCCTTATATATTTGTCGAAATCACTCATTCGTTTTCTTTAGTTGCAGTGTTAATATTCAGTTCTCTGGATAGATTCAAACTTGTAAGTGGCACTCACAGTTCCATAAATGAGAATTCATCGGTTAAATTAGCTAATTTTTGAAAAAAGGCAAGGGGAAAATACAAAAAGCAGGAAGAAAATACTTTAGGAATCGTCTTAAATGACTTACATTTGTAGCATTGGAAATTCAATGAAAATCAGAACGGAGTCACTGTAAATACATGCTGTCAAGAGAAATGATGAGAAACATGATGATTCTGACGGCCGTCTGGATTGCGGCAGTCTCATGCGCATGCGGCGCGGGTACGCAGGACTGTTCCCGGTCTGCGGATGAAGCGGAAACGGCTGTTGCTGACGGCTGGGTCATAGAGACAGATGATTATGAAGCGCACTATACGGGAGTACCTGTCGCGAACGGGATATTGGGGATACTCCCGTGGAAAGAGCCCTTTTCAGTCAGGCATATAATACTCAACAATGTATCCGAAAGGCTCGCACCGGACCAGGTGAACCGTACTGTCAGGGGCATCAATCCTTTCGGACTTTCAATGGAGGTGGATGGGAATGCGGAATACGATATCAGCGACTGGAGGCAGAGGATTGACATGAAAAATGCCGAACATGTCACGGAATTTGCCGCTGACGGCAAGGTCATGGTGAGGTATTCGTTCACTGCATTGCGCAATCTTCCGTATTCGATGCTGCTGAGGGTGGAAGTGACTGCTTTAGAGGA
>JADIMD010000008.1 GCA_017695015.1 Candidatus Cryptobacteroides faecigallinarum | reverse complement strand
GTTATATTTATAGTGCTAAAAAAAGAAAGACAGTCATTTACCATGGGAGCAAAGATACTTATTATCTCTGGAAAAGCTGTCCGCCATGGAGATGTGCGCAGGGGATATTCAGACGATATTCCGTTCCCTTTTCAGAAAATCATATGCATCCTTCACGGCGCGGAACTTCTCTTCGCCGGCTTTCTTGACATCTTCGCCAAGGCCTGCAAGCTTGTCAGGATGATATTTCATCGCCATCTTGCGATATGCCCTCTTGATGTCCTCGTCAGAAGCCGAAGCATCTATGCCGAGAGCCTTATACGCCCAGGCAGAATCATTTTTCCTTGTATACGGAGCCCTTATCGCATCAAAGTCGATATAGGATATTCCGAATGCCGCTGAAATACGCTGAAGAAGATCCAGCTCTTCCGGACTGACTTCCCCGTCTGCATACGCAATCATGAACAGGATATGAAGCAGCTCCAGCTTGGAAGAATAATTCATGTTCCTGTCAATCTGGGCCGCCACCTCCCTTTCATTTATATCCTGTACAAGCAGCCTGTCAAGGATATCCATTGCCTCCTCTGTTTCCACAGGACCGAAATTGGACATCAGGATTCTCCTGACGGTTTCCAGCTCTGAAGTCCTGGTCTTCCCGTCCGCCTTGATGACGCAGGCAATCAGGACCAGAAGACTCATCTTGAAATCCCCTGCCCCGGTGCGTGCCGAATACCTTCTCTGCGTACGCGGCTCATCATCACTTTCAAACAAAGCCCCGATAGCAAAGCCTATCAAAGCCCCTATAGGTCCTCCGAGTGCCCAACCGAGCCCTCCTCCAATCCATTTGGCATATTTCATCGTCTGTATAGTTTCAGATGTTTAAATATCTTTCAAAAATAGATCCGGCTTTGCATCGGACGGCATTCTCCAGTCTCCGCGAGGGGAAAGGCTGACGCTTCCGACTTTAGGACCGTCAGGAAGGCAGCTCCTCTTGAACTGCTGGGCGAAGAACCTCTTCAGGAATACATTCAGCCATTTCCTGATTGTCTGTTCATCATAGAAAGTCCCGTCTGAAGCCGTGCTTCCGAAAGCCTTCTTCGCGAGGAAGAACAGCTTCTGCGGAGAATACCCGAACCTGAAGAAATGGTAAAGGAAGAAATCATGCAGTTCATACGGTCCCACAAGGTCTTCAGTAACCTGGGAAATATTGCCCTTCTCGTCAGCAGGTAGAAGTTCGGGGCTGATCGGAGTGTCGATAATGTCCATCAGAATATCTTTTGCCGACCGCCCATGAGTCCCGGCATGGCAACCGTCACTGCAAGAACCGCTGTCGAAATGATTTTCCGCCGCCCAGCGGACGAGATGCCTGACAAGAGTCTTGGGAATGCTGGCATTCACCCCGTACATGGACATGTGGTCCCCGTTGTATGTCGCCCATCCGAGGGCAAGTTCTGAAAGGTCCCCCGTGCCTATCACTATTCCTCCTGTCTGGTTAGCGACATCCATCAGTATCTGGGTCCTCTCCCTTGCCTGCGAATTCTCATATGTTGTGTCATGTATGGAGCTGTCATGACCTATGTCCTCGAAATGCCTGTCGCATGCAGCCTTTATGGATATTCTCCTGGATGTCACTCCAAGCACATCCATCAGGTCTTCCGCATTGCTCCTCGTCCTGCCAGTCGTGCCGTATCCGGGCATTGTGACTCCGATGATTCGCGACCTGTCCCAGCCGAGACGGTCTGCGGCAAGTACAGTGACTATCAATGCAAGAGAACTGTCAAGCCCACCCGAAATACCGATTACAGCCGTTCTGCAGTTGATATGCGCCAGCCTCGATGCCAACGCAAGCACCTGCATCGAAATGATTTCACGGCACCTTTTGTCCGTCTCCTCTCCACCGGGCACGAAAGGATGCGGATAAACTGTCCTGAACAGGTCTGCGTCAAAGTCTGTATCCGCAGGTTCGCCGGCCCTGACATGCAGATAGCCAATGGAAGCAGCATCCTTCCCGTCAGGCATCACCGAGCCGAATGTGCTGGTCTTCTGCCGGAGGATCTCTATTTTTCCGCAGTCTATATCCGCGACTGTCATCGACCGTCCCATCCTGAACCTTTCCCCCTTGGCAAGCAGGGCGCCGTTCTCGTATATCAGGGCAGAACCGGCGAAAACAAGGTCCTGAGTGGACTCACCGTATCCTGCAGAACAGTAGACATATCCCGATATGGTCCTTGCGGACTGCTGGCTCACAAGCTGTTTCCTGTAGACATGCTTCCCGAGAACCTCATTGCTTGCCGACAGATTGACTACAATTTCCGCCCCGTTGAGACAATGATAGGAAGATGGAGGCACAGGAGCCCACAGGTCTTCGCAGATTTCTATGCAGAACGAATGTCCTCCTATATGGAATATCTGCTCCGGAGTCATCTTGCAACTGAAACCTGCATAGCTGATTTCTTCAGGAGAATGGATAAAGAGTGAGCCGGAAGAGAACCATCTGGTCTCGTAAAATTCATTGTAGGAAGGAAGGTATGTCTTAGGCACGATTCCGCATACTTTTTCTCCAGATATGACCGCAGCACAATTATACAGCCTGGAGTTCCACCTGAGAGGAACACCCACGACCACCGTAATTTTCCTGCCGCTGCAATGCGATGCTATTTTACGCACCCCTTCCTCCGCCTTGCGCACCAGGATTTCCTGCCCGAACAGGTCTCCACATGTATATCCTGTGACACACAGTTCCGGGAATACGACCAGTGACACCTGACTGCTGCAGGCATCGTCAATCATTCTGCATATTTCTGCCACATTGGCATCCACATCCGCCACCCTCACTTCCGGAACGGCGGCAGCTGCCCTGATGAATCCGAAATCGTCCATAGATAAAAAAAGTGACTATCGTGTAGCCACTTTCGTATAAGATTTAAAGTTCTTCAAAATTCACATCCGTGAAACTGCTGCCCTCACCTGCCGGGCTATCCCCGTCTTTCAGGCAGTTTGCCTTGATGTAGTCTATCACTTCCTGCAGGCCATCGGAGAATTTCTCGAAATCTTCCTTGTAAAGGAAAATCTTGTGCTTGTCATAGGTAAAGCTGCCGTCCCTCTCGACCTTGCGCTTGCTCTCGGTGATTGTCAGATAATAGTCGTTCCCCTTGGTTGACTTCACATCGAAGAAATAGGTCCTTTTGCCGGCTCTCACAGGTTTTGAGAAGACATCCTCTCCCGAACGCTCCTGAGCATTAGCTCCATCGAAATCCTCACTGTACATCTTTTATAATTTTTAAGTAAATCTCTACAAAGTTAAGGATTTTTCTGAAAATGCATATATCTTTGCGGTAAATTTTGGTTAAAATATGCTCAATCGACGAATTTTAAGGATAAAGGTCTTTAAGGTGCTTTACGGTAGTGTGTTGGCAGGGAATATTTCCCTGTCTGAAGCAGAATCAGAGCTGGACCTGTCATGCGAATCGACAAGAGATCTCTATGTATTCATGCTCGGGATAGTCTCTCCCCTGACTATGACGGCAAAGGAAAGGATCGAATCCGCAAGGAAAAAGTTCAACCCTACCGAAGAGGAGCGCAACCCCAATACAAAATTTGCTGACAACGCCCTCGCGAAACTTCTCGATGAGGATCCGGATTTTGCAAAAGCAATGTCGAAAAGGAAATTTTCATGGGAGCAGTATGACCTTTTCCTGAAAAAGATATATTCTTCCATCTGCGAAAAAGACTATTTCAAGGAATACATGGCATCAGGCACAGCCTCTCTCGCCGAGGACTGCCGCCTTTTCACCAGGATTTTCGAAGAAGAGTTTGTCGACAGCGTAGAGCTGGAACAGATCCTTGAAGACAAGTCAATCTGGTGGAACGATGATCTCGCCTATTCCCTCACATACTGCTGCAGGACCCTCGAACATCTCGCCAAAGGAGGCAGATGGGAACTTCCTTCGCTTTATCAGAGCGAAATGAAGAAGGACGCACGGATGGAAAGCGACAAACAGTTCGCCCACAAGCTCCTGCAGAACGCCTTCGCCGGAAAGCAGAGATATTCTTCGATGATATCCGAAGCCGTCTCCAACTGGGACCAGGACAGGATAGTAAGCACTGACATGGCACTGATAATAGCAGGTCTTGCGGAAGCCGAGAATTTCCCGACCATCCCGGTCAAGGTCACAATCAACGAATACGTGGAGATTTCCAAGTATTACGGGACGCCAAAAAGCAGCATCTTCGTGAACGGGCTTCTCGACAGGCTCATACAGAAACTTGCAAACGATGGCAAGATTCGGAAAATTTGATTATTTTTGAAAGATTTTTAACTGTTATAAAATTAAACGCAAATGAATCTTATTACATTCTTGCAGGCAGCCGGATCGGCAGCAGGTGCAACAGCCCAGCAGGGAAGCGGATGGTCAATGTGGATTATGCTCATCCTCATCATCGTAGTGATGTGGTTCTTTATGATCCGACCTCAGCGCAAACAGCAGAAGGAGCTCCAGAAGTTCCGCGAAGGACTCAAGAAAGGAGACAAGGTTGTGACTATCGGAGGTATCTACGGTACAGTTGTGGATGTCAAGGAGAAGACTCTCCTGCTTGAAATCGACAACAATGTCAGGATAAAGGTGGACAAGAATTCCGTAGTGAAGGATTTCTCTGAAGCCCAGCCTCAGTAGCAAACAGTTACAAGGGATGAAGAAAGTATTTTCAAGAATACTTCAGAAACTTAATGTCAACGGGAGAGATTTGCCGGTGTTTCTGCTTTCTCTCCTGTTGGCTTTTAGTGTATGGTTTCTGTACAATCTGTCCCTTAACTATATCGACTATCTTCAGGTGCCGATTGTGGCACAATGCAATATAGAAGGACATTCGTTCGAGTCAGCCAGCAGCAGCGATGCCATCGCAAGGTGCAGGACTTCCGGTTACAACATCATCAGGATAAAGTCAATTGGAGAAAAAATGCCTGTCCGCGTGCCGTTCAAACAGATGCACAGCGCCGGAGGCGAGATGTTCTATGTGACTGCCGGTGACCTCCAGGAATATACCCACCTTATCTTCGGCGACAATGTCTCCCTGGAATTTTTTCTTACGGACACTCTTTATTTCAGGTTTCCTTACGAGACATACAAGCGTGTACCCGTCAGACCGGTATATGACCTTGGATTCAAGTCCCAGTACACCATAGTAGGAGAGATGGAGGTCGCTCCTGATTCCGTTTTCATCTACGGAGAACCTTACAGGCTTGACAAAATCGACTACATCTACACCAACCCTGTCAAGATTTCAGACATACATTCGGAAATACACGGCATCACGAAACTCGAACCGATCAAAGGCATCCGTTTCTCAGATGCTTCGGTACACTATTCCGCCGATGTAGTAAGATATGTCGAGATCCAGAAGACAGTCTCCGTGACAGGGGCCAATCTCCCTGAAGACAAATACATGGTGGTGTACCCGTCAGTGGCTACTGTGAAGTTCAGATGCGAATTCCCTTATAACGCTGATGTCGCAGCAGATGTGAACTTCCATATCGACTATGCAGACTTCCTGAATTCAAGGAGCGGCAAATGCATAGTCAGGACAAATGATCTGCCGCCTGGCGTAATAGGTTATTCCATCGAGCCCGAGATTTTTGATTGTGTCGTAAACGACAGATAAGGAATCGCTTATGTTGCAGGTACTTGCAGTGACTGGAGCCATTGGCAGCGGAAAATCCCTTGTCTGCAGATTTCTTGCAGAAAGAGGTTTCCCTGTATATGATTCCGACAGCAGGACGAAAGCCCTTTATGATACGGACAATGAGCTTCTCGAAGCAGTAAGGAAGAAGATGTCTGCATACTGGACAGGGGACGGAAGCATTCCTGAGGATTTCCTTGTCGGAGAAGACGGCAGACTCGACAGAAAGGCGCTTGCATCCATTATTTTCAGGGAAGGCCCGTCAGGAAGCACGGCTTTGCGGGATCTGGAATCAGTTGTACACCCGGCCGTACTGCGTGACTTTCTGGAGTGGAAAGATTCTCCTGAAGTGGTTGCACAGGCGGAATTCGGGACTGCAGTGATAGAGTCGGCCATCATTCTCGACAATCCCGTGTTCAGAGATGTACCTGACAAAGTCCTCCTTGTGGAAGCCCCCGAAGGCGCAGGCATAGCCAGGGCAGCAATGAGGGACCACGAATCTGAGGAACGGATTGCAGTGAGGATGGAGTCCAGACAGAAAGTATTCGCAAGCATTGACGGAGGGAAGCAGCATCCGGATGTGGATTATATCATAGAAAATACAGGAACTCCTGATGACCTCAGGAGAAAGGTAGAACAGTTTATAGATACAAATTACAGAAAATGAAAACAGATCTTACAAAAATCCTTTCGATTCCGGGGCAGACCGGACTTTTCCGTTACATCGCCCAGGCAAGAACAGGTGCGGTAGTGGAATCATTGGCAGATAATAAAAGAAGTTCATTCGGAGCAAACAACAGGATTTCAGCACTGTCGGACATCTCCATATATGCTGACGACGGAGAAGTGAAACTCCAGGAAGTATTCGAGAAAATGAAGGCAGAGCTCGGGGATGCCGAGGCTCCGTCAGCAAAAGCATCTGCGGATGAGCTCAAGGACTTTTTCGGGAAAGTCCTGCCGGGATATGACAGGGACCGTTTCTATGTCTCACACATGAAAAAGGTCGTAAGCTGGTACAATTGCCTCAAGCAGTATGCCTCACTCGATTTCGAGCAGCAGGATCAGGAAGGCGCTGAAGCAGAGGCTGAAGCCAAGGAGGAATAGTGAAATCCGTCCAGCCCATAACATTAGGGTGCTCCAAGAACAGGGTGGACACCGAACATATCCTTTCTTCGCTTGAAGGACATTATGAGATAGTCCCGGAAGGCGAAGAAAGGGATTTTGTGGATTATCTGCTTGTGAACACCTGCGGATTCATCGGGGATGCAAAGGAAGAGTCTATCCAGACAATCCTCGAATGCGTCAGGATGAAGCAGGAGGGTAAGGCAGGAGCGGTCTATGTTTTCGGTTGCCTTTCCCAGAGATATTCCTCCGAGATGCCGGAACTGATTCCTGAAGTGGACGCATGGTTCGGTGCAACTGATTTCACTCCCCTGCTCAAGGCATTCGGAGTTTCCGGAGACGGCCGTCCAGGGCGTTATCTGACCACACCAGGGCATTATGCCTTCCTGAAAATATCGGAAGGCTGTGACAGGAGGTGCTCATACTGCGCAATCCCCCACATCAGAGGACGCCATGTCTCTGTCCCTATGGAAGACCTGGTGGCAGAAGCGTCAGCTCTCGCTGACAGAGGGGTCAAAGAACTGATAGTCATAGCCCAGGACACGACATATTACGGGCTCGATCTCTATCACAGGAGGGCGTTGGCAGAACTTCTCCAGAAGTTGTCGGAGATAGAAGGCATAGAATGGATCAGGATACATTATTCTTATCCTGACGACTTCCCTGAAGATGTGCTGGACCAGATGGCGGACAATCCAAAGGTCTGCAGATACATGGACATTCCACTGCAGCATATTTCCGACAAGGTGCTCTCGAACATGAGACGCCATGTGGACAGTGCATGGACCAGGGAGCTCATCCTGAAAATGAGGGAACGCGTTCCCGGTGTCGTGCTGAGGACTACCATGATTGTAGGCCACCCGGGAGAAGGGGAACAGGAATTTGAAGAATTGCTCGACTTTGTGAAAGAAGCCCGCTTCGAAAGACTCGGGGCATTCAAATACTCTGAAGAGGAAGGCACATACGGGGCTGCCCATTTCAAGGATGAAGTCCCTGAGGAGACCAAACAGTCCAGATATGATGAGCTGATGACACTCCAGAGCGGTATTTCGCTGTCTTTCAACCAGTCCAGGATAGGCTCCACGGTGAAGGTCATCGTAGACGATTTCGTCGACGGGGTATTCGTGTGCCGGAGCGAGTTCGAAAGTCCTGAAGTAGATGGCGAGATTCTTGTAAAGTATTCCCCGGATGATTTCGGAGGTGTCGAGCCGTATTCATTTGTCGGGGACTTCATGGATGTCATGATTACTGCTGCCGACGAGTACGACCTCATCGGAGAACCGATATTCGAGAAATAATTTTAACTGTTGAGTCATGTATAAGATATTCCGTCTGATTGCCATAGCATTTCCTCTGATGCTCGTTTCCTGCGGTCCAACATATTTTTCCCTTGGAGTGGACATGCGTCTCCCGTCCAGGTCTGGAATCGTGCTCACCGGGAAAAACATGTCAGTCACTTATCTCGACAACGGGACCGACTCCCTTTTCATGTCATCGGTAGCTGAAGGCTTTGCCCAGGCTCTTGAAAAAGACTATTATTCGGGAGAACAGAATATCGGCATCTATTCCATAAAGGACAAGGCCGGGACGGAATATGCTTCAAGAGACAGTATGGTCAGTCTGCTCATGGATACAGGAGTGGATGTGGCCTTCCTTTTTGACCTGGAATCGATGGGAAAGCCAGTTGATTCCGTGTCGGACATACCGTTTGAAATACGGCTGTATGTCTACGATGCGATGAATCACGAAGATGTGGTGCAGATGTACGAGGGCACAAGTTCCCTGAAACAGGATGCAGACATGGCTGAACAGGGAATCGAAACCGGCAGAAGAAGCGCGAACGCATTCGTGTCCTCCTGGACCAACAGACGCTTCATCTTCTTTTACTATCAGAGCGATCCATGGTACACCGCAGCCGAATATGCGTCCGATTACAAGTTCAAGGAAGCCATGGATGTATGGATGACTCTGCTCGACACGAATAACCTGTATAAACGCTCATGCGCCGAATATAACATCGCTGCAGCATGTTGCATCATGGGAGAAAAGGAGCTTGCCACACAGTGGTTGGACAGATCGGACTCGGACCACAAGCTGTCCGAGTCCGCCTCTCTCCGTTCGAAAATCAAAAGCCTGCCTTAAAGCCTGCCTTAAAGACGATTCCGTCAAACCGGTCGGGTAAAGCTAAACCTGTTCAGGCAGGGATTCTATCAGTCTGGTAAAGATCATGGTCATCCTGTCCGCTGCTGCATCCGCCGCCCGGACTACGGCGTCCCCGTCATTCACATAGTCTTCAGCATAGTCGTCATGCGCCTCGTTGGTAATGACGGACATTCCGAATACAGGGATTCCGCTGTGGCGGGCCACAATCACCTCGGGGATGGTGGACATTCCGACAGCGTCTGCACCTATGAGCCTGAAGAACTTGTATTCAGACGGAGTCTCGTATGACGGACCTGTACCAGCAAGATATACTCCTTTGCGCAGGACTAAATTAAGTTCTGAAGCTATGATTTCTGCCTTTTTTATCAGTCCCGGGTCATAAGGTCTTGTCATGTCCGGGAAACGTGGGCCAAAATCATCCATATTCTTTCCTACCAAAGGATTAGGCAACAGGTTGATATGGTCACGGATAATCATAAGATCCCCTATCCTGTAGTCGAAATTCACTCCGCCTGCCGCATTGGACACGAAGAGACAGCCTATTCCGAGCATTTTCATAACTCTGACAGGAAGGGTGACAAGCTCCATCGGATAGCCTTCATAATAATGGAAACGCCCCTGCATGGCGACCACGAATTTCCCTCCGAGCTCCCCGCCTATGAAATTTCCTTTGTGACCGACAGCTGTGGATTCAGGGAAACCCGGGATATCCTTATATGGGATCACCACAGGATTCTGAATCTTGTCGGCCAGCTTTCCGAGACCGCTTCCGAGGACGATACCTGCCGCAGGCCTCCTGTTTCCGAGCCTGGAAGATATGTATTCCGCAGCCTTGCTGATTTTTTCTGTTCTTGGATCCATAGTGTTCATCATTTGTCCTTAGTTATCTTTTTCAAAACTTTCCTTGCTTCCGAAAGTATCTCTTTCTCATCCTGTATCTTCCTGTCTTTCATCACGAAACGGCCGCCGCACATGACGGACGATATACAGTCGCTGTGGGCTGAATATATGAAATTGGCAAGGAAAGGAGCATCGGAAAGGAAGAAAGAATTGTCCGTATCCACAATAATGATGTCAGCACATGCACCGACACGGATTTTCCCTGTATCTATCCCGAGCGCGGCAGCCCCATTGGCAGTAGCCATGTCCAGCAGCTCATCAAGCGGCATTGCCGAAGGGTCCTGCCTCCATGCCTTCTGGACTATTGCAGAAGTCTTCATTGCCTCAAGGATATCCAGGTTGTTGGATGAAGCGCAGCCGTCCGTCCCTATGCAGATATTTGCCCCTGCTTCCTTCAGCTCATTGTAAAGAAACCTGTATCCGGAAGCCAGCTTCAGGTTGGAGTTGATGTTGTGGACACAGTTCACATGCCTTTTCCCGAGAATCTCGATATCCTTCTCGTCAAGCCACAATGTGTGGGCTGCAATCGCATCAGGTCCGAGCACTCCGAGCCTGTCAAGGTATTGGACAGGAGAGATTCCATGCCTGCTGATGCAGTCCTTGACTTCCTGCTCTGTCTCTGCAAGGTGGAAATGCAGCTTGAGACCGTGCTTCCTTGCAAATTCAGCTGTCCAGACTATCATCTCCTCGCTCACGGAATATATCGCATGGAATCCGGCTGCAAACGCGCCGTCGCTCCAGCCGAGAGACTCCTCATACAATTGGCATATCCTGTCCTTTTCTCTCCCGGACTCTTCCTTGTCGTTCCTGTCTATGACTACATAGGAAGACACAGGCCTGAGCCCCATCTCCACTGCAGCTCTGTGGCCTGCGGACGAATGCCAGTAATGATCATTGAACGTGGTGGTCCCTGTACGGAGCATCTCGATGCAGGCGACCTTGGTGGCCCAGTAGACATACTCTTCATCTATTTTGGACTCCACATTCCATATCCTGTCGATCCACTGGCTGAACACCATATCTTCGCCAAGACCTCTCATCAGCGACATGGCCGCATGGGTGTGCATGTTCACGAATCCAGGCAATGCTGTCTTACCTCCGCAGTCCACTGTCTCTACGCCGCATTCCGGCACAGATGTCCCGTCTGCGGCATTTCCCGCTGCGGAAATCCCTGCTATCCTCCCGTCCCTGACGAGGATATCAGACCTATGTCCGTCAAGCACAATGTTTTTTAAACATATAGCGTCCATAACTCCTCCTATCATTTTTCAAAGATAATGAAATTTTTTCTTTTGGTTTTATAACATATTTTGTATTTTTGATGCTGTTTATGTTAATTTTTATTATCAGATGGCATTTAAAGGATCTATAGAAATCGACACGCCGCACTGCAAGGGGTGCGGCGTGTGCGTAGCAAACTGTCCTACGGGAAGCATCCAGCTGTCAAAAATGGTAAACAGCAAAGGATACAACTATGCTGAAATGGTCGGAGATGCATGTATCGGCTGCAGCGCCTGCGCCCTTGTATGTCCTGACTCGGTAATTACAGTCTACAGGGTTAAAATCTGAGAGATATGGCAGAGAAAATTTTGATGAAAGGAAATGAGGCGATTGCCATATCGGCAATCCGCAATGGAGTGGACGGGTATTTCGGATACCCTATCACCCCGCAGTCTGAAGTGATGGAGACTCTGATGAAAGAAAGGCCTTGGCTGACCACAGGAATGGTAGTGCTACAGGCCGAGAGCGAGACTTCATCCATCAACATGATATACGGAGGAGCATCCTGCGGCAAGAAGGTGATGACATCATCCAGCAGCCCCGGAGTCAGTCTGATGTGTGAAGGCATAAGCTATATGGCAGGGGCCGAACTGCCGTGCGTCGTGGTCGATGTGATGCGTGGCGGACCGGGCCTCGGTACCATCCAGCCGAGCCAGAGCGACTACAACATGATTGTAAAGGGCAGCGGACACGGAGACTTCCACAACATAGTGATTGCTCCGGCCTCAGCACAGGACATGTACGATTTCGTGGACTGGGGATTCGAGCTCGCCTTCAAATGGAGGAACCCTGTGGTGATACTTTCCGACGGCATCATCGGGCAGATGATGGAAAAGGTGGAAATCCACAGCACCAAGCCGAGAAGGACAGCAGAAGAGATACTCAGGGATGCACCGTGGGCTGTGACAGGCAAGACTGCCGACAGGCCTCGCAACATCATCACTTCCCTGTCTCTCGACTCTGACATCCAGGAAGTCTTCAACCAGAAGCTTTCCAGGAAATATGCCGAGATCGAGGCTACTGAAGTAAAATATACTGAATACCTCACTGAAGATGCCGAATACCTTTTCGTGGCTTTCGGATGTTCTTCCAGAATCTGCGAGGCAGCCGTCGACGAGCTCAGGCAGGCAGGCGTCAAGGCAGGTCTTCTCAGGCCGATCACCCTCTATCCTTACCCATTCGACAGGATCAGGGAGCTCTCGACCAAGGTAAAGAGCGTTATGAGCATCGAGCTCAACCTCGGGCAGATGGTGGACGATGTGCGTCTTGCAGTTGAAGGCAGATGTCCTGTAGGATTCTACGGCAGACAGGGCGGCAACATCTATACCCCGGAAGAGGTAGTGGAAGCATTCATGAAATTCAACAATCTGAAATAAACGGTTATGGATATAGCAGAAATCAAGAAACCCGAGAACATCGTATATAAAAAGCCGGCTCTGATCACTGACAATGTCATGCATTACTGCCCGGGATGCTCTCACGGAGTCGTCCACAAGCTTATCGCGGAAGTGATAGAGGAGATGGGCATACAGGACAGCACTATCGGCATATCTCCTGTGGGCTGTTCCGTATTCGCCTACAACTATATTGACATAGACTGGGAAGAGGCTGCACACGGAAGGGCTCCTGCCCTTGCCACGGCGACCAAAAGGCTATGCCCTGAGAAACATGTGTTCACCTACCAGGGAGACGGAGACCTTGCCTCCATCGGAACTGCAGAGATCATACATGCATGCAGCCGCGGAGAAAACATCGTGGTCATCTTCATCAACAACGGTATCTACGGAATGACCGGAGGACAGATGGCTCCGACCACCCTCATCGGGATGAAGACTTCCACCACTCCATACGGAAGGGACCCGAAAATCAACGGATTCCCTATGGTGATTGCCGACATGATAGCACATCTCGACGGCACAGCATACATCACAAGGCAGTCAGTCCATACGGCAGCGGCTGTCCGCAAAGCCAAGAGCGCTATCCGCAAGGCCTTCGAATACAGCGAGAAGAACATCGGTCTGTCATTCGTGGAAATAGTGGCGACCTGCAACTCTGGATGGAAGATGAACCCGGTAGACGCCAACAAGTGGATGGTGGAAAACATGTTCAAGAAATATCCTGTCGGGGACATCAAGGATGTACTCAAGGACAAGGAATAGCACTCCACACTTATCGAAGCAGAATCTGATAAACGAATAGATTATGAAAGAAGAAATAATTATAGCAGGTTTCGGCGGCCAGGGAGTGCTCTCACTGGGGAAAGTCCTGGCATATTCGGCCATAATGCAGGATATGGAAGTCACATGGATGCCATCATACGGTCCGGAAATGAGGGGTGGCACAGCCAATGTGTGCGTCATATTGAGCGACAGGAAAATCGGCTCGCCTATCGTGACCAAGTACGACACCGCAATCATCCTCAACCAGCAGTCCATGGACAAGTTCGAAAAGACCGTCAAACCGGGCGGGCTGCTGCTTTATGACCCGAGCGGAATAACCCGTCATCCTGAAAGGACCGACATCCGAATCGCCAAGATAAACGCCATCGATGTTGCGGCAAAGGTAGGCAATTCAAAAGTATACAACATGGCTGTGCTCGGGGCTTTTCTGAAACTGAACCCGATAGTTACCATGGAAAATGTAAAGAAAGGACTTCGCAAATGCATCCCTTCAAGATACAGCGACCTCATCACGCTGAATGAGCAGGCAATTCTTGAGGGCAGTGATTCCGTTTTGATTATTGACGGAAAATAACTAACTTTGCGAAGTGGTTTAAAGTTTTGTGCTGTTATGCTTGAAGACATTAAAGCAGGTATAGAGA
>JADIMD010000007.1 GCA_017695015.1 Candidatus Cryptobacteroides faecigallinarum | reverse complement strand
GTACGACACTCAAGGACAGCTACGGGACAATCAAGGAAATATATTCACAGATAGAACCGTTCAGGGACCGCAGGGCAGGAAAGCTGTCAGGCGGAATGAAGCAGAAGCTCGCCCTGTGCTGCGCCCTGGTCCACAAGCCGTCAGTGCTGTTCCTTGACGAACCCACCACAGGAGTGGATGCAGTCAGCAGGAAGGATTTCTGGACAATGCTCGGCAGGATCAGACAATCCGGAGTGACAGTGTTCGTATCCACGCCTTATATGGACGAGGCATCGCTTTGTGACAGGCTGGCCCTGATAAAGGACGGGGAAATCATCGGAACGGGGACTCCGTCACAGATAACCTCACGATACCCATACAGAATTCTCGCCGTAAAAGGCAGGAACATGTACCCGCTGCTCAAAGCACTGAGGCAGATAGACGGTGTGGAAAGCTGTTTCTCTTTCGGGGATTGCCACCATCTTGCCTACAGACCAGAGAGGACAAGCCGGGAAACGATACTCGCTGAAGCCGCCGGTATGGGATTTCCCGACTGCACCGCAAAAGACATCGCCCCGGGAATAGAAGATTGTTTCATGCAACTGTCAAAGAAATGGAAACAGGAGTGAATGTCATAGAAATCCGGAATCTCACGAAGAAATTCGGGAACTTCACGGCTGTGGACAACATCAGTTTCAATGTCCGCAGAGGAGAAATATTCGGCTTCCTCGGAGCCAACGGCGCAGGCAAGACTACCGCCATGAGAATCCTGTGCGGCTTGAGCCGTCCGACAGCAGGCTCGGGAACAGTGGCAGGATATGACATCTGGGAGGAACAGGAGAAGATAAAGCGCCACATAGGATACATGAGCCAGAAATTCTCCCTTTATCCAGACCTGACGGTAAAGGAAAACATCCGGCTGTTCGGAGGAATATACGGACTGAAAGACAAGGAGATAAACGAAAAGACAGACAAGATGCTGTCGATGCTCGGCATGCTGCAGGAAAAGGACAAGTTTGCCGGAGAGCTGCCGCTGGGATGGAAGCAGAAACTTTCGTTCTGTATTGCGCTCATACACGAGCCCCGGATTATTTTCCTTGACGAGCCCACAGGAGGGGTGGACCCCGAGACAAGGCGGAGATTCTGGGAACTGATATATGACACGGCAGAGAAAGGCACGACAATATTCGTCACAACGCATTATATGGACGAAGCCGAATACTGCGACAGGGTCTCGATAATGGTGGACGGAAGGATTGCAGCACTGGACACTCCAGAACAGCTGAAATGCAGATTCTCTGCGGAAACCATGGATGACGTGTTCAGGACAGTGGCCGGAAAAGCGGAAAGGGAGGAATAGTCATGAAAGAATTTTTAGCCTCTATCAAAAAGGAATTCCTGCATATTTTCAGGGACAAGAGGACTATCCTGATTGTAATGATAATGCCGGTGGTGCAGATCATACTTTTCGGATTTGCAGTGAGCACTGAAGTGACACGGGCGAGAATCGCGTTCTGCGGAGACATTTCTGACCCGATGGTCAGGAGGACGATAGACAGGATAGAGAGCAACAGGTATCTCGAATCTGTTGGAATGCTCACGAGTCCTTCAGGAATCACGGAAATGTTCCGCAAAAACAAGGCTGATGCTGCCGTATGCTTCGGCAGGAACTTCGGCAAAGAATACATGTCATCGGGAAATGCGGCAATAAAGATAATAGGTGACGGCTCGGACCCGAACACCGCCAGAATCATCACAAGCTATGTATCTGGAGTCATCCAGCAGGAGCAGCAGGACATCGGCATCTCGATAGCGGGAGAACGAAAATCATCCATGACACCTGTCGTGCAGCTGATGTACAACCCGGCCATGAAATCTTCATACAATTTCGTCCCGGGAGTGATGGGACTGATCCTGATGCTCATCTGTTCGATGATGACCGCCGTCTCCATAGTCAGGGAGAAAGAGACGGGCACACTCGAACTTCTGCTCGTCTCACCTGTCAAGCCGCTCTGGGTCATATTGAGCAAACTGATGCCATATTTAGCCCTGTCGGCAGTGAATTTCGCAAGCATACTTCTGCTGGCGCATTATGTGATGGAAGTGCCTGTCAACGGCAGTCTTGCATTGCTTTTGCTTGCCGCCCTGGTGTTTGTGGTCGCCTCCCTCGCAATCGGTATCCTGGTGTCTGTCATCTCCTCAAGCCAGAAAACCGCAATGCTTATCTGCGGAATGGGGCTGACAATGCCGACCATGATATTCTCAGGAATCATTTTCCCTTGCGAAAGCATGCCGGAAGTGCTGCAATGGTTTTCCGACATAATTCCTGCGAAGTGGTTCATCATTCTTGTCAAGAAAATAATGATACAGGGGGACGGTTTCGCGTCTGTCATCAGGGAACTGTCCATTCTCACAGGAATGGCCGTAGTGCTGCTCACGGCCAGCATCGCCAGTTTCAAGACAAGACTTCAATAACAAGGAGGAATGCATATGTGGAAATATCTTCTGGAAAAAGAGTTCAAACAGTTCTTCAGAGATCCTGGACTTCCAAGGATGGCCCTTATGTTTCCTGTGCTGATGATGCTGGTGTTCCCGTTTGCCGTCAGCATGGACATCAGGAACATCAACCTCGTTGTCGTGGACAACTGCATGAGCATGGAATCTTCCTTGCTGATAGAGAAATGCACGGCATCGGGCTACTTCAGGTTAGTGGACATCTGCCAAAGCCCTGCGGAAGCCCAGAGGCTGATGGACAATAACCGGGCAGACGCCATCATCACCATCATGCCGGGATTCGACAAGGAAACGGGCCTCGGCACAAGACTTCCTGTCGGGATAAAGATCAACACCGTAAACGGGACCAAAGGCAGCATCGGCTCGCAGTATATCCTCAACTGCATCAGGATGTACCTCGCCGAAAAGAATCCGGATATGGCAGCCGCCCCGTCATTCGACATCTCGGACAAATACTATTTCAACCAGTACATGGACTACAAGCTGTTCATGGTTCCTGCCCTGATAGTGATTGCCATTACCATGATCACGGCTTTCCTGCCGGCGCTCAATATCGTCTCCGAAAAAGAGGCGGGCACCATAGAACAGATAAATGTCACTCCTGTCAGCAAGACCGCATTCATCGTATGCAAGATGATACCTTACTGGGCAATAGCATTTTTCATCCTCACTGCCTGTCTGATCATTGCATGGGCTGTCTTCGGATATACATGCAGGGGCAGCATCCTGTGGCTTTATCTTTACACCGCACTGGACATGATAGTCATGGCAGGTCTTGGGCTGCTGATATCCAACTACAGCAACAACGCCCAGCAGGCGATGTTCATGATATGGTTCTTCGCCGTCATCTTCATGCTCATGAGCGGAATATTCACCCCTATTGCCTCGATGCCTGACTGGGCAAAGGCCATAACATACCTCAACCCGATGAGGTATTTCGCAGATGCGATGCGCTCGGTGTTCCTGAAAGGCAGCAACCCTTTGGATATATGGTATGACGCTGCCGGGCTTGCCGCACTCGGCTCAGTCATGGTCACCTGGTCCATCCTCAGCTACCGCAAATCCGAATAATAGGCATTATTATATTGTTCCGACAGATTTTTGTATATTTGACGGATGCCATTGTTGCATACATTTTACAGAATATTCTCCGACAGGATATGATAAAGGATATTGTTGAAAGACAGAGTGAATTCTTCCGTAGCGGGAAGACATTGCCTGTAGAATACAGAATACATACCTTAAAGGCTTTGAGGGAAGCCATAGTCAGGATGGAGCCCGAGATTGAGGCTGCCCTGAAAGAGGATCTCGGGAAAAGCCCCGTGGAAAGCTACATGTGTGAAACCGGGATGGCACTCCAGGAACTTTCATGCGCCCTGAAGAACATCAGGAAATGGAGCAGGACACGCAGGGTGAGAACTCCCCTCGCCCAGTTCCCCGCAAAGTCATACATTATCCCTGAACCATATGGCAATGTACTGATAATGAGCCCGTGGAACTATCCGTTCCTGCTCTGCATATCTCCCCTGATCAGTGCCATAGCGGCAGGCAACACGGCCGTCATAAAGCCGAGCGCATACTCCCCTGCCACAAGCAGGATAATCTCTGGGCTTGTCTCCCGTGTGTTCGATCCGGGGCATGTCGCTGTCGTTGAGGGCGGCAGAGATGTGAATTCCGACCTGCTGGAACAGAAATTCGACTACATCTTCTTTACGGGAAGCAAGGCTGTCGGCCGTCTTGTAATGGGCAAAGCGGCTGCCCACCTGACTCCAGTCACCCTTGAACTCGGAGGCAAAAGCCCGGTCATCGTGGACAGGACTGCAGACCTTCGTGTGAGCGCAAGGAGAATCGTGTTCGGGAAGTTCCTCAACTGCGGACAGACTTGCGTCGCCCCGGACTATGTACTTGTGGACAATGAAGTGGCAGACAGATTTATAGAAATGTGTAAGGAAGAGACCCTGCTGATGTACGGATTCGATGCCATGGCCAATGAAGACTACGGGCACATCATCAACAGGAAACATTTCGACAGGCTCTCGGCGCTGATCAGCGGTTGCATGGCAGCAGGAAACGGAAGGAACGGGCATGAAGGTATCTGCTTCGGAGGAAGGACAGATGCAGAAAGTCTGAGGATAGAGCCGACCATTATCCGTCTGTCGCCTGAAATAATCCGCCCAACCGCCCGGCCGGCAAACACTTCCGGACACGATATGCCGGCAAATGCCGGATATCCGGCCGGACAACAGTCAACAATGACAGGGAGAGAAGGACAGGAAGCAATAATGTCAGATGAAATCTTCGGGCCGCTGCTTCCGGTCATTCCTTATTCGGATATCAATGATGCCGTGGAATACATTAAGCGGAATCCAAGACCGCTTGCCACCTACATATTCACAGGAGACAGGAGTTTCAAGAAAGACCTGCTTCGCAGGCTGCGTTTCGGAGGAGGCTGCATCAACGACACCATCATTCACATCGCCACTGAACGGATGCCGTCCGGAGGAGTCGGGGAAAGCGGGATGGGACACTACCACGGACGCTACGGCTTCGGGA
>JADIMD010000042.1 GCA_017695015.1 Candidatus Cryptobacteroides faecigallinarum | reverse complement strand
AAATGTCACCTTATGATTTATCCAAAGGAAGAATTTCTTTCAGATACAAATAAAAATTTACGATAATGAAAGTAAAAGCATCCATCAAGAAGCGCAGTGAAGACTGCAAGATCGTAAAGCGCAAAGGCCGTCTTTATGTGATTTGCAAGAAGAACCCAAAGTTCAAGATGCGCCAGGGATAATAAGTCGTTAACAAATTAAGTTGATATAATTATGGCAAGAATAGCCGGTGTTGATTTACCTAACAATAAAAGAGGAGAGATAGGTCTCACCTATATCTACGGTATAGGACGCAGCTCAGCCAGGAAGATCCTTTCAGGTCTGGGCATCGACTTCGACACTAAGGTCGGAGAATGGAACGACGAGCAGATCGCCGGGATCCGTAGCGTAATCGCTACCGAGTACAAGATCGAGGGAGAGCTCCGTTCTGCTGTACAGATGAACATCAAGCGTCTGATGGATATCGGATGCTACAGGGGAATCCGTCATCGTCTCGGACTTCCTGTACGTGGCCAGAGCACCAAGAACAATGCCCGTACAAGAAAGGGTAAGAAGAAAACCGTTGCCAACAAGAAGAAGGCAACCAAATAACGGAAGATGAATTATGGCAAAGAAAACAACAAGTAACAAGAAGAGAGTTGTAAAGGTTGACGCTTATGGCGAGGCTCATATTTCATCAACCTTCAACAATGTGATAATCTCTCTCACCAACAATGTGGGCCAGGTTATCAGCTGGTCTTCTGCCGGAAAATGCGGGTTCAGAGGTTCCAAGAAGAACACCCCGTATGCAGCCCAGGTAGCTGCAGCAGAGGCTGCGAAGACAGCATTCGACCTTGGTCTTAAAAAAGTCAAGGTATATGTAAAGGGCCCTGGAGCAGGTCGTGAGTCAGCTATCAGGACTATCCACGGTGCAGGTATCGAGGTAACAGAAATCATCGATGTCACTCCAATGCCACACAATGGTTGTAGACCAAAAGGCCGTCGTAAAGTTTAATTTTTCGTAACAACGCATAAGAAATAGATTACTATGGCAAGATATATTGGACCAACAACTAAGATCGCCCGTAAATTCGGTGAGCCGATCTTCGGGGCAGACAAGGATTTCGAAAAGAGAAATTACCCTCCGGGACAGCACGGTCTGGCCCGCAAACGCAAGAAATCTTCGGAGTACGGTACTCAGCTGAAAGAGAAGCAGAAAGTAAAATATACCTACGGACTTCTTGAAAGACAGTTCCGCAACCTTTACGAGAAGGCTTCCCGCATGAAAGGACAGAAAGGTGAGAACCTCATCTTCCTTCTTGAGTCCCGCCTTGACAATATAGTTTATCGTCTTGGGATTGCTCCTACAAGGGCTGCAGCACGCCAGCTTGTGACACACTGCCACATTACTCTGGACGGGGAAGTCTGCAACATCCCTTCAGCTCTGGTAAGGCCGGGTTCTATAATTGCAGTAAGGGAAAGGTCAAAGAGCCTTGAAGTGATTACTGCAAGCGTAGCATCAGCTCCTAAGTATTCATGGCTCGAATTCGACCAGAATACCCTCACTGGGAAATACCTCAATGTCCCTGTAAGGGAGGAGATACCTGAGAACATCAACGAGCAGCTTATCGTCGAGTTGTACTCTAAATAATAATTAACACCTTAATAAAGAATAATATGGCAATCTTAGCATTTCAGAAGCCGGACAAGGTGATAATGCTCGAAGGGACTGATACCGTCGGCCGTTTCGAATTCAGGCCTCTTGAGCCTGGATACGCCCAGACCATCGGTAACGCCCTCCGCAGAATATTGTTGTCTTCTCTGGAAGGTTTTGCTATCAATTCGGTCAAGATTTCCGGAGTGGACCAGGAGTTCGCTACAATTCCGGGCGTGATCGAGGGTATGCAGGACATCATCCTCAATCTCAAGCAGGTGAGGTTCAAAAGAATGGTGGATTCTGTAGACTCTGAGGTGGCAAACATCGTTATCAGCGGCAAGCAGGAGTTTACCGCAGAAGATATCTCGAAGGGATTGTCCTCTTTCAAGGTGTTGAATCCAGAGCTGCACATCTGTACTCTTGAGACAGCTGTGAAGCTTGAAGTGACTCTCAATATCAGCAAAGGCCGCGGATTCGTTCCGGCTGACGAGAACAGGGACGAGAACACTCCGATAGGGACTATTCCTGTAGATGCCATCTACACTCCTATCGTGAATGTTAACTGGTCCATGGAGAACTGGCGAGTTGAGCAGAAGACCGACTATGAGAAGCTGAACCTCGAGATAGTGACAGACGGTTCCATTACTCCGAACCTCGCGCTTCAGGAGGCAGCCAACATACTCATCTACCACTTCAAACTGTTCACAGACGACAAGAAGCTTTCTCTGGAGAGTGCAGTCGAGTCGGATTCCAAGGAACTTGACGAGGAATCCCTCAGAATGAGGCATCTCCTTCTCACCAAGCTTTCAGACATGGGGCTTTCAGTCAGGGCATACAACTGCCTGAAGGCTGCCGACATTGACACTTTCGCCGACCTTGTATCCTATTCAAGGTCTGAACTCATGAAGTTCAGGAACTTCGGCCGCAAGTCCCTCAATGAGATCGACCAGCTTGTGGAGAAGATGAAGCTGTCATTCGGAATGGATGTTACAAAATATAATATTGAACCCAAGAAAAAGACTGTATAAGTATGAGGCACAATAAAGCAATCAACCACCTTGGACGCAAGAGTGGTCACCGCAAAGCCCTGATGGCCAACATGGCCACTTCGCTTATCCTTCACAAGAGGATCCAGACGACTGTTGCCAAGGCAAAGGCTTTGAAGTCATATGTTGAACCTCTGATCACCAAATCTAAAGAGGACACTACCCATTCCCGTCGTGTAGTCTTCAGCTATCTCAAGAACAAATATGCTGTTACCGAGTTGTTCCGTGTAATAGCACCGAAGATTGCAGACCGTCCGGGCGGATACACCCGCGTCCTCAAGACCGGATTCCGTCAGGGAGATGGAGCAGACATGGCTCTTATCGAGCTGGTAGATTTCAACGAGGCAGCTCTTGCATCAGCAAAGCCTGAAGCCAAGAAATCATCTACCCGCCGCAGCCGTTCAAAGAAGTCCGCTGAAGCAAAGGCAGAGGCCCCTGCAGCAGAGGCTCCAAAGGCAGCAGAGGCAGCTCCGGCAGAGGAGGCACCAAAGGAGGAGAAAGCTGAATAATTCAGCTCCCGACATACTACGCAAAGAAACCGACCCCAATTTTGAGGCCGGTTTCTTTTTTATATGCCTGTCCGCACACCCCGACAACTTATGGTACTCGTTTCGTTATGGAAAGTTGTGCAAGTTCGGTCCCCAGACGGTGGATGCCGTTTTCGATTTTATGAAGTTGCTTTTCAGAAACATATGTGTTCCCTTTGCGATACTGGCGCATCAGAGCTTCGTTGATTCCTACATAACGGGCGAAAGCACTGACATTGATCATGGAATAGTATTCGAATAGTGATGAAAGGTCAAATTTGAAGACAGGTGATGACAGAAATTCTTTAGGGACAGGTATTCCTTCATCTTTGAGTACAGATATTGCCTCATTCATGGAATTTTCAAAATCAGCCTTAGCCTCGGCCACAGTATCCCCTCTGCCTAACAACGAAATTTTTGTATTGCCTATATTATACGCAATATAGGAACCGTCGGAATCTTTTTCTATGGACACAATGAATTTTTCTTTATTCTTCATGATCTATTTATCTTAAAATCCTATTTCCTTTTTTAACCTGTTCATCAGACCTTTTCTGATTTCTTGTGACCAGTGCCGTTCTATCTGTATCATGGTGCCAGTCTCATAATTGTAATAAATGTCATGTTTCTTACCATGTCGAATGAATTTAAATCCTTTCTCCTCCGCAATTCGTTTGATTTCATTCCAGTTCATCTTTTGCAAATATATAACATTTTCGTAATATGCAACAAGTAATATGAAAATTTCCTTAAAGATATATTAGGAAGAGATAGTGTCAAATAATTGACGGTCAGGTTGTAAGAATTTGTGGGAGGATTTTTCTCTTTTTATGTGTTTTTTCTGGTTTGATGCTGCAATTTTTATCAGGTGCAAAATAAAATTTAGCTTGCATAAATTTTATTTTGCCCTTTTTATGAAGTGTCAATAAAAATTAACTCCAACTGATTTGCAATAATGTTTTATTTGTCTAAATTTGCCAACGGAAATGCGCAATGTCTTAACAAATTATTAACATTGTGTCCGAAAAAGAAACGATTGTTTATTTAATATTTTTATTATGAAATTCGGAAAATTATTTCTTTGCGTGATTGCATCGGCAGCATTGCTTGCAGGATGTAAAGAAGAGGAGCCGGGAACAACCGGTACTCCATCTATTCAAGTTACTCCAACTACAGTTGAAGAATTCGCGGTTACAGGGGGGGCAGCTGCAGAAGTGTCATTGACTTCTAACAGAGATTGGAAGGTTACTGAAAAGCCAGAATGGATAACCGTAAGCCCAGAGGCTGGCTCGGCATCAGAAGCTGCTCAGACAATTCAGATTAAAGCTTCAGACAATAAGTCAGTAGCAAGATCTGGTAAGATTGTTTTCTCTGCGGGAGTTGTATATGATTTTGTTAATGTGTCACAAGCAGGATCAGATGCGGTAGTGTATACTACTGTCGCTGATGTTAGGAAACAGGCAACAGAAAAAACTGAAGAGGGAGGACTTCTTGGTCAGAATATACTTGTTAAAGTAGTTGTTATATCAGATTCTCAGCTGAAAAACTATGCTTTAACCGAGTCAATGGCGATGGTTCAGGATGAAACGGCAGGAGTCCAGTTGGATTTTGATGGAAAGAATACCTATTCAATAGGAGATGAACTCGTTATTGATTTGTCAGGTGCTCATTATGAGTATTACAGTAATCTGCTTCAGGTTTCTGCGGATGCAGAAAAGACAACTGTCCTGAATAAGGGAGTGGAAGTTACTCCAAAGGAAATCACAATGGAAGAGCTCCTTACTGGAGACTATGAGAGTCAATATGTGGCAGTTAAGGATGTGCAGGTAGCTGCTGGAGATCTTTCCAAGACTCTTGCAAGTGATTCAGATAGGACATCAATTACAATTGAAGATGCATCCGGAGAGACTTTTGTTATTTCTCATGCGGCAGGTGCTGCCTCTTCTCTTGTTGAAAAACAAGTTCCGCAGGGATCAGGAATATTGAAAGGTATAGCATCAGTTTATGGAGCTAAGATCCAGATGGTTCTTGCAAAAGTTACTGATGTTGACGGTATGAATGGAGAAAGATTCTCCGCAGAAGTTTTATTCCCATGGACTTTGGGAAGCAACGCTTCGACTGATAACGCAACTGTAAATGGTGCAGAAACAAAAGTTCTGAAATTGGGAACATCTAAAAAACCTGGAGATGCAACAATTGCGGTACCTGCTGGAACAAAAAGCTTTACATTCTATGCTGTTTCTTGGAAAAGCACTCCGTCAGATTTGACATTCAGCGGAATAGACGGAATTAGCCCGGCAACAGTGAGTCCGGCAGCTAATGATGGTGCGACTGCAAACCCACCATATACGATTACAGTTTCGGATTCAGATAAGTATACGGTTTCTTTTTCAAGTGCTCTTGGCGAAGCAGCAGTTATTACTGTAACATCAACGAAGAGAAATATTCTTTGGGATTTTAATTTCCAAAAATAAAAATAGCTATTCTATATTTATCAAGGGATGTCCTGGGAGGGACACCCCTTGATTTTCTCTCAAAAGAGGTCTGCACACGGAGGGGTGGCGGACAATACGGAATCCTCTTATCAGCATTATTTTGAGTAAATTTAGGATATTGATCTTTTCTGTCCTGTCAGTAGTGGCGTCTGTGTTTGCAGTTTCCTGTGACGAGATGCAGGTGGAGACAGGCATAACTATTTCGAACCGCCAGGCAGTGTACAAGGCGGGTCAGGAGACAGTCAGCATTTCCGCTTCCGGAGAGTGGGCGCTGTCTCTGTTTTATTATGGGTCACAGCAGGGCTGGGCCACATTGAGCCAGACTTCCGGCAGGGGCAGCAAGGATGTCATCCTCGAATATGAAGAGAACGGCACCAGCGAGAACCGTTCGCTTCTGGTCATACTCACAAGCCACGGGACGGATTATGCTGTCACATTCGTGCAGCTGAACGAGGAGGCCAGCGGCTGGGTCGGGGCTTTCCCTGGATGGCTTGAGCTTCCGTCTGTGGCAGAAACCGACGACTGCCGGTTCTATACCCATGACATGACATTGGGCACCGGCAAGGTTACACGCAATTATTCTTTCCTTTGGGACAGGGACAATCTCGTTTCTCATTGGGTGGCATATCCTCTGAACAAAGGTCTCATCGGAAACGGAACCAGGACAGATGCGTGGAGCTATGATCCGAAAGTGCCGCGCGAAGACCAGCCAAGGCTTGATTGGGCGTATGACGGAGGCTACGACAGGGGACATCAGCTCCCTTCTGCGGACAGGCTTACCCGCGCTGCCAATCAGCAGACATTCTATTTCACCAACATGACTCCACAGATAGGGCGCAGATTCAATCAGGGAATATGGGCCAATCTTGAGTCCAAGGTGCGTTCGGTGGCGCTCGCATGCGACACTCTGTATGTGGTTACAGGCTGCATTGTGGAAGGAAGCAATGGTGTCGCTTATGACAATGACGGACGGGCTGTCACTGTCCCGGTGGCCTATTACAAGGCTCTCCTGCGCTATTCAAGCAGTTCGGCTGCCGGGATTTCCGGCTATTCTGCTGCTGCATTCTATCTTGAGCACAGGGGATACAGCAGCACAAACGTGTCCGAAGACATGATGATGTCGATTGATGAGCTGGAGGAAATTACGGGACTTGACTTTTTTGCCAACTTGCCGGGAAAGATAGGAGATGCCCAGGCGGACCGGATCGAAGCGGAAGATCCCCGGGATGTCTCTTTTTGGTTGAATTAACTGATATTGCATAATTTATGAAAAAAATCCTTATTTCTGCGGTATTTATCCTTCTGACAGTCCTGTCTGTCTCTGCGCAGGAGACAAGGACCAAGACATATGTCGTGGGATTTTACAACCTTGAAAATCTGTTTGACACTTACAATGATCCTGTGAAAAACGATGAGGAGTTCCTGCCGGAGGGCAAGAACAAGTGGACGGATGCGAAGTATCAGAAGAAACTGCATAACATGGCCACTGTCATCAAGTCCATGTCAGAGACCAATGGAAGATTCCATACTCTGCTGGGTGTCAGTGAGATAGAGAACAGGCTCGTGCTTGAGGACCTGGTGAAGCAGCCCGAGATTGCGGATGCAAACTACCAGATAGTGCATTATGATGGTCCTGATGCCCGCGGAGTGGATGTGGGGCTTCTCTACAGGCCTGACAATTTCAAACTCCTTGACAGCGAATCCATCCCTTTCGACTTCGACAGCAAGACTATTGAATTCTCCATGGATGAGGAGAGGCAGAAGCATTTCAAGACCAGGGATATCCTGATGGCTCACGGACTGCTCGACGGGGAGGAGTTCGCAGTTTATGTTGCCCATCTTCCTTCCCGTATTGGAGGCAAGGGCTGGGATCTCCGCAGCCGTGGGGCTGAAATCATCTACAGCCATGCGATGATGATGCAGCAGAAATATCCGGGCATCAAGATTGTCGTGATGGGTGACATGAACGACAACCCGACCGATGTCAGCATGGTGGAATACATGCACAGCAAGAGGAATCCTGAGGATGTGGGCAAGAATGAATTCTTCTCCCCGTTCTGGTCAATGCTCAAGGCAGGATACGGGTCTCTTGCATACCAGGGAGTATGGAATATCTATGATATAATCCTTGTCAACGAGACCTTGCTGAACGCCCCTGACGGAGGTCTTAAAATCCGTCCTGTCGGCAAGAGGGGGTTCTATGGTGTCGTTTACAGACAGCCTTACATGATCACCCAGACCGGACAGTACAAGGGCACCCCGTTCAGGACTTTCTCCAACGGGTCATTCATCGGGGGATACAGCGATCACCTTCCGACCTATATCGTGTTGGAAAAAGCTGAGTAGTTACAGAAATATAACCATTTGAATATGAATAGAAAACTATTGTCATTGTTTGTTATGGCTGTCTTTGCCCTGCCTGTTTTCGCGCAGGGGCGGCCGGACGGAATGAAACAGACAGAATCTCAGCCGACAGTGCATCTGGGAGGTATTGAAGGCTCTCTGATCAGCAGAAACGGCGGAGTCCCTGTTGCTGATGCGATGATAGTCCTTTATCAGGGGGCTGAGCCTGTGTTGAAAGGTTATTCCGGGTCTGACGGATATTTCCTTTTCGAGAATCTGCCTGACGGGATCTACAGGATGACAGTTTCGGCTTCAGGTTTTGAGCAGGCCATGGTGGATGTGACTGTGGAAGGGTATGTAAAGGACCTGTTGCTTGTCTCTCTCGTTCCTTCACAGTTTGTCGCTGATATAGATGATTCCAATTTCGCGGAGTTCGACATGGAGGATTCGGGATATGACGATTCTCCGGCAATCCTCTACGGCAACGATGTCTACACCAATATTGCAGGTTATGGCTTCAGTGCAATAAGGTTCAAGAACAGGGGATATACCAGCGAGTCGCAGAATGTGTATCTCAGCGGAGTGAAGATGAATGACGCCCTCACCGGCTATACTCCGTTCTCCCTTTGGAGCGGTCTGAACGAGGCTATGCGCAGCAAGGAAAGCACCATCGGCACCGAAGCGTCGGATTATGGCATCGGCGGGTATAACGGTGTCACCAATATCCTTGCCACCCCGTCGAGCGTGCGTCCGGGCTGGAGGTTCAGCGTCCTGACCAACAGCGCCCTGTACCGTCTGCGCCTTATGGCGACCTATGCTTCCGGTCAGCTCGACAATGGCTGGTCGTATGCATTCAATGTATCTGCCCGTATAGGAGGCAATGACTGGGTGAAAGGACTTTATTACCGGTCGTTCGCATATTATGCAGGTGTCGAGAAGAAGTTCGGCGACATGCACCGTCTCAGCCTTGTGGCGTTTGCCACCCCGGGCAACAGGGGAGCGCAGAATGCTTCCACTCAGGAGGTTTATGACCTTGTAGGGGATAACATGTACAACTCCAACTGGGGCTATCAGAACGGCAAGGTGCGCAACTCGCGTGTCCGCAAGACACATGAGCCGGTATTCGTCCTGAAATACACTGTCAATCCTCTTGAGAATCTTGAAGCAACGGCAACTGTACTCTACAGGACAGGAAAGAACGGCTATACTGCTATGGACTGGTATGACGCATCTGATCCGCGTCCTGACTATTACAGGAATCTCCCGAGCTATCTCTGGATGGAGAATAAAGATTACGGAAGGCAGAATTACGGGAAGTACGCATGGGCCCAGGAGGCGTGGAGAGGCAATTATGACAATATCCAGCATCTCAACTGGGACAGGCTTTACAATGTGAACTGGAACAATTATGACGAAAACCAGAAACGCCGTTCCAAATATGCCATCGAGGAAAGGAGGACAGACCAGAACGACTTGAATTTCAATGCTTCCGTAAAATGGCGTGCCAACAATTGGTTCACTCTCACCGGAGGTGCGAATTACCGCTGGAACAGGACAGAATACTACAAGAAGATGGATGACCTTCTCGGAGGAGACTATTATCTGAACATAGACCAGTTCGCGGAGCGCGATTTCGCATCTTCTCCTACTATGGTGCAGAATGACCTTGATTATTTCTTCAAATATGGTGATGCAGAGCAGATCACCAAAGGGGGCAAATACGGATATGATTACTATGCAAATGTCCGTAATGCCAATGTGTGGGCGAATGCTGCATTCGAGAAGAACGGTTTCAAGGCCAATGTTGCTGTCCAGGGCGGATATTCCAAGTTCTGGAGGGAAGGTCTTGTGAGAAAGGGACTGTTTGCCGGAGTGTATGACAACGGGGAGCCGATCTATTATCAGCAGCAGCTTCTGACTACTTATGATGCAAACGGCAATCCTATCACTTCCAAAGGAAAGTCCGAGGTTGCGGATTTCTTCACCTATTCGGCCAAGGCGGCTTTGAGCTACATGTTCCTCGGCGGTCACAGGATCTATGCGAATGCGGGTTATTTCAATGATGCCCCTACATTCACCCAGTCATTCATCTCCCCGAGGACCAGAAACACTCTTGTGCCGAACCTTACCACGACCAAGACTGTCACTGCCGATATCAACTATGCCTACAACAACAATGGCTACGATATCCGTTTCACGGCTTTCTGGACCAAGATCATGGACCAGACCGACATGATGAGTTTCTATGATGATTCCCAGAACTCGTTCACGAACTTTGCCATGACTGGCATAGACCAGAGGCATATGGGTATAGAGCTCGGCTTCAAGATTCCTCTCGTGCTTCAGGGACTGTCCCTTCAGGGCGCGCTCAGCTGGGGAGAGTACATCTACACTTCCACTCCTTACATGACCCAGACAGTGGACAACAGTGCGGAAGTCATCATTGACAACGAGCCTGTGACCTACTGGCAGAGCCATCCTATATACAAGAAGATGGTGATCGACGGAGTCTCATCCTACCAGGTGGATGACGCCGGCAACTATATCGTGGAAAAGAACCAGAAGCACTATGTGCCGAGCACTCCTCAGCTTGCAGTCGATCTCGGTCTGCACTACAGGACCAACTCCTACTGGTTCTTCGAGCTCAACGCGCAGTATTTTGCTAATTCATATCTTGACATGAATCCTCTTTACAGGACTATGAAGGCTGTGGCCGGTCCTGACAATGCCATGACGGCAGCTGCTCTGCAGGAGCACAGCAATGGCTGGTTCCTCAACCAGTCCATGGGTAAGGATTACGGACTTACTCCTGAGGAAATCGAGTATATGGCTGCGCAGGAGAAATTCAAGCCTGCATTCCTGCTCAATGCGAGCGTCGGCAAGTCTTGGTATATCGACCGCAAGTACAATTTCGGTTTCTCTCTGGAGGTCAAGAATATACTCAACAACAGGAATATCAAGACCGGAGGTTATGAGCAGACCCGACTTATCGACAGCGAAAAATATAACCGCTATTACAGGTTTGATTCCAAATATTTCTACATGTGCGGAATCAACTATATGCTCAACCTTTATTTCAGGTTCTGATGTTCATGGCTGACATTATTGGGAATAAAATATAAAACGACAGAATATGAAAGTATTGACAAGATATTCAGTTCTTCTTGCGGGGATGCTCGCACTTCTTCTTGTGTCTGTGTCCTGTGAAGAATTCCAGCCGGTGTTCACGGGCAAGTACAAGGACCCTGAGCCGGTGCAGCCTGTCACCATGACTCCTACCCATACGATTGCACAGCTGGCTGCAGAATATGAAGGCAGTCCGTTTGTTGTCGGAGTGGACAAGTTTGTAGGGGAGGAAGTCATCATAGGGGGATATGTGTCCACTACGGACCAGCCTGGCAATTTCTACAAGAGTTTCTATATCCAGGACGGGACAGGCGGAATGGAGATAAAGATGGGCAAGAACGGTCTCTATAATGATTACAAGCCGGGACAGATGGTATATGTAAAGTGCAATGACCTGTCTGTGGGTATGTATGGGTATAAAACAGGCTCAAATGGCGGCAATGGTATGGTACAGATAGGTTACGAGGACCCTACGGAGGAATATGAGACATCCTATCTCGAGTCACAGCTGCTGATCGATACCCATGTGTTTGCAGGGAAGAAAGGCGATCCTGTGGAGCCGGTGGTCCTTACCGAAGACCAGCTTCCAGGGAAGAACTCGACTTTGGAAGACTGTCCTTATCTCGGAACGCTCGTTACACTCAAAGGACTCAAATATGCCAATAAGACATTTACTCTTGTATATATCGACAGTAATAAGAATAAGAAAGAGTCATCCAACAGGGTATTTCTTTCAGATCAAACATGGGGCATCACCACATGGGCAATGTCAGAAACAAAGTATCTTGAGTATCTCAATAGTGGAGCATGGGATGAATGTGAAGTTGGGAACGCAAATGATCAAAATTATGGTACTGTTGCTGATCATAAGACTCAACTTATAAAAAATGCATCTCCATACAGCGTGAGCCAGTATTTTACATTTGGAGGAAAAGAAATCCAGATCAGGACCAGCGGTTACTGCAAGTTTGCAGATACGGAAATCGATCCGGAAGTTCTTGCCGGCCATAAGACGATAGATGTCACAGGCATAATGACCCTTTATCAGGGTAAAATCCAGTTTGTGCTTTTAGACATAGATGGAGTGCATTATAATTAGTCTCTTTTTCGTGAAATTTCGGATCCGCGTCCTTTTCGGGCGCGGATTTTATTATATGCTATCCGCATTATTGCCCTCCCTGAAAGAGAAGCCGATCGCGCAGGTGTGTTGACCTGCGAATTTCTCGTACACCGTCCACGGATTAGGGGCATTTTGTGGATAACATCATCATTTCTCCTGCTCTGTCCACAGAACGACCGCCTTTTGTGGACGACAAACTGTTAATCGAGGCTCTGTCCACGGAATGGCGTCATCTTGTGGACAAGCATGTGTCCTGCCATGGAGAAGTGCGCAAGGGAGATACTTTCCAAAGCGTATATTGATGATAGCCTGCGCACTTGTCAGGATATGAAAAATAATAATTGGAGAAAAAACAGATTCTTCGCTGCCGCTCAGAATGACAGGAAGAGATTCAGAATGACAGAAAGGACCTCAGAATAACAAAATGATGTCCTGTCATCCTGAACGGAGTGAAGGATCTGGGGCCTCTGCACAGATATACTGTTGTGCCTCGGTAATCGCAAGTAAACTTGCATTGCTCTCGGCTTCTGAGTATATTTGCAGGATAACTGTGTACTGGAACATGAAACGGATAATTATAATTCTGGCAATGATGATGTCTATTGCAGGATGCAACAAGGTGAATCCTTTCCTTTTCGAGTGGAAAGACAATTACGGGCTGCCGCCGTTCGATGAGATCCGCGAGGGACAGTATATGCTGGCGGTGAAAATGGGCATGAGGCAGCAGGCTTCTGATGTGGATGCCATTATCGCGAATGCGGAGGAGCCGACGTTCGAGAACACCATAGCGGCATACGACCGTTCCGGGGCTACCCTCGACAGGGTGACGGGAGTGCTTTTCAACCTTTCGGAGACTGATGGCACGCCTGCCCTGCAAAGGATTGTCGAGAAGGTCCTTCCGATGCTTTCGGAGCACAACGACAATATTTTCATGAATCCGTATTTCTTCGAGAGGGTGCAGTATCTGCATGACAGGAAGGATGGGCTCGGCCTTACCAGGGAACAGGAAATGGTGTTGGACAGGATATACCGCAGGTTTGTGGACAACGGCATTTCCCTGGATGAGACCGGCCAGACGAGGATGAGGGAGATAAACAGGGAACTTTCTTCGCTCGAATACGAATTCGGGAACAGGATTCTTGCCGAGAACAATGCCTTTGCGGACAGATTCGGAGTGACCGTATCGGAATATGCTTCCGAAATGGCATCGTGCGATGACCGCCGGCGCAGGGAAGAGATGTTCAGGGC
>JADIMD010000041.1 GCA_017695015.1 Candidatus Cryptobacteroides faecigallinarum | reverse complement strand
ATTATTTAAGTGATTTGATATACTTGTCAATCGCAGCAGCAGCCTTCCTTCCGGCCCCCATCGCGAGGATGACTGTGGCAGCACCTGTCACGGCATCTCCTCCTGCAAATACTCCCGGACGGGATGTTGCCCCGTTCTCATCTGCCGTAATGCAGCCCCTCCTGTTGGTCTCAAGACCATGTGTAGTCTTGGCTATCAAAGGATTAGGAGATGTACCCAAAGCCATTATCACCTCATCTGTCTCCATCTCGAATTCAGACCCCGGCACAGGCACGGGAGAGCGGCGACCGCTTTCGTCCGGTTCCCCGAGCTCCATCCTGATACACCTGATTCCTCTCACCCATCCTTTCTCGTCTCCGAGTATCTCCACAGGATTGGTGAGCATCATGAATTCCACGCCCTCTTCCTTGGCATGGTGTACCTCCTCCTTTCTTGCAGGAAGTTCATTTTCCGTCCTTCTGTATACGATGGAAGTCTCGGAGCCGAGGCGCAATGCTGTCCTGGCAGCATCCATCGCCACATTTCCTCCTCCTACCACTACCACCTTGCGGCCCTTGAGCACAGGCGTAAGATAGTCGTCCCTGTATGCCTTCATCAGATTGTTTCTCGTCAGGAACTCGTTGGCGGAATACACCCCGTTGAGATTCTCTCCTGGGATTCCCATAAACCGGGGCAGACCGGCACCCGAGCCGATGAAGACAGCGGAAAAGCCCTCTTCGTCCAGAAGGGAATCCACAGTGACAGTCCTTCCTGCCACCACATCGGTCACAATCTTCACCCCAAGGTCCTTGACGCTCTCTATCTCAGGCTTCACGACTTTCTCCTTAGGCAGCCTGAACTCCGGAATCCCGTATTCGAGCACTCCGCCAGGTTTGTGCAGGGCCTCGAAGACTGTAACATCATAGCCCATCTTGGCAAGGTCGCTTGCGCATGCAAGACCGGCAGGACCGCTTCCTATCACAGCCACCTTATATCCGTTGGACGGTGCGACAGACGGTTTCACAGAGCCGTTTTCCCTATTCCAGTCAGCCACGAACCTCTCCAGAAGCCCGATTGCCACAGGCTGTCCCTTCACTCCGAGGATGCAGCTGCCCTCGCACTGGGTCTCCTGAGGACATACCCTGCCGCAAATTGCAGGCAAGGATGAATCCTTTGCTATCACTGATGCAGCTTCAGCAAAATCTCCCGTCGCCACATGGGCTATGAATCCCGGGATGTCCACACTCACAGGGCATGCCCCGACGCAACGGGGATTCTTGCAGTGGAGACATCTTGAAGCCTCTCTCATCGCCTCACGGACATCATATCCGTAGCATACCTCATCGAAATTGGCAGCCCTTGCTGCCGGATCCTGCTCCCTGGCAGGCGTTCTCGGTATCCTTTCAGCCATATTTCCTCCACTCTTAATTGTTTCTTATGTCTATCCTGCATACATGCGGCTCCGCGGACGCCTCTTCAGGGCGGTACATTGCCTGGCGTCGCATCGCCTCGTCGAAATCCACCTCATAGCCGTCGAATTCAGGTCCTTCCACACATGCGAACCTTGTCTTCCCGCCTACAGTCACCCTGCAGGCACCGCACATTCCCGTCCCGTCCACCATCAGGGTATTGAGACTGACAATAATCGGCAGCCCGAGCTTCCTGGCGGTCAAGGTCGCGAACTTCATCATGATCATAGGACCTATGGCCACTGCCTGGTCATATTTCTTTCCCTGCTCCAGCACGAGATTCTCAAGCAAGCCCGTCACCATCCCGTGAAAACCTTCCGACCCGTCATCTGTGCAGACATAGAGGTTGTCGCAATACCTCGACATCTCGTCCTTGTATATCAGCAGCTCCGAATTCTTCGCTCCGATTATCACATCCACTGCAGCACCTTTCGAATGGAGCCATTTGACCTGCGGATACACAGGAGCCGTACCCACTCCTCCTGCAATGAACACATATCTGCGTCCTGACAGCTGTTCGTCAGTCATGGAGACGAAATCCGAAGGCATCCCGAGAGGACCGACAACATCAGCGAACTCCTGCCCCTCCTCGAAAGCACATATATCCTTCGTGGATGCTCCTATCGCCTGTATCACAATGGTCACAGTCCCCCTGTCAGCATCATAGTCACTGATGGTCAACGGCACTCTTTCTCCCTTTTCTTCTGTCCTGACTATCAGGAACTGGCCAGGAAGGGCAGATGAAGCCACCCTCGGCGCCTCCACCTCCATTCTGTAAATCAAAGGCGTCAACCTTTCCTTTTTCACTATTCTGAACATAACTACTCCTTTACCTCTACTTCATATCCGAGTCCTGAAATGGCGTCCCCCAATTTCCTGACATCGGTCTTTTTCGGATCATATACAATCTTGACCGTCTTGTCTTCAAGCGAGATTTCCAGTCCCTTCACACCTTTTTCATAAGATATGTTCTCCCTTATCTTCTCCACGCATTTCTCGCAATGCATGTTCACGGAGAATGTCACTGTCTTCAGCTCTTTCTTGGGTTTGCCGGCCAGCTGCATCCCGTATTCCATCCCTGAATTCCCGGCTTCCGCCCTGGCAGGCTGCACTGCCGACGAAATCCCGGCAAGCAATATCGCAGCCATACAGATTGATGAAATCTTTTTCATACCATATTATTGTTTAAGATTTTTTCCATAATGTAAACCTGACTCCCGCATATATCCTTATACCCATCACAGGTCCCCATATCGCGCTTGCATCGAACGAAGGCTGCCGTCCCGAGACAACCCCGTTCTCCTTATGGGACCCGAGAATCACATGTTTCTGTCTGAAATTGGTCAGATTCTCTCCCCCGACATAGACATCCACTCCTTTGAACCTTTTCGTAACCTGGCAATACAGGAGAGGGTACACAGGCGTATAGCCGCCAGGATAAAGGAGATTCCCGTTCTCGTCAGTGTCGTCAGTCATGAAATTGTAGACGCGTGACGAACCGTTGACAGATGCAGTGAAATCAAACACCCATTTGTTGAGATTCGTGGCATACTGCAGGTTCAGCACACCCTTGAAACGGCTTGTCATCGGCTTCTCTACAGGATATTCCATCCCGAGAGTCTGGATTCTGGCATCAGTGTACCTGAATGTGGCCGTCACCGTAAACCGCTCCACCGGCTGCACATTGAAATCCACCTGATAATTGTCGGTAAACGACCTCCTGCCGTCCAGATTGTAGAACCATATCGAAGTGGCTGCAGCCGTGCTGTTCCCGTACTCGTAATCCACAATCATCTGCTGGGCAAACTGCGTCCTGAAATAATCGAAACTGAGATATGTATCTGACGATGCTCCGAACGGGAGATAGAATGTCAGATTACCTCCGAAAGTCCATGCATCTTCGAGGGTATGGGAGTCATAATTACCGTAGAATGTCTTGCCTGTAGAAAATACCCCGATGTTGTCTGTCAGCGGAGTCGCATATCTGAGACCCCTTCCACCGTTGAGCCTCAGCACAATGGCATCCGAAGGAGAATATTTGACAGTGACCCTCGGGGAAAGCTTGAAATGCGATTTGCCGTCATCCACCCTGCTGTACCAGTCGCCTCTGATTCCTGCCACCGCCGTCAGCTTGTCATCCAAAGTGTAGGTATACTCCCCGAAGACCCCGGCATTTGCAAGAGGCGTCTTCTGAACACCGTCCGTCCCCTGTACCGTCAGCGTCAACCTGCGCAGGAAATCCTCCCGGTACAGGTCATATGTGCCGCCAGCCCCTACCGTAAACCTGTGGCTGCTGTTGATCTCATTCTGATACAGGACATTCAGATATGAGGAATGCTGGTCGGCAAGATATTTCGTGGCACCGAACCACGAATCCATCCCATACCATGTATAATCCGCCACCACAGCTATGTTGCTGGAGTTGTCAGGTTCGAGAGGAATCCCCACTTTCAGATATCCGTTCAGGGAACGGTTCATGATCTCGGAGCCCCACGGCAGGACAGTCGTCCAGTCCTTGTCCTCCATCATCTGCATATAGGCATCCTTGTCATAGCCTTCCTGCCCTCCCTGACGGCTGTCCTGAAGAGCCCTGACCCCGAAACGCACCTGCACACCGCTGTCGGCATAATACAGCCACCTGTTGGCGAAATTGAACTGCAGCATCTTCGGATCGTCCATGTAGCCGTCCCCGTTGTGGTCGAAATTTTTGATATTGCCCGAAACATGTCCGAGGATTACGGTGCTCCATTTCTCCCCCATCTGCAGGGAAGAAGCCACATTGAAATCCAGTTTGGAGTCGCTCATCACAGCCGCATTCAGAAACAGGGGCTTCTCGTCCGTCGGCTTCCTGTGTTCGAGGTTAATCTGCCCTGTAACGGACTCCACTCCGCTAATCACAGAAGCCGCCCCCTTGGCTATCTGTATGCTTTCAAGCCATTGTCCCGGCACATAAGAAAGCCCGAACGGGGAGGCAAGCCCTCTCATTACAGGTCTGGTCTCATCCAGCATCTGGGTATAGATTCCGCTCAGCCCCAGAAGCCTGATCTGCCGCGCCCCAGTCACCGCATCCGAATATCCCACCGTGACACTTGCGGAATTCTCGAAACTCTCGGCAAGTGTACAGCAAGCCATCTTCCTCAAACCTGAAGAAGATATCACCTCTGTCCTGATGGGCTTTCCCTTGGAAAGGTAATTCCCCTCCTGAGTCGAGACGAAGACCGCAGCCTCCAGACTGTCGGTCCTTGGACCGTACATGCCTGCAGTATCCACCGCAGTTTCAGACATGAAAGTCTGCCCGTATGCGGCCTGTGCAAGCACAGACATCAGAAATATCCACAATATATGCTGTCTCATAATATTCAAATCAAAGGTGCAAAAGTAAGAAATTTCTGATATAAATCCGTATTTTGGCGAGTTTGCGTATCTTTGTAGTTTGTGATATACAACCAGACGATATGAAAGATTTTGTAAAAATGACATTGGCGGCCATGCTCGGCTGCCTGATCATCGGATTTGCCATGACAATAATGGCGGTAGGATTCATCGGCTCTATTGCATCCCTCGGGAGCAGCCAGCCTGTAATGCCGAGAGAGGCGGTCCTGACTGTCGACATGTCAAAGATAACACTTGAAGAGCAGGCAGCCCATTCTGACATAATAAGTTCCATATCAGGTGACGGACAGACTCCCGTCGGGATATGGCAGGCAGTAAGCGCAATCAGGGAAGCCGCACTCGACCCTTCAGTGAAATTCATCTATCTCAAGCCGGACGGGACTTCGGGAGAGACGGCATGCATAGAAGAGTTCAGGACAGCCCTGGAAAGGTTCCGCGCCAGCGGCAAGGCTGTCATCTCATTCATCGAGACACCATCCAACGCCTCCTACTACCTTGCATCAGTATCTGACAAGATTTTCATGTCCAGCTACAGCGGAGGCATGAACATGATAAACGGATTCTCCAGCCGGATGGTATTCCTGAAAGACATCCTCGACAAGCTCGGGATAGATGTGCAGCTCATCCGTCACGGGAAATACAAATCAGCAGGAGAAATGTTCATCAGGAACTCCATCAGCCCTGAAAACAGGGAGCAGAACCAGGTTATGGTCAATTCCCTCTGGAACAGCTGGGCAGAAAAGATGGCTTCATCGAGAGGGATATCCGCAGACAGGCTCAACTATCTGATAAACAACCTTGAACTCGATTCTTCGGCAGACCTTCTGGAGCACGGTCTCGTGGACGAGCTGATGACCAGGGAAGAACTGGAAGTAAGGCTTACGGGCCTGTACGGGGTGGAAAGCATGGAGGATTTCCATCAGATTTCCCTTGAGGACTATGCGACCCTGAAGGCCGTGCCTGACTATCGGGCGGACCAGAAAATCGCCATCATCTATGCTTCAGGAGAAATAGTGGACGGAAATGACGACGAGCAGGTGGCAGGCGACAGGTTTGCAGGAATCATATCCGAAGTAAGGAAAGACTCCACTGTCAAGGCAGTCGTGTTCAGGGTCAACTCCCCGGGAGGCAGCGTACTCGCATCAGACAAGATAAGGAAAGAAATCGATCTCCTTCAGGAAGTGAAGCCGGTAGTGGCCTCATACGGAAGCTATGCCGCTTCAGGCGGATACTGGATATCAAGCGGATGCGACAAGATATTCTGCGACGCCAGCACACTCACAGGTTCGATAGGCGTATTCAGCATGATACCTTCATTCGACAACACATTCGACAAGCTCGGAGTCGGAGTGACCACCATCAGCTCCAACAGACATGGAGATATGTACTCAGGGACAAGACCGCTCGACAAGGACGAGATTGCATACATGCAGGCTTCAGTGGAAGAAATCTACGACACCTTCACCTCGCTCGTGGCGGAAGGCAGAGGACTTGACAAGGAATATGTCGATGAAATCGCCCAGGGAAGGGTATGGGCAGGAAAAGACGCCCTTGGAATCGGATTGGTGGACCAGACCGGAGGACTTGAAGATGCTGTCAGCTATGCCATCTCCATGACAGGCAGCATGGACACAGACCTGAGTTCATGGGGAATCCAGGAATACCCTAAGCCGATGAGCACAATAGACATGATTCTCGGAAAGCTTGGACAGAACAGCTCCGTATTCAGCGGAACCCCTCTCGAATCGGTCGAATCGGCATTCAAAGACTGGGAATGGAGCGGCAAGGAGCAGATGTATGCCCGCATTCCATACGAAATAGACATAAGATAGGGCAGAAATGCTCAGATGAGTCTGATGACCGTCACTTCTGATGTCGACGGACCAATCTTGACGGCATCGTCTATCCTTTCTCCAAGGATTGCAAGCACATGACCGTCAGAGCAGGATGGAGAGGTTATCACCAGAGCGTCAGACTTGGAGAAAATATCGAATTTCAGGTCAGTGAATATGTCACTGACCTTTTTTCTTCCCCTCATGCCAAACGGGCGCATCCAGTCCCCGGGCTGCCATTTCCTGCAGATGAATGGGAAAGGCAATGAAACCGAATCTGTCATAAGCACTCCATGAGGACACTTCAAATCCTTTATTTCATTGCGTGGAAGCATTTCAACAGCAAAAGACACCCCTCCGGAAGAATAAGTCCCCGGACCCGGCACTTCCATATCCGGTTGTCCCTCCATGGTGAATCCGGATTCCGCAGAGCGCACAATCAGTTCCTTTGCAGAAGTGACAAGCACATGCGAAGCTGAACGGAAAATCTTTCCTGAAAGCGTCACCCCTGATTTTCCGGCAGACCTCAACAGCTTTTCGATGGCAGAGACTAACGCACTGTTGAAGCCGTATGGCTCCAGAGCCATGTACAGCAGATAGGGCCAGTGCGGCTTTTCCATCAGGCTGCCAACATCTATTCTGGATTCTCCACGGGCGGCATCCTCGGACACAGGAAGTCTCACAAGGTCTTCCAGTAACCCCGCTGCATCGGAGAAATATCCCATTTCCCTATTGACTGTCTTGATAAAGGAAGGATTTATGGTCTCGAACAAAGGAAATACTTCATTCCTTATCCTGTTGCGCCTGTATGTCGAGTCGGCATTGGTGCTGTCCTCATGATAAAGGATTCCATGTGACCTGGCATAGCCCTCTATCTGCTTTCTGGTAAAATCAAGCATCGGTCTGTACAGAAGACATTTCCCAGACAGGAAGTCCCCGGATGGACAGGTATCCTGGCAAGGGAGAGGAGAAACATGTCCCATTCCTGCAATCCCCTTCAGCCCCGTACCTCGCAACAAATTGAGAATCAAGGTCTCTACATTATCATTGGAATTATGCGCCACCACCGTTCCCGAAAATCCGTGCTCAATGCACAGACTTCCGAACCAGCGATAGCGCAATTCTCTGGCTGCCATCTCTATGCTGAGACCTTTTTCAGAAGCATAGGAGGCAGTATCAAAATCCGCCAGGAAAAGCCTCGCTCCATTCTTCCTGCACCATTGCTCCACGAGAGCCTGATCAGAATCGCTCTCTTCCCCTCTGAGATGGAAATTGCAATGGGCCACGGCAAACCTGAGACTCAGGGATGAATGGAGCACAAGGTCGGCAAGACACATCGAGTCGATTCCTCCGCTGACTGCCAGGAGCACTCCCGCAGTCCCATCATGCCCGTCTTCCCCGGAAGGACCGAGCAATGAACGGAGGATGGAATCAAACTCTTTCTGCATCAGTTAATTCTTGGACTCTATAGTATATACGAACCCGAATGAAAGGGACTCCTTGAACTGAACCCGCTGATGGTTAGTCACCGTTCCGTCCTTTTCCACCTTGGAAATCATCACGGTGTCATCATAGATCAGGTTGGTGGTGAACATGAGGGAGAAGAATTTCGCCAGTTTCCACTCGATTCTGTTATCCCAGTTCACACGGATGTTCTGAGGATTCTTCAGATAGTTGGAGAACAGCAGCACCTGCGAGGTGTACTTGAAGTTGTCGTTCACATTGACCTTGAAGTCGATTTTCAGCTGGGCACCGAATTCAAACCTTGCAGGGCGGTAGCGGCGGCCGTTTGCTGCTGCATCATCGGATATAGGCTGGGAATTCTCGTCCACGAGAGGCATGCTGTAACTTTCCCTCAACTCCGGCAGATCCACGATTACAACACCTCCAGTAATAGGCGCAAGGTTGACAGTCAGCCACTTGAAAGGGTTGTAGTCAATACCGAGCGCGATATTGGTATATGCAGGTGACACGAAACCTGACTTGAGCACCCTTGCTGCATTCCAGTCAGCAGAAGTCAATTCGCCTCCGTCCGGTCTTGCCGCCGGTGTAGGAAAGTCGTAAGTATTGGAGAACTGGGACTTGAAGCTGTACTCTGCGGAAATGAAAAGCTTGTCTACAGCCTTGTATCCGAACTTGCTTTCAAGATAAATCCTGTCATCGCTCTTCTGGAGGACCGGCTTGTCTGCTGAATACAGGAAACCATAGTCGAGCTGAAGCCTGTTGGTCCATGAAATCTTGTCCTTGGCATAATTGGCGTTTCCGTCAATATAACCTCTCAGAGAATAGTTGTTATATCCACCGGCTGCCCAGTTCATCAGTGCGGTCTGTCCGAAATCGATCTTGGTGGAAAGTGAATTTTTCCAATACTTTGGTTTCTGGGCAAGAGTCTCCTCAGCTGCCGGGGCATTGTTCAGCGCAATCGCGGCATCTGCCGCTGCCTTCTGTGCATCGGTAAGTTCCTGGGCTGGCAGAGAAACGCACATGAGCGCAAGAGCCGTCCCTACGATAATTTTTTTCATAGAATGAAGGTTTTGTTTGTATTTTAATAAGACCTGGCAAACAGCACCCTCCTGTGTGACGGCTTGCCGGTATAAATGCATTTGCCTTCCTCTTCGCATACGGCAGTATCGACAGGTATGCATCTGATCGTAGCCTTAGTCTCCTCCTTGATCTTCTCCTCTGTCTCGGTTGTCCCGTCCCAGTGGCAAAGAAGGAAACCTCCCTGCTCTATCTTCTCCTTGAAATCTTCCCAAGTGTCTACCTTGACGATATGTTCATCCCTGAACTTCAACGCCTTGGCATATATGTTATCCTGAATTTCCACCAGAAGGTCCTCTATTCTCTTCCCGAGACCCTCCTGAGGAGCGGATGTCTTCTCAAGCGTATCACGGCGTGCAAGCTCCACTGTGCCGTTCTCCATGTCACGAGGGCCCATCGCTATCCTCACAGGCACACCTTTCAGCTCCCATTCCGCGAACTTGAATCCCGGACGGAGGGTGTCACGGTCATCTATCTTCACTGTATGTCCGTGTGCTTCAAGCTCTTTCTTCAGCTCGTCCATCTTGTCGAGGATTGCGCTGCGCTCTTCCGGAGACTTGTATATAGGCACCATCACCACCTGTATAGGAGCGAGTGCAGGAGGGAGGACAAGACCGTTGTCATCACCGTGTGCCATGATAAGCGCTCCCATCAGACGGGTGGATACGCCCCATGAAGTAGCCCACACATATTCCTGCTTGCCTTCCTTGTTGGTGAACTGCACATCGAAAGCCTTTGCGAAATTCTGTCCGAGGAAATGCGAAGTCCCGGCCTGCAGAGCCTTTCCGTCCTGCATCATGGCCTCTATCGTCAGAGTGTCAAGGGCTCCCGCGAACCTTTCGTTAGGACTCTTGTGCCCCACCACAACAGGCATCGCCATGTACTTCCTTGCGAAATCTGCATATACATGGACCATCTTTGTGGCTTCCTCTACAGCCTCCTGGCTTGTGGCGTGGGCTGTATGACCTTCCTGCCACAGGAATTCTGCCGTGCGGAGGAAAAGACGGGTCCTCATCTCCCACCTTACCACATTTGCCCACTGGTTGCAGAGAATCGGAAGATCCCTCCATGAAGTGACCCAGTTCTTGTATGTGTTCCATATAATGGTCTCAGAAGTCGGTCTCACCACGAGCTCCTCCTCCAGCTTTGCAGAAGGGTCCACCACCACTCCAGGGCCGTCAGGATTGGCCATGAGCCTGTGATGGGTCACCACTGCGCATTCTTTGGCAAAGCCTTCCACATGCTCCGCCTCCCTGCTGAGGAAAGACTTTGGTATGAACAGAGGGAAATATGCATTCTGATGTCCTGTCTCCTTGAACATGGAATCAAGGATATGCTGCATCTTCTCCCATATCGCATATCCGTACGGCTTGATCACCATACATCCTCTGACTGCCGAACGCTCGGCGAGGTCTGCCTTGACGACCAGATCGTCATACCACTGCGAATAGTTCTCTGACCTTTTTGTAACCTCTTTTGCCATTATAACTTTGTTTTTATTCAATTTTATTTATACATTGTCGCAAGAATTGCATCTATACTGTAGTTGCCTCTTCCGCACGGGGTACAGATATTGCATGAATTCCCGCGCGCAAAGGTATAAAAATATTACAAATAACAGGAGGTCAGGATATGAAAAAGAGAGTTTTATTCTTAATTTCAGCCGTATTGCTGCTTTCGGCATGCGGTACAACCGCCCGGTATTCTTCATCCCAGAGGTTCCAGGACGGAATCTATGTCAACAGATCCAACACTATAGCAGACAGACAGGCAGCAGCTGCAGAAAAGCAGGAAATCGACACTCTGATCGCACAGACCAAGAACTCGGAAATATATCTTCTTGAAGACGAGTCGGCCACAATCACCGTTCCAGGTGACATCAGTGCAAACACAAGCATCACAGTCAAGAACAACACCGGAGCCACGGTAACCATCGGAGAAGACGCGGACTACAGCATCTACATCAACTACAATCCCGACCCGTGGTACTGGGATTCATGGTATTATGGCAGCTGGAGATGGTCAAGGCCATGGTACTACAGCTCATGGTACTGGAGAGACAGATGGTTCTACGACACATGGTACTGGGGATGGAGCTGGACTGCACCATACTACGATCCTTGGTACTGGGGCAGATGGTATGACCCGTGGTACTGGAACCCTTATCATCACTGGGGCTGGTACGGACATCCTGTCCACCATCACCACGGACCGGTGTATGTCACCAACAACATCATCACTTCACGGCCGAGGTCTGCCACCGTCGGAAGGACCAACAGTCCTGGATTCTCGCGGTCGCAGGGCGTAAGCAGACAGACGGCATCGGTTTCGAGGACATCATCAGGCTCTGTCAGGAGGTCTTCTGCTTCCGTAGCGACTAAAGGCAGCTCCGCCACACCTGTGGTAAGGAGAGGCTCCGGAGCAACCAATGTGGCAGGGACCTCTGCAGCCAACACTTCAAGCAGGAGGAGAGGAATAAATGTATCATCATCCGGCTCCACTGCCCAATACAGGAGCACGCAGACGGGATCATCAGGCAGAAGCTCGGCAAGAACGGCAACATACCGCCGTCCATCATCAAGTTCTGTCAGCAGAAGCAGCTCCGTCAGCAGGAGTTCATCTTCAGGCTACAACAGGTCTTCCGAAAGCACCTACAGGAGAAGCTCATCTTCGAGCTACAACCGCAGTTCAAGCTCAAGCTACAACAGAAGCTCCACTCCAAGCTTCAACAGAAGTTCGACCCCGAGCTACAACAGAAGCTCATCTTCAGTATTCCGTTCTTCAGGATACTCGGGAGGTTCCCGCAGCAGCGGGTCAGCAGGCGGAAGGCGCAGATAGGCAAAGTACAACTTAATGATTATCGATATGAAAAGGACAGCGATTACACTACTGTTGATTGCGGTGGCGGCAAGTGCAGAGGCTCAGTCAATGTATGACGCGCTCCGGTACAGTGAAAACAATTACGAAGGGACAGCAAGGACGATGGCGATGGGGAATGCTTTCACGGCATTGGGAGGCGACCTCGGCTCCGTCAACATCAATCCTGCAGGATCTGCTGTCGCCAGATATTCCCAGGTGACCATCACTCCCGGGGTGGCCATCTCGGTCAGCACAGCAGGGGGAACATCTCCAGACTATTTCTCAAAGAGCTACAGGGCCCCGATGGGAAGATTCAACCTGCCAAACATAGGGTTCTCCGTAAACTTCGACACCAACATGTCGTACGGCATCAAGAACTGGTCAATGGGATTTACAGTGAACAGGACCAACACCTACCAGGACGACATGTTCACCAAAGGGCTCAACTCGACAACCTCTTTCGCAGGTGCAATGGCCACATTTGCAGCAGGTATCAATGTAAATGACCTCATACTCGCCAGCGACGGCAGCTACGACCCTTATTATGACTCCGGCATTCCGTACGATGTGATTCTCGCATTCGAATCCGGCATAATAAGCGACATCTACAACGACAGGGGGACAGCGGATGTCTCAGACGACTGGACAACAGGACTGGACTATGCAGGTGTCACGGAAAACTACTATGAAAAGGATCCGTCTGCAGGCACTGGTGAAATCGACATTGAGAAAATCGGGCTCAACGGCAACACCATCAACCAGATATATTCACGACGGATAACTGGCTACAAATACGACTATGTGTTCAACTGGGCCGCCAACATATCCGATGTGGTGTATATAGGAGCGAATCTCGGCATCACTTCCCTTTCCTACAACCAGGAATATTACATAAAGGAAAATTCCGGTGGAGATGCATCCGACTACAGCCTTTTCCAGACACAGTTCAACTCTCTCCGGTACAACAACCTTTATAGCGCGACAGGAGTCGGAGTGTACGGGAAGTTCGGAATACTGGTGACTCCGGGTAACGGACTCAGGCTCGGGGCTGCCATCCAGACCCCTACCGCCACCACCATCAGGGAAAGATGGAGCGCCAATGCCTCAGTGACGACATATTCTGACTCTTACGGCAACGGTGACGCCGAGACTCCGGAGTCCTCATACCAGTACGAGTTGAGATCCCCGTTCAGGTTCAATGTGGGAGCGGCATATACATTCGGGTCTTTCGCAGTTGTCAGTGCCGATTATGAAATGGCAAACTACAGGGGGATGTACATCCATGAAAGCAATACCAACGACAACTCCAATTTCGATGCTGTCAACTCAAGCATAAAGGAACTCATGGGAGTCTCGCACATGTTCAGGGCAGGAGTAGAGATCAAACCGTTCAGCAGCCTTGCGGTAAGGGCAGGATACGGGCTCACCACCTCGCCTGAAAAGCTTTATAACGAGAGCGGCAGTCTTGAATACTCACACCAGCTGGCAAGGAAACCGTTGACGGCTATGACCCACAGGTTTGCAGCAGGATTAGGATACAGCTCTTCCGGCTCGTTCTTCGCCGACCTCGCAGTGCAGGCGACCAGATATGCCGACGAATATATCTACCCATACGACTATTATCTCCTCAACGGGAATGATGTCGTGATAGACTACAGCAAGAACACACCTGAAATCCTCAACAGGAGATGGCTGGTCAACATCCTTCTGACTGTAGGTTTCAGATTCTGACGAGATAGGATATCGAGTCGGGACCTTCGTTAAACAGCAAGTCCATCACGGACAGATTTGTGATGAAGCCGTATTTCCGGGCAAAGACCTGGAAGTACGGCTTTTTCAGGTCCAGACGGTCCATGATGTCATCCGGCCGTTTCGGATGTATCACCTCCCTGAGGTCACAGGCCCCGTATTCCCCGTTGTACGGGAGTCCTGTCCACGGGGCTTCAGTGCATTTCCCAGAAGACAGGGAAAAAGTCCCCGTAGGTCTCAGTTCGACAGGAATGCCTATCTTCTCGATGAAGAACCTGATGACCGACATGTTGAGCTCCCACAATGTCTCCGGCCTGCGGTCGAGGATGGCAAACAGCTCGTCCTGATAATACTCGAAATAAGCCGAGGTCCTGTATGCCGACACTATAGCCCTCTTATGCTGCTGGAGCCATGGTCTGGAATAATCCACCCTGATTTCTGAAATAGGCAGGGTATGGGTCCCGTTCTCATGCACCACGGGAAATGTAAGCGACTGCATCCCGGAAGCGGAATAGAAATGGCATCTGTTTCTGTAGGACTGCTTCTGGTAGTTCTCGCATGCCTCCACATATGCAACCGCATGACTGCCGCCATTTTCCACCGGAAACGAAAAACTGCACTGTCTGCAGCAAGCAGACAGCGCAGCGAAATATTGTATCGGCGGAAAATACGCCGTATTGAGCAGAACCGGCACTACTCGATCTCTCCTTTCACATTGAGAGAATTGCCCTTCACGATGCCTCTCTTGGAATTCCTGATGAATTCAAGGATGGTATCCCTCTCCTCGGAAGCAGGGAATCCTGCCTCGACCTTTGCACATGCATCGGACACATTCAGACCGCTCGCATATATGATATCATACATATCCTTGATATTGCGGATCTGGTCAGATGTGAATCCGCGGCGGCGGAGTCCCACGATATTGATACCTGCATAGCTGATAGGGTCCCTTCCGCAGAGGATGTAAGGAGGTATGTCCTTGTTGATCTTGGAGCCGCCTCCGACCATCGCGTGCTTTCCGATCTTGGAGAACTGATGGGCCATGGTGCCTCCTCCGAGGATTGCCCAGTCGTCCACATCCGTTTCTCCTGCAATACCCACATAGCTTACGAGGATGCAGTGGCTGCCCACTGTGCAGTCATGGGCAACATGGGTATATGACATCAGCAGAGTGTTGCTGCCTATTTTCGTCACACCTTTTCCGCTTGCCTTGGTACCCCTGTTGATAGTGGCGCACTCACGGATATTGACATTGTCCCCTATTTCCACATATGTGACTTCACCGGTGAACTTCAGGTCCTGAGGGATTGCGCCTATGACAGCTCCCGGAAATACCTGGCAGTTCTTTCCCATCTTCACATAATTGAATATGGTGGCGTGTGGAAATATCTTGCATCCGTCTCCGATCTCGACGAACTCGTCGATGAATGCGTAAGGTCCAATTTCTACATTGTCTCCGATTTTCGCGCTCGGATGTACTGTTGCAAGTGGATGAATTCTGTTCATATCTTTAGGTTATTTTAGCAGAGACCTTATCTGTCTCGCTGCTGTTGTATTTATAGAATGACCTGATTTGTATGCTGTCACCTTCGCTTTCAGGAACCCTCCTGCAAGACGGAGATCCCCGATAAGATCCAGCAGCTTGTGTCTCGCGCACTCGTTAGGGAAATGCAGGCTGAGATTGCTCAGATACCCGTTGTCGGTGATTTGCAGCTTAGGCACATTGAAAAGCTTGGACATGTGCTCAATCTGCTCGTCTGAAACAGGATGCTCCACAATCACAATCGCATTGTCCAGGTCTCCTCCTTTCACAAGGTTGTTCTTGAAAAGGTATTCTATCTCATGGAAAAACACGAAAGTGCGGCAAATTCCTATCTCCTCGGCATACACGATGTCAGGGTTCCATGTTGCTGTCTGCACGCCAAGCACCTTGGAGTTGAAATCGATGGTCAGATTGTATTCAGGCCTGTCGGCAGGCTCGATTCTGAGATATGCTCCCGTATCTTCCCTCTTAATATCGATCGGTTCCTTAATCTCCACATATCTGCGAGGTGCATCCTGCTCCTGCAGCCCGTCCTTCCAGATGGCATTGATATACAGCCTTCCGCTGCCGTCAAGAATAGGTACCTCCACATTGTCAATGTCTATTCTCGCATTGTCGACACCCATTCCCGTCAGTGCAGATAGGAGGTGTTCGATAGTCCCGACAGATATATTGTTCTCCGTGATTGTTGTACTTCTGGCAGTTGAAGAGACATTCTCCGCAAGCGCCCTGACTACAGCATCCTCGCCGATGTCAGTCCTGACGAACCTGATCCCGTAATCTACAGGTGCAGGCTTGATCGTCATCTTCGCCACTTTCCCTGTGTGCAGGCCCTTGCCTTCAAATGTATATGCCTTCCTGAGTGTCTGTTGTTGCATCATTCTCTAAATCAATCATAAAACGGGGGCGCAAAGATAAGTAAAAATTTTTATTTCCGTCCCTGCTGCTTAAAAATAGTATATGCCCTCAGGAATTCTTTCCAAGGAATGGCCGGAGTTCCCATGAATGCCTTTCCTTCCTCCTTTATGTTGCTGAGGACTCCAGACTGTGCCGAGAACGATGTATGGTCCGCGATGGTGAGATGTCCGGCAATGCCGACCTGGCCTCCCAGCATGCAGTATTTCCCGATTTTCGTAGAGCCTGCAATACCCGTCTGGGCAGCCATGACAGTGTGCTCCCCAATCTCCACATTGTGGGCAATCTGGCAAAGGTTGTCGATCTTGACTCCCTTATGTATTATGGTGGATTCTGTCTGGGACTTGTCCACGGTGGTGTTGGCACCTATCTCCACATCATCCTCTATGATCACGTTTCCGGTGTGCTCTATCTTCTTGTATGTACCGTCAGGAAGCGGGGCGAAACCGAACCCGTCTGAGCCTATGACAGCGTTGGAATGGATAATCACATTGTTGCCTATCACCATTCCGCTGTATATCCTCACTCCCGGATAGATTATGCAGTGGGAACCTATCTTGACATTGTCGCCGATGTAGACATGCTCGCAAATCTTCGTGAAGTCCCCTACTGTAGTATGCCTTCCCACATACGCGAAATCTCCCACATATACTTTCTTTCCGAATTTCGTGGAGAAATGGTATGATGACCTGAATCCCCTGTACCTTTTGTATGAACGCCTTTTGGCAGTCACATAGTCAAGGAGGGTCGCAATGGCAGTATAGGCATTGTCCACCCTTATCATGGTCGCCTGCACAGGCTTTTCCGGCTTGAAGGTCTTGTTCACCAGAATTATGCTCGCCTGGCATTCGTAGACAAAATGTTCGTATTTAGGATTTGCAAAAAAGCAGACAGTCCCCGGCTTGCCGTGCTCTATACGGGCGAAATTGGAAACAGCCACTTCCGGGTCTCCCTCCACGGTCCCTTTCAGTATTTCCGCTAGTTCTTTTGCCTTAAATTCCATAGGTGTAGCAGTTTATTCTATTCAAATTTTGTGTTTTAGTAAATTTATTCTACCTTTGCCGCGTGAGTTAGATTTCAGGGGTCCGGATGTGACCCCTTATTTTATTGTAACAGGTCAACGCGTCATGGGCATTACAGAGATTAGAGATGCAATGGAAAGTGCAATCGTTGCACGCGGATGTTTCATTGTTGATATAAAAATATCGAAAGACAATGTAATCGTGCTTACGGTCGAATCGGAGAAAGGCACTGTAACCCTCGATGACTGCGTTGCACTGAGCGGAATCTTCGAAGAGAAATTCGACAGGGAGAAGGAGGATTACGAGCTCACGGTGACTTCCGCCGGACTGGACCAGCCGTTCATTGTGCCTGCCCAGTACCGCAAGGCCACAGGCTCGATGGTGGAAGTGCAGCTGAAAGGAGGGAAGAAGATAGTGGCCATGCTTACAGCAGCCGACGACAGCGGAATAACGCTGAAATACACCACCAGGGAAAAGGTGGAAGGAAGCAAGAAAAAAGAGAATGTGGAGCACGAGGACACCTTTCCTTTTGCCGAAGTCAATTCGGTCAGACCATACATTGAATTTTAATTGCAACAGATAAAAAATAAATTGACATAAACTGAAATGGAAAAGACAGAACTGAAAGACGCGTTTTCAGAGTTCAAGAACCTGAAGAACATCGACAGGCCTACAATGATGGGAGTGCTCGAGGATGTATTCCGCACCCAGCTGGCCAAGACTTACGGGTCAGCCGACAATTTCGACATCATCATCAACATCGACAAAGGTGACTGCGAAATCTACTGGAACCGCGAGGTCGTGGAGACAGTGGAGGATCCTAACACACAGATCGCCCTGTCCGAGGTCAACAAGGAGGATGACGAGTACGAAATCGGGGAGACATATGCCACCAAGGTGGACCTCAAGAGCTTCGGAAGAAGAGGTATCCTCAACCTCAGGCAGAATCTTCAGGGAAGGATCATGGACATCGAGAAGGCCAATCTCTACAACAAATACAGCGGCATGATCGGCGAGCTGTTCACGGGAGAGGTATACCAGACATGGTCCAAGGAAGCCCTCATCCTCGACGAGGACGGGAACGAGCTCAGGCTGCCTAAGTCAGAGCAGATCCCTGGGGAACATTTCAAGAAGAACGACACCGTGAAGGCCATCATCAAGAGTGTCGAGATGAAGAACAACACCACTCCATACATAGTCCTTTCGAGAACCTCCAACGAATTCCTCGAGAAACTGTTCGAGCAGGAGGTGCCGGAAATCTATGACGGGCTCATCACCATCAAGAAGGTCGTCAGGGTACCTGGAGAAAGGGCAAAGGTCGCTGTGGAATCATACGATGACAGGATCGACCCTATCGGAGCCTGCATCGGTGTGAAAGGTTCCCGTATCATCGGCATCGTCAGGGAACTCCGCAACGAGAACATCGATGTGCTCCAGTGGACTTCCAACACACAGCTTCTCATCCAGAGGGCACTCAGCCCGGCAAAGATATCCTCTATCGTAATCGGAGGAGAGGACGAGAAGATCAAGGTGTACATGCATCCTGACGAGGTCAAGAAGGGTATCGGAAAAGGCGGATGCAACATCAAGCTGGCAAGCATGCTGGTGGGCAAGGAAATCGAGGTATGGAGAGAGCAGGCAGACGAGGAGGATGTGCTGCTAAGCGAATTCAGCAACGAGATCGACCCTTGGATCATCGAAAGGCTCCAGTCCATCGGATGCGACACTGCAAAGAGTGTCCTTGCATTCTCACAGGAAGACATCGCCAAGAGGGCAGACCTTGAGGACGAGACCGTTGCCGAGATATTCAAGATACTCAGCGCAGAATTTGAAGACTAATTTTAATTGACACATATGGCAGAAATCAGACTTAGTAAACTTACCAAACAATTCAACATCGGGCTTTCGACCCTGGTGGACTTCCTTGCCGGCAAGGGAGTGACGGTGGATATGAATCCGAACGCAAAGATTTCGGACGAGTATCTTCCTGCCATCGAAGCGAAGTTCGGTGAAGAACAGAAACTGAAACAGGATTCGGAGAAGGTCGCCATCAAGCTGAAGGAGATTATCGAGCGCAATTCGCGCAAGAAGACCTCCGAGACTGATGACGAGGACGAGCCTGTGCAGGAGATAATAATAAAAAGCACGAGCATCGCGCCTGAGACTTCTGCCCCGAAGGCGGATGCAAAACCAGCCGAGCCACAGGAGGAGACGCATGTGGAGCCTGCTCCGGTACAGGAGACAGCCGAAGAAGAGAAACAGGAAGAAAAGCCGGCAAATGAAATTCCGCACCTGAAAGTGCTCGACAAGATAGACCTTTCCAAATTTGAGAAGCATCCTCACAAAGATGCGAAAAAGGAGGAAAAGGCACCTGTACAGGAAGTGCAGCCTGAACCTGTGAAAGAAGAGAAAGCAGAAGAAGCGCCTGTTGAAGCAGCCGCTGAGGTTCCGGAGAAAAAAGTGGAGGAGAAAGCTCCCGTACAGGAAGAGCAGCCTAAACCTGCCGAGCCGAGGGAGGTAAAGATAGAAGTCGAGAAACTCGCCGGTCCTGTGGTCGTGGACAAGATAGACCTTTCCAAATTCGAGACCCGCAAGAGCGGCAAGAAGAGGGAAAGGATTGCCAAAGGCAGCCAGAAAGTCGATGTATCCAAGGTACAGTCAGACGGGGACGGCTCACGCAAGGACAAGAAGAAGGACGGGAAGAAAGATTTCAAGGAAGAAAGGAAGAACAAGAAGAACAGGGGCGGAGACCGCTTCAAGCCGGCAATGACAGAGGCGGAGACCGAAGAGATGCAGAGGGAAATCCAGAAGCAGATCAAGGAGACATACGCCCGCATGAACGAAGGCAAGGGAAAGAACAACTTCGGAGCAAAGCACAGGAAAGAGAAGAGGGAGCTTGCATCGCAGAAGATGCAGGAGGAGATGGAGATGCACGAGCTTGAGAAGAAGGTCTTGAAAGTCACCGAATTCGTGACTGTAAACGACCTTGCCACCCTCATGAACACACCTGTCACAAAGGTTATCGGGGCATGCATGAACCTCGGACTGATGGTGTCCATCAACCAGAGGCTCGACGCCGAGGCTCTCGTCCTTGTAGCGGAAGAGTTCGGATATGAAATCGAATTCGTCACGGCCGAAATGAACGAAGCCATAGCCCAGGAGAACGATGCCGACGATGACGGCAACCTCGTTCCGAGACCTCCTGTGGTGACAGTGATGGGACATGTCGACCATGGAAAGACTTCCCTGCTGGACTATGTCAGGAAATCCAATGTGATAGCCGGAGAGGCAGGAGGAATCACACAGCACATAGGTGCATACAATGTCATCCTTCCTGACGGGCACAAGATCACATTCCTCGACACACCTGGACATGAAGCCTTTACGGCAATGCGTGCCCGCGGTGCGAAGATGACCGATATCGCCATCATCATAGTGGCCGCAGACGACGCGATAATGCCGCAGACCATAGAGGCCATCAACCATGCCCAGGCTGCAGGCGTCCCTATGATATTTGCAATCAACAAGATAGACAAGCCTGGAGCCAACCCTGACAAAATCAGGGAGCAGCTCGCCAACATGAACATTCTCGTGGAGGAATGGGGCGGCAAGTACCAGTGCCAGGAGATTTCTGCCAAGAAAGGCACGAATGTGGACAAGCTGCTCGAAAAGGTTCTGCTGGAAGCGGAGCTGCTTGACCTTAAAGCCAACCCTAACAGGCGTGCCACCGGTGCAATCATCGAATCTTCACTGGACAAGGGACGCGGATATCTTGCGACGATTCTCGTGCAGAACGGTACGCTCCACATCGGGGATGTAATGCTCAGCGGCTGCTACACCGGCAGGGTGAAAGCCATGTTCAACGAGCGTGGACAGAAAGTGGACGAGGCAGGTCCTTCCACACCTGTATCAGTACTCGGTCTCAACGGGGCCCCGACTGCAGGAGAGAAGTTCAATGTCATGGCTGACGAGAAGGAGGCCAAGGACATTGCCAACAAGAGGGAGCAGCTGATCCGCATCCAGGGTATCAAGACCCAGAAGCATATGACCCTCGAAGAGATCGGACGCCGAATCGCGATAGGCAACTTCAAGGAGCTCAACATCATTGTCAAAGGTGATGTGGACGGATCCATCGAAGCCCTTTCTGACTCGCTCCTCAAACTGTCCACCGAAGAAGTCCGCGTGAATGTGATCCACAAGGCTGTCGGAGCTATCTCCGAGTCCGATGTGCTTCTTGCGGCTGCATCAGATGCCATCATCATCGGCTTCCAGGTGCGTCCTTCGGCAAATGCCCGCAGGCTTGCAGAGAAGGAGCAGATCGAAATCAGGCTGTATTCTGTCATCTATGACGCAATCAACGAGGTCAAGAGCGGTATTGAAGGTATGCTTGCCCCTGAAGAGAAGGAGGAAGTCACAGCCACCGCAGAAGTACAGGAGACATTCAAGATTTCGAAGGTCGGCACCATCGCAGGATGTATCGTCAAGGAAGGAAAGCTCACCAAGACTTCCAAAGTCCGCGTGATACGCGACGGTATCGTAGTGTACACCGGAGAGCTCGGATCTCTCAAGAGGTTCAAGGACGATGTCAAGGAGGTGTCGGCAGGCATGGACTGCGGACTCAATATCGCCGGATACAACGATGTCAAGGTAGGCGATGTTGTCGAAGCCTACAATATCATCGAAGTCAAGAGGACTTTGTAACGGCAAGGCAGGAGGCCGGGGCATCAGCAACGGTTTCCTATCCATTATACGGGCCCTGGAGGATATACTCCGGGGCTTTTATTGACTGCACCAGTGAAACAAGAAGAAGACGAATGGGAAAGATTGCAGAGATTTTAAAGATAGGCGTACCGATAATGTTGGGCCAGGCATGCGTGGTTATCCTCAGCTTTGCCGACAATATAATGATAGGATGGTACGGTGTGAATGACCTCGCCGCATCATCATTTGTAAACGGGCTGATCAACCTGTTCATAATTACAGAAATGGGATTTGCCAACGGCATGACTCCACTTATCGGGTCGAGATTCGGGGTGAAAGACACTGCAGGAATAGGCAAGATCCTGAAAAGCAGCATTGCCCTCAATGCGGCAGTGGCCGTCGCAGGACTTGTGCTGATGGCTGTAATCTACTGTTTCCTGGACAGGTTCGGACAGGATGAGCACCTGCTTCCGTTGATAAGGCCATATTATGCAGTAGTGGCCGTCTCCACCCTCTTTGCAATGGGCTTCAACACCTTGAAGCAGTTTACGGACGGGATCTGCCAGCCGGTAGTGTCCATGGCCCTGCTGATGGGAGGCAACATCCTGAATATCATAGGCAACTGGGTCCTGATATACGGAAAGGGAGGATTCCCCGAGCTCGGTCTGCTCGGGGCAGGGATAAGCACCTTGGGCTCAAGAATATTGATGTTCCTCATATTCCTGCTGTATATAATGTACTCTCCCCGCTTCAGGGAATATTCAGCGGCATTCAGGAGCTCCCGCATTTCAGGGAACGCTATCCGTCATCTGTTCAATATGGGATATCCTCTTGCCCTGCAGACCGGGATGGAAACTTCCACATTCACGATAAGCGCAATCATGGTAGGATGGATAGGGGCGACCGCCCTGGCCGCACATCAGGTGACTCTCACCATTTCCCAGATCTGCTTCCTGCTGATGATGGGGCTCTCATCGGCAGTCTCCATCCTTGTCAGCAACGCATACGGGAGGAAAGACTACTCGGGCGTAAGGCAATATGCCTCAAAAGGCTATCTGATGATTCTATGCATTTCCCTGCTGTTCTGCTCCCTGATATTCATTTTCAGACACGGAATCATAGGGATGTTCACGGATGCCCCTGAAGTGACTGCAATCGCCATGTCCCTGCTCTTCGTCCTCTTCTCATACCAGTTCGGAGACGGGCTCCAGCTCTGTTTCTGCAATGCGCTGCGAGGAATACAGGATGTAAAGCCGATCATGCTCATGGCATTTGTCAGCTACTATGTCATAGCTATCCCTGCAGCATATTTCCTCGGATTCAAGGCAGGGCTCGGCACAACAGGAATATGGATGGGATTCCCGATAGGGCTGACTGTAGCCGGGATTTTCTATTATATCAGATTCAGGACTAAAGTGAAGAAACTGGAAAGGGGTCAGGTCAGTCCGTTTTAGACGATTTGCGCTTGAGCATGGAGATCATTTCCTCCTTGGTCCTGACCGCTTCCTTCAGACTCGCCACATGGTCTGTAAGCAGGCTTATCTGGGTCTTCAAAGCCGCTATCTCTTCCTGATGCTTCATCTCAATGTCTTTCTGCATCGAGACATACTCATTCCTGATGTCAGCGACACGGCGCGAATCCTTTGCGGACGGCTCGTAACCGAGCACCAGCTCTTCCGGAGTCCTGTCAAGCACGGCCGCTATCTTCTCCATGGTCTCGCTTATGAGACGGGTGTCCCCTTTTTCAAGATTCCTGTATGCAGTCCTGGACATGCCAAGGCGTTCCGCCATTTCAGTCTGCGAAATACCGGATGCTTTCCTGATTCTTGCAATATTTTCCTTGACAGAATTGTTGTCCATCGTGACCTGTTAAGCATGACAAAAATATCATATATCACGCTTCGTTATAGCCAACAATTTCTTGCCAAAGACAAGAAAACATTGTCAATTATCCATTATTTTTGAAAATTTCCCGTCTGGCTGGCTCAGAATCGGGACCATATCATAAAACGATTACCTGCCTTTCATCAGAGCATCAATTGCAGAGGAGATGTCGTCATAGGAGTAACCTCTTCCAAGAGCGAATCTGACAAGCTTCTGCCGGAGCTGATATGCCGCTGAAGCATCGTCCAGGGCAGGGAAAGAGGATCTGCCGGCCGAGGAAATGAGGCTCTTGTATTTGACGGCAAGCAGCTTTGCGAGACGGTCGGAGGCCTTGTCCGCATCGATCTCTGCAAGGGCAGAGGAAATGGTCTCGCTGTCTATGCCTTTTGCCGCCAGAGCATACCTTATCTTGGTCGCGCCCCAGCCAGAAAGGGAGGATTTGTCGCGTGCAAAAGCGATGGAATACCGCAAGTCAGAAAGATAGGAATCAGATACAAGCGAGCTTATGACAGATTCAGCGAACTCATCAGCATCAGTCTCTGCGGATATTGACACATTGCCTGACTGCAGCAGCCTCAACACTTTCTGCCTGATATCGGACGCACAGTATTCCCTCCTTGAACAAAGCCTGCGCATCCTGTCGAGGACAAGTTCATACCCTTTGTCCCGCCCTGACTTGTCCGCAATCCCTACTCTCTTGCCAGTTTCATTATCCATATGCACCATGTCAGAAATTGTAGCCGATGCTTATATAGAACCCGAGACCGCCGTTGACATCCATATTGATGTTTGACCAATGGAAATCCGCCTTCACAGGGCCGAAGAACGCATCATAGGCATATTCTATCCCCGCACCGAACCAGTTGCCTGCCGACGGGGAAACATAATCCTTGAAGACATTGCAGTCCCTGGCGTAGTTCATGATACCGGTAAGATAATGGTTTTTAGCCACTTCAAACCTGAAATCCGTACGGAACAATGTCAGGATATTGCGCATGGGCACCACATTGTTCCTTCCCACAAACGACATCTGCTGCTCGAAATATCTGCCTGTTATCGAACCTCCAGCAAAGTTCATATATGCCAGAGGGGCTGTGCCGAAAACGAATCTCACGGACGCCGACGGAATGAATGAGAATACCTTTCCTGCCGGCACCACCACCTTTGCATCGGCGCTGGCGATATGGAAATTGCTTATCCTGTTGGGATAGCCGTAACATACCCATTCATAATCGAATCCGCCCGAAAAACCCGAATGAGGGAAATAGCCGTCATCGAAAGTGTCGGCCCTTCCGTTCAGGAAAAGCGAGATGTAGTCATTCCCGAGTCTCTCGTATTCTATTCCCGGGATTGCGACAGACGACGTGATTTCGTTAGACATGGACCTGACCATGAAATACCTGTTGCGGATTCCTCCCTTCAGGTCGAAAAGCGACCACGCGAGTTTGGACAGATAAGCCTCCTGCACAGTGCTGAAATATTTCAGTCCCATATTGGAGTCGGTAGCCCCGAAGACATCAAGCATGTCTATATTCGTCCATTTCGCGGAAGCTGCAACATTTACCGTAGGTATTCCAATATCATCGTATGAATATTTGACCCCCAAAGACGGGTTCGTGCCTATCTTGGCAGTGAAATCGAACTTGGACCCGGACAGAGTGTAGGAATTCAGTCCGAAATTCAGGGCGACCGCCACCACTTCCTCGGTGTCGAGCCTCAGTCCGACTCCGAACCTGTGGACAGGACCTTTCTTGCAGTTGATCACCAAATGATAAGGTTCGCCCGCCCCTTCCATTTCATATGTCACGAACTCGAATACTTTAGTGCCATATATTCGCGAGATTATGTTTTTCACATCCAGGCCCGAAAGAGTGTCGCCCGGCTCGACATGGATGTCACGCATCAGTATCGCCCTGTCCTTGTCCGACACTCCTCTTATCTCTATCCCGTCCACTGTCACCGGCCTGACATTGATATCCACAGCCGCAGGCGCGTTCAGGACAGTCCTCGCCTCGTTACCGACCCTCGACTTGATATAACCGAGGGTAACGGCGCACCTTTCCGCCGCCTGCCATCCCCTGTCAATTATGATGTCGATGCTGCGGTCGCTGAAACTCATCATGTTGTACCCGTCCAGCTCCGGCTTGATGCTGAGATCAAGCAGACGGCGGTTTGCCTGGGTGGCAGCCCTTCCGAGCATGTCCACCCCTTGTCCGAAAAGATCCCCTATGTTGTTGATTTCCTCATATGTCCTGTCATCACTGCCCAAATCCACCCCTATCACGATGTCCGCCCCGAGCATGCGGGCCTCAGCCACAGGGAAATTGTCTCTCATACCACCGTCCACAAGCACCATTCCGTCCACTTTCACGGGCGCGAAGATTCCTGGAATTGACATGGTGGACCTCAAGGCAGTGGTCATCTTCCCGGAATGCCAGAACTTGCCCTCCCCCTTGACCAGGTCAGTTGCGACACAGGCGAAAGGCACAGGAAGCCTGCTGAACTGCAGGGAGTCCTGATACCCCACAGACAGGTCGGCAATCATCTGATATACATTCTGTCCCTTGATATAACCCGACGGGAGGCTGCCCATGAGATTGGTCTTCAGCATTTCCGCAGACTCGGTATTGTCAGCGCCGAGCTGCAGGGGCTTGTTCTTGTCTGTTCCTCCGCCGAAATCCACGGCCGTCTCCTGCACCGGATCACGGTGCTTGCGATAGTAGAACGGTATGGTCAGCACATATTTCTCCTTGTATTTCATCTCCGAATACGAGATGAACCTGCGTTCCACCCTGTCGCTCAATGCAAGATCCCAGTCTATCCTGCGGATAATGGAATCCAGCTGCTGCCCGTCATAGCCGAGAGAATACAGCCCCCCTATCAGTCCTCCCATACTCGTCCCGAGCACCATGTCCACAGGCATGTCCATAGATTCCAGATATTTGATCACTCCTATGTGCGCTGCTCCCTTGGCTCCGCCTCCGCTCAGGACAAGGGCGACAGTCGGACGGTGCTGCCTGATGCTGTCCATCCTGGCTTTCACCTCGGCAATTGCCACCGAATCGGCATGAGAATAAGGATGCTTAGGAGTCGGATAGTCATCGGCAAACATGCTAACGGCAGATGATACCATCAGCAGGAAAATAAGCAGTATGCGTACAAGGGGCCTCATTTTCCGAGATCTTTACCGTGTTTCCCTGCGAGCATGCCGCATGCAGCAAAGATATCCTGACCCCTGGACGCCCTGATCGTAGTGACCACGCCTGCCCTGTTGAGACGGTCGCGGAAAGCCTCCATGACCGCATCAGGAGAAGTCGTATACGGGAAATCGGGGATCTGATGGAACCTGATCAGGTTGACCCTGCATTCAAGACCTTTGAGAAGCCTTGCCAATGCATCCGCATGACGTTTGTCATCATTGAAGCCTGCGAACATGGTATACTCGAAGCTGACCCTGCGCTGGCCCGTGAAATCATACCTGCGTATCAGGTCGACCACTTCCTCTATCGGCCACGCCTTCTCCACAGGCATGAGAGAAAGCCTCTCCTCATGGAACGGGGAATGGAGACTGACCGCCAGATGACATCTGCTCTCGTCGAGATATTTCTTCAGCACAGGCATGACTCCTATGGTAGAAAGGGTTATCCTCTTGGGACTCCACCCGAATCCCCAGTCTGATGTGAGTATCTCTATTGCCCTGGAGACATTGTCGTAATTGTCAAGAGGCTCCCCCATCCCCATGAAGACCGTATTGGTCAGGGAATCCGTTTCATCCACTGCAAGGAACTGCGAAATGATGTCAGCTGCCGACAGGTTCCCGTGGAACCCCTGCCTTCCAGTCATGCAGAAATGGCAGCCCATCCTGCAGCCTGACTGCGAGGACACGCACAATGTGGACCTGTCCCCGTCCGGGATCATCACGGCTTCCACCGCACTCTGCTCCAGAAAGCCCGGCTTCCTGTCCTTCTGCCCTGGCCGGCCTACAGGGAAAAGATATTTCCTCGTGCCGTCCACGGATTCCTGCACCATACTGTACCCTGAGACACCAACTTCATATTTTTCAGCAAGCGCTGCCCTCCCGAAACGGGAGATATTGGTCATTTCGTCTATTGTCCTGACCTTTTTTACATAAAGCCACTGCGCCATCTGCGAAGCCGCAAAACGGGGCAGCCCGGTGTCCTCGGCCACAGCACGCAGCTCTTCGAGGTTCTTTCCTGCAAGTCTCTCTTTCATCCGGAATCATTTTCTGCAAACATAGATAAAAATAGGGAAAAATACACAATGTTCCGGCTTTTTGACTAACTTTGTAGGGATATGTGCATGGCACAGATTATTAACTTTAACATTTACATTTATGGCTAAAGAAGCAGAAGAAAAAGCAGGGACAGATGTCAATGCCGCCAAGCTCAAGGCTTTGCAGGCGACTATGGACAAGATTGAGAAGGATTACGGGAAAGGGGCGATAATGACGCTGGGGAATCAGCCTAAATGGGAAGTTTCGGTCATTCCGAGCGGCTCCATAGCTCTGGACCACGCGCTCGGGATAGGAGGATATCCGAGAGGAAGGGTCATCGAGATTTACGGACCCGAATCAAGCGGAAAGACCACTTTAGCAATCCACGCTATAGCGCAGGCACAGAAGCAGGGAGGCATCGCAGCCATCATCGATGCGGAGCACGCATTCGACAGGACATATGCAAAGAATCTCGGTGTCAATCTTGACACACTTCTGATCTCCCAGCCTGACAATGGGGAGCAGGCGCTGGAGATTGCCGACAACCTCATCCGTTCGGGAGCGATAGACATCATCGTCATCGACTCTGTAGCAGCCCTCACCCCGAAAGCTGAAATCGAGGGCGAAATGGGAGACTCGAAGATGGGGCTCCAGGCAAGACTGATGAGCCAGGCACTCAGGAAACTCACCGCCAACATCAGCAAGACCAACACATGCTGCATCTTCATCAACCAGCTCAGGGACAAGATAGGCGTGATGTTCGGCAACCCTGAGACCACCACCGGAGGAAACGCATTGAAATTCTACGCTTCAATCAGGGTGGATGTGCGCAAGACCACCCAGATCAAGGACGGGGAAGAGGCGCTCGGCAACCGCACAAGGGTAAAGATTGTGAAGAATAAGCTTGCCCCTCCTTTCAAGAAGGCGGAATTCGACATCGTATTCGGAGAAGGCATCTCGCATGTGGGTGAGATTATCGATCTCGGAGTCGAGCTCGACATCATCAAGAAGAGCGGTTCGTGGTTCAGCTACGGAGACACCAGACTTGCACAGGGCCGTGAAGCCGTGAAGCAGCTCCTGGAAGACAACACCGAACTGTGCGACGAAATCGAAGGCAAGATCAGGGAAGCAATCGCCAATGTAAAAGATTAGAATTTAAGGCAAAGACCTACACCGTTTGGACAGGCACCGAAATCGAGAGATACAGGCGCCTGTCTTTTGTTATAGTCCCTTGCTATCCATTTCAGCCGCCCCGAACCGATGGCAAGGAAAGGTATACCGGTCATGAGCGAGAGTGTTCCGACCATATAACATACCGCGGCCACGCCAACTGCCGCATTTGTCACGGAAGGATTGGCTCCGCTCCTGCCAGCAGCATCCGTTATCACCGAGCCGGCAATGATAAGTCCGGCTCCTCCTCCCATTGTCACGGCTCCTGCAATATACTGCTTTCTCGCCCCGACATAAGTTTCATAAAAGATAGCATCACCCACATGTGCCTGCAATTCCTCCTCGCTCAGCCAATGGCTGCCAATACGGTAAGATCCCATACAGAATTTCATTTCCACGGGAATCAGGTCCTCAACGGACCGGGATTCCTCCAATATGTTCTGGGCATCTGCATTATAGAGACCTGAAAGCGCGCCAAGCACAAAAGCAAGCACTGTGAAAGATGTTTTCATAAGGTACAATTATCGGTTTTGAAACAAACATAGCCAAAATTTTCAAATAATAAAAAAAGTATATACATTTGCGCTGTTATTAACAGGACTGTTAAACATAATTGTTAATCATGCGTAGGAAAAACGACAAGGAACAGAACAACACTGAGCTGGCTATCAGCGCCGCGGCGGAGGAGCTGTTTCTCGAAAACGGATACAACCTCACCACGACCACGATGATCGCCAAAAAAGCCGGAGTGACACACGCGATGCTGCACTATTATTTCAGGACCAAAGAGCATATCTTCGTCAAAGTGCTGGACCGGAACATGGATGAACTTCTCGCTTCGTTCCACCCTGTCATGAGGAAAGACGCTCCATTCTGGGAAAGCCTGGAAACGGGTATTTCCACCCATTTCGATTTCCTGATGAAGCACCCCAAACTGCCTGCATTCCTCTACGACACTGTCAGGTTCAATCCCGAACTGATAGAAAACTACAAGGGGCGGATACGGGAAACGGTCAGCAGAATCATCCGCTTCCATTATAACCTTATCCAGAAAGAGATTGACAAAGGCAGAATCTGCAGGATAGATCCCCTGCAGCTGGTGCTCGACATCGCCACGCTCAACCTGTCCGCTTTCATGATGATTCCTGCCGCCGGCAAGCTGTTCGGAGAAATCGGTGACGGCAGGACAGAAGAAATCCTGAAAGCCAGGAAAGCGGAGATAATAGCCTTAATCAGAGCAAGGCTATACGGAGGACTTGAAGAAAAAGAACACGATACCAAAACGATCTGATCATGACAAGGACAAGCAGAATACTCATTTTTCTGTCCGCTATCCTATGCCCGTTCATTTGCAACGGGCAGGAGGAAACAGACAGCATCAGCATCGAGGAATGCATGCGGCTGGCACGGGAGAACTACCCTCAGATCAAGCAGCTCAACCTGATAGAAGAGGCTGCGAAATACGACATTTCAGGAGCTATGAAATCATGGCTGCCCCGTCTGAACATATCAGGGAAGGCCACATACCAGTCCGATGTGGTGGAAATGCCGTTCGACATCCCTGGATTCAGCTTCAACCTCCCTCATGACCAATACTCCCTCGTGGGCGAGATCAGCCAGACCATCTGGGACGGAGGCACCACCCGAAGCCAGAAAGAGATATATTCCACCGGGGCAGAGGTCCAGAAGAAACAGGTGGAAGTCTCGGTGTATTCCATCAACGACAGGGTTGTCAAAATCTACCTCGGCATCCTGCTGATCGACGGCCAGCTCCTGCAGAACGACATCCTCGAAGAAAGTCTGAAGCGTAATGCAAGACAGGTCCAGGCCCGTATCGACAACGGCACGGCCTACAAATCGGACCTCGACATGATACGGGTGCAGATGCTCAACTGCGAGCAACAGGAAGAAGGGCTGCTGACAGACAGGGAGGCATATGTCAGAATGCTTGAAAAACTGACAGGTACAAGCCTCGGAGACAAGAGGCTCTCAATCCCCGTCGACGATGCCGCCACATCCTCCGCCTCCACCGTCACAAGGCCGGAACTGCTGTTGTACGATGCCCAGATGCAGCAGAATGAGGCACAGCTGCGCCAGCTCAATTCCAAGATTTCCCCGAAATTCAGCTTGTCGATACAGGGTGGCATAGGACGGCCGGGGTTGAATATTCTGGAGAACTCGTTCCAGCCATATTACACGGCAGGTATCAAAATGTCATGGGACATCGGGGCACTCTACACGAGAAAATCCGAGAAACGGAAGCTCGACACCCAGCTCAGGACCATCGAATCCGACAAGGAGACATTTCTGCTGAACACGAGCCTGAACGCCACCCAGATGCAGGGTGCAATCGACAAGGCGAGGGTGCAGATAGAAAAGGACAAGGAAATCATCAGTCTTCAGGCATCCATAAGGGAAGCCGGGGAGGAACAGTACCGCAACGGGACCATCTCCATGTCGGACCTCATGGACAGGATAAGCGATGAATACAATGCCAGGGCGACTGAATCGATACACGAAGTCCAGCTGCTGATGGCAATATACGACCTCAAAAACTGTATAGGATATTCCGACGGAACAATGAAATAAAACCAAAGCCATGAATACACACAACTTTACAGGATCAATAGCACTGCTCGCTGCAGCCGTTCTCGCTGCAGGATGCAGGCACAAGACACCGGATTTCGACGCATGCGGACAGGTGGACGCGACAGACATAACCGTGTCCTCCGAAAGCAGCGGAAAGATAATGAAGCTGGACATCCGGGAAGGGGACATTCTGTCCAAAGGAGAATGCATCGGATACATCGACACCGTACAGATCTGGCTCCAGAAGGAAGAACTTGTCAGGAGACGCGAAAGCGCCAAAGTCAAGACAGTGGACATCAGCTGCCAGACAGA
>JADIMD010000040.1 GCA_017695015.1 Candidatus Cryptobacteroides faecigallinarum | reverse complement strand
AGTCGGGAAGTTGGTAAGCATTCCGCCCGGCCATCTCTCTGTCACATATGGCATATTGACAGCAGCTGCCTTCTCGGCAACGATGTCCTTTGCCTGTTTCTTTGTGGCTACGAAAAGTATCTTGCGGCCGGAGCGTGCCAGCTGTTTGAGTACATTTGAAGCCTCGTCGATTTTTACTATACTTTTATGCAGGTCGATGATGTGGATCCCGTTCTTCTGGTCGAAGATATATGGAGCCATCTTAGGGTTCCACTTCCTGGCAAGGTGGCCGAAGTGAACTCCTGCATCAAGCAATTCTTGGAAATTTGTTCTTGGCATTGTTTTAAAATTTTTCTGTGTTTTCTTTTCCCTCCAGGCTTTTGCCATACCTGTCAGGCTCTTTCATCAATCTGGAGTAGCGGAGTTGCCGGTCTCCAGGATTTTCCGCAGCCTCGGCAATCTTCAAGCAGCTTCCCGGAACTCGCGTCCCTGACGAAGGTCCGAAGATTTGCTACCGGACTGTGCATTGTGTAAATCAGCCGATAAGATACTATCGTTTACTGAACTGGAAGCGTTTACGTGCACCAGGCTGACCAGGTTTCTTCCTCTCGACCTCACGGGCGTCACGGGTGAGGAATCCTGCTGTCTTGAGCTGATGGCGGTAAGCCTCTGCATCCACTTCGCAAAGAGCGCGTGCGATACCGAGCCTCAAAGCCTCTGCCTGACCCTTGATTCCACCTCCGTCGAGGTTGGCCTTCACGTCAAACTGGGCAACCGTACCTGTAACTTCAAAAGGCTGGTTTACAATGTAGCGGAGAGACTCCTCTGTGAAATAGTCATTGATGTCCCTGCCGTTGATTGTAATGTTGCCTTTTCCAGGTACGACATAAACGCGAGCGACTGCTGATTTACGTCTTCCAAGTGCGTTTACTGCTTTCATCTGATTAAATTTCGTTTAATGTAATAGTTCTTGGTTTCTGTGCCTGGTGCGGATGCTCTGTACCCTGATAGAGGTAGAGGTTGTTGATGAGCTTTGCACCAAGACGGTTCTTAGGGAGCATTCCCTTTACAGCCATCCTGAGAAGTTCTGTAGGTTTCTTTGCCAGGATCTCTTTCGGAGTGGAGAAACGCTGTCCTCCCGGATAGCCAGTGTGACGGACATACACCCTGTCGGTCATTTTCTTACCGGTGAGTTTCACCTTGTCGGCATTGAGCACGATGACATTGTCACCGCAGTCAATGTGCGGAGTGAAGCTCGGCTTTGTCTTGCCGCGAAGGACAAGGGCAAGCCTGGAAGCAAGACGGCCGAGAGGAATGTCAGTAGCGTCAATGACAACCCACTCCTTGTTGACAGTTGCCGGTGTGGCAGAAACTGTCTTGTAACTCTGTGTGTTCACTGTCTTGATCTTTAATTGGTTAATACTAAAAACTGCGTTCCCTACACTACATAGGGGGCGCAAAGATAACAATTATTTTATTCTCAGCAAAATATTTTGCTTAAACGCCATAGACATTGGCGTTCACGGGAATGGCATCGGACCAGCGGTCAGCGATATAGTCAAGGGTGGAATAGAGTTCTGAAGGGTCAGTGAGGGTCACGAGCTTCAGACGGGTCTCCTTGAAATCGGGAAGTCCCTTGAAATAGCAGCTCAGGTGACGGCGCATTTCGAGAATGCCGACCTTGTCCCCTTTCAGCTCCAGGGATCTGGCGAGATGCCTTTTTGCAAGAGCCACCCTGTCGGAGACGCTCATCGGAGGAAGCAGCTCACCGGTGTCGAGGTAATGCCTGATCTCGCGGAATATCCACGGATGACCGAATGTCGCACGGCCTATCATTATCCCGTCCACCCCATAACGGTCAAAAGCCTCCTTTGCCTTTTCAGGAGAAGTTATGTCCCCGTTGCCTATTATCGGGATATGCATCCTCGGATTCTCCCTGACCTTGCCGATGAGGGTCCAGTCAGCCTGGCCCGTGTACATCTGGCTGCGCGTCCTGCCGTGGATGGTCAGAGCCCGGATGCCGACATCCTGAAGCCTTTCCGCCAGCTCCACTATGATCTTGGAATTCTCGTCCCAGCCAAGCCTGGTCTTGACGGTCACAGGAAGCTTCACCGCATCCACGACCATTTTCGTGATTTCCACCATCTTGTCAGGCTCGCGCATCATTCCGCTGCCTGCCCCTCGGCGTGCGATCTTGTTCACTGGGCAGCCGAAATTGATGTCCACGATGTCCGCCCCATGGCCTCCTGCAATCTCTGCGGCCTGCTCCGCCATCTTGGCGGCATCCACCATTGCCTCGGGAATATTCCCGTATATCTGGATTCCTATCGGGGCTTCATAGTCATATGTCACCAGCTTCGCCAGCGACTTGCGCGCATCGCGGATAAGCCCGTCGGAACTGATGAATTCAGTATACATCATGTCGGCCCCGAATTCCTTGCACACAAAACGGAAGGATGCGTCAGTCACATCCTCCATAGGCGCAAGAAACAGCGGCCTCTCCCCCAGATCTATGTTTCCTATCTTCATTTCCTGGCATTTATCTGTCTCACCGGTATCTTGCCATCCAGTCAAGCCCCGCACTCCTGCGGCACAATCCGGTGCCCGACCGGCAAAGGTACTAAAAATAAAAGAACAGGGCGTCTCTCACGAGGCACCCTGAACATTAAAAAGTGTTATTGATACATTACCAATCTGTTGGCGGACCGGCTATATATTCACATCCATCAGGCACACCCCAATCCGAAATATATGTCCCTGTCGGGAAATATGCCCTGAACGGAGGATTATTTATGCCACAGCCTGTCGCACCCAAGTAATAGATGGAATTCAATTTTGCACAAGATGAGATGTCGACTTTTTCGAGAGCAGGATTGTACTGCACATAGACACCCATTATAGCAGAACCTTCCACTCTCAACTTCTTTGAAGACACCCCATTGGCGCCTGTCAGGCCATTACCGGGCACTTCCTGTTTATTCCCGTCAGCGCAATTGAGCATCACATACTGTATGTAGTTTCCTCCTATCAGTTCCTCTATAGGATTGCCATAAAGTTTGGAGTAATTGTTATAATAATCAGTATATACTTTAGTGCCGCTGAAATCCATCTTCGTGATGTTGTTGTTGCTGCAGTCCAGATTCTGCACATTAGGGAAGTTCCTGATGCCTTCGATGGATTCTATATTCTTTCCGCTGACATTCATCTCCGTTGCGTTCTGCCCGAGGTCGGAAAGTTCGCACTCCGGAGCCTCATACCCGTCGATAATCACATAAGAAATGTCTGCAAGAGCCTGGCGGAAATTCTCGTCCGGAATCTCTATGGTCTTAGGGTTGCTTCCCCTCTGACGGATGACGAACGATGTGGTGAGGCTACCGTCAAGGGATGTCAGGGTTATCTTGCCTGCACGGGTCATCTCTCCCTGAGTGCCGACTGTAAACATCTCTGTCCTTGTGGTGATATTCCCGGGATCTGTTCCGGCATTCTCGTCAAGATCAGGAGTCAGCCATGAGGATGTGACATCCGGCACATCCACACTGTATGGCAGGTTGGTATGGACAACGACCTCCACTGTGCCACCATCAGGCCCTGCATCATAAGTCGCCTGCTCTACCCTCAGTTCGATTTTCCTCTCCTGGGTGACAGTTGCAGGGACTGTATTGCCTCCTGACAGGAATTCTATTCTTCCGCTGCGCTGCTCATACTCGTCCGTCTCGGCGATATGGAAGTAGAACACATTCAGGTCAAGGCTCTTGGACGCAGGTGTCTCCACCCGGGTTATCCACTGATATTCTGCAGGTATATTCACGGTAACCTCCTCGTTGGCGCTGACACGGACGGCGATGTCGCCACCTTCACGAGGAAGATCGAACTCATCCTTGAAAAGTTCAATTACCGAATTCTGCTTCTGCATCACATACAGTTTCTCGGTCTTGCTTCCGGAAACGAAAAAGAATTCAGCAGTCCTGGACTCTGCCCCAGGATTGGCATCGGCAGTGAAAATCACGGATTCCCCGTTCTTGCCTTCAGTGACCGAAGGATGGCACCAGTCATCCTTGCCTATAAGGGTCCAGTCTGCATTACTGGTCACTGTGACCGAAGCGGCGCCGTCCACTGCCTCACCCGTATTGAGGAAAGAGAGGGTGGTGGTGCTCAGGGTTATGCCTGACCCGTCATCCTGCGTCTGAGGCTCCACAGGGTCTTCAGTACAGGCCGCTGCAAAGAAGAGCAGGAAAGGTATAATATATAACAATCGTTTCATAATCTTTAGTTTAATTTATATTTCAATGCAGACCGTTACCAGTCTTTGGCATGGTTAATCCCGGTATGTACCACCCCTTCGCTGTACAGATCCTGGGATATTATGTCAAGGGTGTACTCATACTTTCCGTCAGAGACATTAGGATCATCTACGGACCTGAGGTCATAGCATACCTGCACACCGTATCCGTCGCTTCTGACCCGGTCTGTCATCATCCAGTCGTCCCCATAGTCATTCATATCCCATGAGTATGGTCCGCACTGGCTCCTGTCCATCCCTTTGATCCATTCCGACACATCTAACCAGCTGCCATACTGGGCATAATATGCATAATCGATGAACTCACCCGGCTGCATCCCGTCTATGTCGGAGAAGAAGCCTTCTGTAGCAGACCCGATAAAATACAGGGTCAGGAGCTTGTCCGGCATTATCCTCTTCACCTCATACATCAGCTTGCCGAAAGGCACTGAAGAGGCTGGATAGACGAATCCCGGAATGTCATGGCTTGTATACTCAGCATACTCGTCATCGAAATCCACACCGTCAAGTCCGTAAGCCTCGACTACTGCTTTGATTTCAGTAGCGAAACGGGCTATGTCCTCATCAGGAAGATTGGCGAATCCCACGCCATCATGGTCCGGCAACACTGTCAGACAGACTTTCATACCCTTGTCCTGCAGAGGTTTGATGTATTTGTCCCTGTTGTCGAGGATATGCTGCACATTGGCGTTGAGAGAAAGGTAGACGCTTCCAGTCTCGCTGTCGAACTTGATGTTGGCGGCGAAGATGTTCACAATGTCGAAAAACGGCTTGCCGCTGTCAGCCATCACCCATTCCCCTGCATTGAGAGGGTTGAAGCCGTTGACCTCGATATAGGCTATGGAAATTATGCCTGTTTCCTTGGCCGTGGACGGCATGTCACCGAGCAGCTTGACAATGAAATATTTCACGGCATCCCTGTCCTGCACTGTCACATCTTCAGTCGTGGAAGAGAACTTCACAGGGAGCAGGTATGTACCCTCATCCACTCCCCGGGGATCTACGGTCAGGCTGAATTCGTATGACTTTCTCTCACCCGGGGCAATCATCATAATACCGTCGTCTTCCAGGACGAGAGCAGTCTCAGGAAGAGCGAGGAAATCTGTGGCATGCGCAGTATTGTACTGGTCCACAAGGTCCTGCGAAAGATCAGGTTCTATCGAAAAAGAGGCTATGGCATTGTGTTCCCTGCTCATGCTCACCTGAAGATCCATGACCAGAGGTTCTGTACGGACCTCCACAGTCTTCATGCGCGGATTGTCAATGACATCTATCCATGCATACAGCCCTGCAGCCTCGGTCAAGGCAGAACTGTCTGTATCCGGACTTATTTCGATAGGGTCCGTGCAGGCAACCCATCCGAACAACACTCCTGCAGCAGCCACGGCAAGACTGGTTTTCTTGTATATATTCTTCATTTCCTTTTCATTTAGATTGTTATTATTCAGGAAGCGCTACTGGAGTCCACACCAGATAGGAATGCGCAGTACCGTTCACTCCGTTCCCTGTCCTGTCATTGATGGTCTCACCGCTGCCTTCGTTGAATTTCCAGTATCCGAGCAGTCCTTCTGTCTTAGGGTCCACATCGTACATGTTGGCGGCAATCTCCTCCTGTGAGCGGGTCACATTCCAGAAACGGCATTCGGAGATCATTCCGTCCATTTCCCTGCCGGCCTCGTATGAATAACCGATATGGAAATACTGCAGACCCTTGTCCGACTGGTATGGGGTCACAATATCTATAGTGCTCCATCCGGAGAAGATGTCACTGCCAACTTCCTGTCCGTCAAAATAGACCTTGACTTCGCGTGATTCGGCATTCCCCGTCACGGCAATGTGTGTCCATTTGTTCGGGGTCAGTGCACATGTAGTCTTCGGATCGCTTGTCGTAGGATAATTGCCGAAAGGCGTCACCACCTGAAGCTGGTTAGGCTCAAGCCCGTTGTCGCTGATACGGATCAGCAGTTTACCCTCGACTCCCATAACGGACTGGATACCTGGCTCGAACTGCCTGATATTGATCAGAGCCTCCATGGTGAAGTCTGTCAAGTTCTTGTACGGGTCCACACTGCTCAACCCTTTCTCGAAAGCCTCGAACTCGATGTAGTTGTTGTCTTCGAAGTCTGCCGCAACATTTATGAGAGCACCTCCCTGGAAAACCAGATAAGAAGTCTTTGCAGAAGATAGTATCTCTATGTTGGTCGCACTTACGATAGTCACCGGGAGCACATAGACCTGGTCCTTAGGCAGGAGGTCGAGTCCGAAACAGCTCACCGTCACAGGGGTCGACGCAACAGCACCTTCAGCGATGAAGGCAGAAGGCTCGGAAATAGTGTAATTCTCTGCCGGAAGGGCAATGGCATTGTCATAATATGCCTCGTTGTATGTAGACACCAGAGACTCGTCTGCAGCAAATGTGATGTCGATTCTGGATTCTGCAGGTTTAGGCACGGATGCCACGATATCCTGGTCCACAGCATTCACTTTGATATTGGTGATGGTCTTGATCACCTTGTCTCCTGAAATATACAGTTTGTTCTCGTATGTCCATTCCTTCTGCTGGCAGGAAGCCATCGCAAGCACCGCAAGGATGGCTGATGATATTTTTAATATTGTAGCTTTTTTCATCATACTCTAATTTATTGGAGAAGGATTGAGAATGGAAATCGCTTTCTTTGTGATGTAATAATCCACCTCGGATGACCAGTAGTCAGAATTTATGGCATAAATGCCAAGCCCTGCTTTGGTCATGCCTTCGGCCGGCTCGCTCACCCACCATGCAATCTCCCATGTGGCATTGACAGAGTTGCCGTCAGTGTCGGTAATATATCCGAGACGCGGATCTGACGACGAAGTCATATGCGAAAGCACTATGAAACGGTCTGACGGTATGCCCTCCACAAGGAGGTTGTTGACAGCCATGCTCACGCCTATGATATTGGTCTCCAATTCGGTATGGACAACTATATAATCCGAAGCTTCGAGGATAGAGCTGTCCATGATATACTGCATCCTGGAGCTCTCCATCACAAACATCTTCTCAGGATTCGCAGCTATCCACTCATTGAGCTTCGTAAGGAAAGCCGTATGGCGGGCAGCCTCAATACGGGATGCCGACTCTTCGATGTGGGTATAATCGACCGGATCATACCATACCGTAATACCGTCGAAAGCGTATTTTTCACACAGAGGAAGCACCCTGTCCAGATATGCATCCATCACAGCAATGAAACCGTCCTCAGCGGGAGATGCATCGGTCTCATCCATGGTTTCGGTGACTTCCGCTTCTGAATCATCCGTAGTGTCGTCCTCTTGAGGAAGCGAAGCCTCGTATTCAGCTACTATATCGCTGTACCTTATGGTATACATCACCTTGACAGCCCTTTCCTGCTGAATGGCGTGCATCTCTTCCACCTCCCATGAATCGAGGAGTTCAGGATACATCAGCACTACCGCATCCAGACTGTCCGGAATAGCAGTCAACCTGACTGACTGTCCCGTGGCGGACGAAGCGCTGTTGTCAAACCAGCCCCAGACCATCTGATGGTCTGTCTGCCTGTAGGCTCTGATTGAGGCAATGTAATCCGCATACTCCTCAGGATACATCTCTTCCAGAGAAGGTGAATGCAGAGGCATGCTCTCGGGCTCTGTCCATTTGGAGCATGATACAGATCCTAAGATGGCAAGCATTGCCACAACTGCCGTAAATATCTTGTTTGATCTTATAGTCATAATCTATAATAGTTTTAATTGTCAGTCTTTCTTGGCCCACCAGAGGTCCGTACCCATGTCGTCCGCGTCTCCAAGCATGGTGACCGCCTCGGACATGTAAGGGTTGTTGGTGTATTCGCTCTGTGGATATGGCATCCTGCGCGCCCCTCTGTTAGAGTCCACAACACCTCTCGAGAGATTGCCCGCATCGCTCGCCGGGAAAAGTACAGGATATCCGGTACGGCGGTAGTCTGCCCAAGCCTCGTTGCCGAGAATGAAGTTGGCAATCCATTTCTGGGTTATGATACGCTGCTGCTTCTCTTCAGGTGCAGCAGCATCATCCCAGGCCACTGCAGGAGCTGAAATGTTGCTCACGGGGTCGTTAGGATTGTCGTTCGTCCAAGGGTCATCGTAAGAGACCGACACTGGTGAACTCTGTGCGATATATGCATCCGCGCCTTCTGCTCCCCACTGGGAGAACGAGAGCCTGATGCCCTGCTCATAATATGACTGCGCCGAACCCCCGTCAGCAAATGTGATGTTGTAGACAGCTGCAGCTTCAGCCTTGAGGAAAGCGACCTCCGCAGCATTCATCCACACGAGAGGACTCTGGGCAGTCAGATTGATTCCGGAATACCTGTGACCTTCCTTTGCAATGGCAGGTCTCACGATACCGCGGCGGATACCGCAATATGTGTACTCTGCACCATCCCATTCCGACTTGATGAAATATTTCTCCCTGCGTGGATCGTTGTAGGCATTCATATAGCTGGTGATATCAGCAGCCACATGGGAATCGCCGCCGGTAGTACAGGTATGGGCCGCTCCATCTACGCTCGTTGCAGGGTTATACCATGCAGTGTAGCGGATAGGGTTTCCGTTGGTGCCAAAAACAGTCTGCTGTGCGATGTCGGTATTGTCCTCGAACACCCCAATCTCGTGGTCCACCGCCTCCTTGACAGCCTTTTCCGCGAATTCCCTGTCCACATTGATGATTCTCATGGCAAGCCTGAGCTTGAGGGAGTTCCCGTATTTCGCCCATTTCACCGGATCACCGCCGTAGATATAGTCCGCCGTTGCCGGAAGGGTCGAAGTCTGATATTCGGTCAGGGTATTGACAGCAGCTGTCAAGTCGTTGATCATGGACTCGTACACAGTCTGCTCAGAGTCGTACTTGACAGCAATCTGGCCGTCCGCTCCGATATTGGTATAAGGGATAGGGCCGTATGTATCAGCCACCCTGTGCATCACAGCTACCTTGAGGATATCCGCTATTGCAAGCGGCACAGGCTCGTCGGTGAGGATGTGCAGCTCAGTGTAGTTGGAATAGAACAGAGGTATCACCTGGTCGCTGGCAAGGAACACGTTGGTCCAGTTGTCAGGGGCATTGAACTGGGAGATTGTCTGGGCCCATGAGCCGGTGTCCCCGAAATATCCTCCCTGGGTACCTCCGAGCAGGTTCTCCGTGAACTGCGCCGTATTGTTGTCTGTGGAGATGACCACACCGGACATACCGCTGAGGGCAGCTCCGATACTGTAGCCGTCAGCCAGCATCTGGTCGCGGTTCACCTCATATGGATTGGAATTTATGTCCAGATAGTTGGCCGTACACGCCGTGCCTGCCACAGCGGCAAGCGCAAAGACAAGATTCTTGAAAATTTTCTGTATCATGACGCTGCCTCCTTAGAATTTAAGTCTGATATTGAAGCCGAAGTTTCTTGTGCTCGGCAACATGAAATAGTCGATTCCCTGATAGTAGTTGTTCATCGTAGCTATCGATTCAGGGTCGAACGGAGCCTTGTTGTAGATCATCCAGAGGTTCCTGCCGACAAGCTGGAGAGTGAGTTCGCAGACATTGCCGAGCATCTTGCGAGGGAATGTGTACCCTATGGTAGCCTCCTGGAGTCTTACATTGGTGGCAGAATAGGTGTAGTACTGAGGCACAGGGGTATTGTAGCCAACCTCCTGATACCAGAGCTGAGGATTCACCACATCTCCTCCGTTCACAAGAATCCCTCCGTTGTCACGGGCAAGGGCGGAAGCTTCCGACACTCCGAAACCGTCGAGCATTGCCTGGGTCTTGGAATACACGATGCCACCGATGCGGGCGGTGATGAGGAAACCGAAGTTGAAATTGCCTACCCTGAAACTGTTGTTCCATGCGAGGTTCGCCTTCGGAAGCACACTGCCGAGCTTGATGTACTTGTCGGAATCAGTGATGTTGGACTTGCTGACTTCCCCGTTCTCGTTGATAAGGATGTTCCCCCTGCTGTCCCTCTGAAGGTCCACGAGAGAATACAGGTCTCCGAGAGTACCGCCTTCGCGGAGAATGAAGTGAGCCTGGTCAAGACCTTCCATGTCCAGCTGGTCTATGCTCGTATGCACTCCGTTGACAACGATATCATCCGCAAGGGACAGTATCTTGTTGTGGTTGGCGGAGAAGGTAAGGTTGCTGTTCCAGTTGAAGATTCCCCATGTGTTGTCGAACCCGAGGGCTACCTCGACACCGTTGTTGAGGACACTACCTGACTGCACATACATGTTGGAATAACCTGAACCCACGGAAATCTTAGGGTCGAAGGTCTGGTTGGATGTAAGTGCATGGTAGTATGTCGCATCAAGGTTGAAATACTTGAGGAAACGCATGGTCAGACCGATTTCCCATGAAGATGTCCTCTCAGGCTTGAGGTTGTAGAGAGGATACTGGGTCTGGGTGTTCCATGATGTGTTGTTGGTGTTCCATGAATACAGAGGGTTGGCGATATATCTCTCGAAAGCCACACCCACTGATGCCCATGAACCTCTGATCTTCAGGTATTCGAGCATCTGAGGCATGTTCGGGATAATCTCTGAAAGCACCACGGACGCACCCACAGACGGATAGAAGAACGAAGACTGGTTGGAGTTTGGCCCCGCCAACTGCGAAGGCCAGTCGTTCCTGCCTGTCAGAGTAAGGTAGTACGCACCCTTGAAACCGATTTCCGCTGACGCGAATACGGACTGGGTCTGCTCCCTCCACCCGGATTCGGCTCTCGAAGTCCTGGACTGGCTGAGGTTCATCACATTGAACACATTGGCAAGCCCTGCCCTTTCACCTTCCACAGATCCGTCGGCGATAGGACCTCTGATCTGCCTCATCTCTGAACGCATATCAGTGAATGAAGCACCGGCGGTAGCCTGGAGACTCCAGTCTTCCCATGCCTTGTTGATGTTCACAAGCACATCACCGTATATCTGCTTGTCTTTCGAGTCAGCAACGGTATAAAGACCGCGATCCGAAAGCTCGGTCAGAGTATTGTATGTACTTGCGTAGTATTTCTCGGTATATGTATTGATGGAGTTGTCGATTCTGATTCGTCCCGACACACTGAGCCAGTCGAGAACCTGATATGACAGACCGGCATTCATCATATAACGGTCTTTCTTGTTCTCGCGCAGGTTGCGGTAGCTGACCCAGTAAGGGTTCTGCATTGTGATACCTGCATCTCCGACTGGCCAGTACTGGGTGTAGATGCTCCTTTCCGGACTCCAGCGCTCGTACATCTCAATGTCTGCCCAGTCGTTCCCGCGAGGGAAGAGGTATGCACCTACGATAGGGTTGCTGTAGGTTCCCTGGTTGACCACATTGCGGTCGTTCTGAAGGATGTAGCTTGCACCGACATCCAGCTTGAGCTTGTCGTCAAGGAAAGATGTTGTGTTGCGGAAGGTGAAGTTGTACCTGTTATAATTGTTGTTAGGGACAATTCCCCTTGAATTGACCGCAGCTGCGGAAAGGTATGTCTGGTTCTTCTCCGTTCCCGTCGAAAGTGACACGCTTTCAGTGCCTGTCACTCCCATCTGGAAGTAGTCCTTGTGCGGATCATAGCCCATATAGTTTGATGCATTGAGCTTGTTGCCCCAGCTCAGATAGCTTGCCCCTGCAGTGGAAAGCAGGTTGCCCGTACCGTATCTGTTCTGGAATCTCGGGAGCACAAAAGGAGAAGAAACCTCTGTATTGCTGGTGACTGTCACCGTAGTCTTGCCTGCCTGTCCCTGCTTCGTGGTGATCACGATTGCACCGTTGGCCGCATCGGAACCGTAAAGAGCAGCCGCAGCCGCACCTGTCAGGACAGTCATTGACTCTATGTCCTCAGGGTTGATGTCAGCAATAGGGTCGGTAGAACCTGTGGAGCCGAATTCCGTCGAACCTTCCTTTGCCATGGTGTACATAGGCACACCGTCGATCACATACAGTGCATTGGAGGACTGCTCGATGGATTTCTGACCACGCATCACGACCTTGGAAGCACCGCCGACTCCCGATGAGGAAGCATTGATCACAAGGCCCGCCACCTTACCGTTGAGGGAGTTGACGAAGTTCGCGTCCTTGTTGGCAAGCAACTCATCCGAATTGATTTCCTGCACATTGTAGGACAGAGCCTTTTCTGCACGGCGGATACCGAGGGCAGTGACCACAGTCCCCTCAAGGACCATGCTCTCTTCTGCCATTGTGACATCCACCACAGCCCTTCCGTTCACAGGAACAGTCCGGGTGCTGTAGCCAAGGCAGTTGAATTCAAGGACACTGCCCGCTCCGGAAACTTCCAGGGCATATAGACCGTCGAGGTCAGTTGTGATACCGTTGGTAGTCCCCTGTTCCATGACAGCGACTCCGGGAATAGGAATGCCGGCAGCATCCACCACCGTACCTTTGACAGTGACCGGAGAATCTGCAGGTCTGTTCTTGATGATGATTGTTGCACCTTCAATGGTGTAATCGATGTTTACAGGGCTGAACAAGGTACGGCAGACATCCTGTATTGCCATATCCTTGACTTCGATACTTACATTCTGTCCTTCATCTACGCCCTGATTGATGAAAAGATAGCGTGACTGCTGCTTTATGGCGTCCATCACTTCGTGCAAAGGCACATTCTGCATGGAAAGTGTGATGTGATCCTCGCTTTGATGTGCTGCGTACATCGTACCTGACAATGTGCAGCAGATAGATACAAAGCAGAACAGTCTACATAAGATTTTGTAGAATACTGTTTTATTCATACATTTGTAAATTATTGGTAATTAGTCGGGTGAATTGTTTAATGTCGGCTTTTACCTCACTGCAGGCGTTCGCAGCGCCTGCAGTTTTTTTCCGACAGGTAAGAATGCTCTATGTCATATCATTATCACTTTTAGTTCAACATATTATCATGTGGTGGCATCTGAAGCCATGTGTCTATCTTATGTAGATGATTCCCGTACTGTTATCCCTGTGGTATTTGAAATCCGCGATATGCTGGAGGACCTTCAGAGCGTGGTCGATACCCTCGGACACGCGGACTTCACCGCTCGTGCAGTCTATGTCAGGCATTTTGTCACGCTGAATCACTATATCCACTCCGTATGCCTTCTCGAACCTTCTCATCAGGTCATCGAAAGACATTCCCCGGATATTTATCAGCCCTTCTGTCCAGTAATTCACCTGAAGATCAAGCATGTTCTCGACGCTCACCTCTCCATTTCTGACACTGAGGGTCTGGGCCGGAACAAGGTAATACCTGTATTCGGGGACATCCGCTACAGTGACCATCACCTTCCCGTCCACCAGCGATGTGGAGAACTCGTCCTCCTGACTGTCCGCATACACGTTGAACACTGTCCCGAGGACCTTGACATCAGCGGCGAAAGTATTGACGATGAACGGCATCTCCTCATTGTGCGTGACATGGAACATGGCCTCCCCATCCACCTTGACAAGTCTTTCCTTCCCGGTGAACACTGCCGGATATCTCAACTCAGTGCCCGAATTGAGGTCCACTACAGTGCTGTCAGGGAGGGTTATCCTCATCCTTTGGCCGAAAGGCACCTCCACTGTGATTTCCTGACTTGCAAGCCTTTCTGTCACCTTATGCTCGGCAAACACCGCAGCCAGCACGAAAAGGACAGCGGCAGCGGCTACATTGGACACTGCCCATATCAGCCCCCTGACACCCTTGCGTCTCTTCGTGCCTTCCGCAGACTTCTCCGGGCGGGCATTCATGACAAGGGTCTCATATTCCATCCTCACCTCCATGAACTGCCTCCGGTTTTCTACGCTTTCACCGAGCCATGCATCGATGCGGGCCGCCTCGTCCTTGGCTGCCTCGCCTCTGAAATATCTGTAAAGCTGCTGTGTAGTCATCTCCATATTTCCGGACATTTATATATAAAGCGACCGAACTTCGATTTACTTCCCGAAAATTTTCAAAAAATGATGAATCCCCTGCAATTCTTTTACATTTGAAAGATTTTTGTTGATTTTTAGATAGATTTAATAACTCTTTTATAATTTTGTGACTGCTCTTTTGGAAGAGCGGACGGACTTTTGTTAAATTATTCATTGATCCTATGCCTGGAGATATCTCAGGAAAGAAGCAGGACCTCGTTTTCTCGCTATATCAGGAGAGGGACAGATACATAGCTGTCGCGTTGTCCTATGTCCAGGATATGGAGAAAGCCCGCGACATAGTATCCGACAGTTTTGCGTATCTGCTCGAAAAGCTGCCTGTCCTGCCTGACGACAAGTCCAGGATAAGGGCATATCTGATGCTCACTGTCAAGCACAAGTGCCTCGATCACCTGAAGCATCTCGCCGTTAAGGAAAACGCCCTGAAGAATCTTTATGAAACCGACATCGAGTTCCTCGGCAATGACAATGTCACCGAAAGAATCATGGAAAGGGATATCGAGGAGATTCTGAGCCATGCAGGGACAAGGATGAAAAGGATGACATTCGACATCTTAGTGTCCAGCCGGCTGGACGGGCTCTCCCACAAGGAGATTGCCGAAAAATACGGGATAAGCCAGGGCAGGGTCGCAAAAGAGATAATGCATGCGATGAAAATCATGAAAAAACTTTTCAAGGATTATCTTCATGTCCTCGTTCCTCTGCTGTTGCTTGCCGCATCACTGCCAGGGGTGGCAAAAATCATGTTTTAGACACGCGGAAGGCCGCATGACACTCAGCACTGGCAAAATTCTCGTACTGGAATGGATATTGATACGGTATTTTGTGTAAATTTGTAGGTTTGTTGTCTCGATTAACAATTTAACATATCATATGGCAAAGATTTCAACTATCGGTATCCTTACATCAGGAGGCGATGCCCCTGGAATGAACGCCGCCATCAGGGCCGTGACAAGGGCAGCCATCTTCAACGGATGGAAAGTCAAGGGAATATACAGAGGCTATGAGGGCCTTATCAACAACGAGATAAAGGATTTCACTTCAGAAAGCGTCAGCAACACAATACAGAGAGGAGGAACAGTCCTCAAGACCGCCCGCTCCGAGGAATTCATGACTGTGGAAGGCAGGCAGAAGGCATATGACAACATGAAGGCAAATGGGATAGACGCCCTCGTGGTGATCGGAGGCAACGGCTCCCTTGCCGGGGCACAGGTCTTCGCCCAGGAACACGACGTGCCGTGCATCGGACTTCCCGGGACAATCGACAACGACCTCTACGGCGCGGATTCCACCATCGGATACGACACGGCACTCAACACAATAGTCGAGTGCGTGGACAAGATCCGTGACACAGCCACTTCGCACGACCGCATATTCTTCGTGGAGGTGATGGGAAGGGATGCCGGCTTCCTCGCGCAGAACAGCGCTATCGCAGCCGGGGCTGAAGCCGCCATAATCCCAGAAGACCAGACTGATGTGGACCAGCTCGGACAGTTCATCAGCCGCGGATTCCGCAAGAGCAAGAACAGCAGCATCGTCATCGTATCCGAAAGCAAGAAGGACGGGGGTGCGATGTACTATGCCAACCGCGTCCGCACCGAATATCCCGAATATGATGTGCGCGTGACCATTCTCGGGCATCTCCAGAGAGGAGGCAAGCCGAGCGCCTTTGACAGGATCCTCGCCAGCAGGCTCGGAGTCGCAGCCATCGAGGCACTGAATGAAGGGCAGCGCAATGTCATGATAGGTGTCTCCAATGACAAGATAGTGTATGTGCCTTTCAGCAAGGCGATCAAGATAGACAAGCCTATCGACAAGGAACTGATCAATGTTCTGAATGTCCTTTCAATATAGGTCCATGATCGACAGCATTATCCTCGCTCCATACTACTGGGC
>JADIMD010000039.1 GCA_017695015.1 Candidatus Cryptobacteroides faecigallinarum | reverse complement strand
CTCCGGAACTCTGCACTGTCACCTCTGCCGAACCGCCCATAGCACTGAACACATTTTTCTGCGGAGCGATAGAGATTTCATCCACCAGCTCCAATTCTGTTTCGCTGCATGCAACCATTGTAAAAACTGCAGCAAGTATAAATAAGACTTTTTTCATATCCATTTATTTTAAGCCTCGCCCATTTCAGAGCTGAAAGCCAGAATTAAACAACTGTCAATAAGTGTATCTTGTCGAATCAAAGGCTCCTTTCTCCCCATATTCCACTTTCTTGTAATATCCTGCAGGATCCAGAAGTTCCTGATCATATAAGCCTTTGGCTGCTGCTTTCATCATGCTCAATCCATAATCCTTGTTATATATTCCTGAGTCAGGATTAGGATCAAATGCATACCACATCACCCAGCCATATCCTTCTTCCTTGATTCTCCTTGCAGAACTTTCTGTAATAGAGCCGCTTCCCGCATCACACTCAATGGACATTCCACAGCACTGCTTCATCGTCATCCCCGGAGCATCCTCAGGATCAGATGCCCTGTTATAGTCATCCACCCAAAAATCCACAAACTGTCCGGGATTATATTCAATTCCTGTTTCGAGATCTTCTACAGACAAAAGTTTATTCAATCTTCCTACGCTGTAGACAGAGACTTCTGTCGGCCATGAGCATGTGGCAGACAAAGATTTTTTCAGTTCATAAAGGAGTCTGCATCCGGCTTCTGTGGACTTGGTCTGGAACCATCTGTTCCCGATTATAGGATCACTTGAATATTCATCATCCAGATTTACGCCATCGAGTTTATAATCTCTGACTGCCTCTGCCACTTCCTGTGCCCACTGTTGAGCGCCCCAGTCCGAAAGCTGGCAAAGACCTGCAGCTGTACGGTTACCAAGCAGACCGAGATAAACCTTGATACCTTTCTGACGGAGAGGCTGCAGATATGTATCCGTCTCGTCAAGCAGCTGCTGTACGCTTGGGTTGTTGTACAGATACACCAGATCCTCATCTGCGTCATAATTGATATTTGCAGCAAACAGCACAACGGCATCGAAGAACTGAGACCCGTCTGCAAGCACATATTCAAGAGCATTAAGCGGGTTTGTGTCATTTACCGCCACAAAATAGCAGTTCTTCACCTGTTTAGGATTCTCGTATGTGTAGATATAGTTCACCCTTTTGGTAGAGGATGTGACACTCGCGTTATCTATAGACTTGACACATACCGGAATCAGATAGGACACATCCATGCTTATCCCGGTCGTACCGTCAATTGTCATCTGTATGCTGCCCGATCTTTCACCTGCAGGGACGGTTATGACCCCGTCTGACGGAAACGATACATTCTGCCCGGGGAAAAGCCTCAACGATGCAGTGTTGAGATAATTGTATTCATCGAGATACTCTCCATCCACATATACTTCAACAGAGACTTCTGACTCGGCAGGTTCGTCCAATGTAAAGACTATCTCTGCCACATTCGACTGCGCTTTCGTGACCGCGATATTCACCGTATTTTCCCCGGAAACATCAGAGAGCTTGCCAGGCGCTCCATCCGAAAGGTTCGGCTCATCCCTGTCAATTTTCTGGGCAACTGGTATCGAAACCGTTTTCGCTCCTTGGGCTGAAAGCTCCACAAAACCTGACCTGTCCTTTCCCTCCGTATTTTCCGTAACTGTCAATGTCAAAACATTGTCATTCTTGGCAGCTGTTATCCATTCCGGAACTTCATATGTCCATGTATCTGCATTCGTCTCGACAGTAAGGTCCACACTTGTCATATCCCCGATGAATGTTATAGGATCCATCGGCGTTACACTCAATGCAAACTGCCCTTCCTCCAGCTCGCTCTGCGTAACTCCGACTATGACTTTTTTCGCATTGCCTGCGGAAAAGACGACAGATGCAGCCCTCGATTCGGCACTGACATTATCTTTCACATTGACTGTCAACTCATTCCCCTTAGCTGAAGTAAGTATCCAGTCTGCAGATTCCACCGCCCATGAAGCCGCATTGGTATTGACGGTCAGCACTACGGCTTCATTATCTACAGCGGAAAATCTGATTTCTTCTGCAGGAAAGACTTCAAGAGTATCCTGCGTCTCCTCTTTCTTGCAGGAGACCAAGACTGCAGCCAGCATCCAGGCAGCAGCGGAAATTTTCAAAAAATTTTTCATAGAAATTGTGTTATCAATATTTGTGTTTTATTCATAGTCCTTAACCGGAAGTTCCACAGTTCTCCAGACTATATCTTTCTCGGCTATAAGGTCGTTCCCATATGCAGAATAGTCCTTGACTGCTTTACCTTGCGCATCGCAGAATTTCCAGTATGCAACCAGACTTTCATCCTGCTCCGGATCAGCCACTTTGTAGAAATGGTTGTCTGAATTGATTTCTTCAGGCGACAATACCCTGTTCCACATTCTCACTTCCGAAAGCAGGCCATCGAAACTACGGTCATCATCATACGAATACCCTACCCAGAAACAACGGGGCTTGCCTTCATCTTCCTCTGAATGCGCAACCTGGAAATTGACTGATGGCATCTGGATTTCTCCTCCGGAACAATCGCCCGTACCTTTTAGATCTCCGTCAACATAGACTGATATCTGACCATTGTCAAATGTGACAGCCACATGATACCATCTGTCTGTCTTGAGCTGCATCGAAGAGTTCGATACGGAATAACGGTAAGTCGTATTGGCTTCCTTGTCTATCCTCCCGACTGCCACCTGTAGCTGATTCTTAGGGATTGCCGAATCTCCCACACGAACCAGAAAACAGTCCTCGATACCCATAATCGTATGTATCGAACTTTCGTTATTGAATGCCGTACCGTTGACAAGAGCTTCCATTGTAAACTCCTGCATATTGGAAACTTCTGTAAAATCATCCCATACAGGCCAGGCTCTGTTTCCTGACATGTCTGCCACCACATTCACGAGCGAGGCTTCCTTGATGACGAAATACATTGTACGGGCACTTTCCAGTATTTCCATGTCAGATGCGGAATCAATCGTCACCGGCCATACATAACTTTTAGACCAATCCAACCTGTCAAGGCCTTCAAAATGGAATTCAACCGGCATACTTTGCATATTCCCGGCAGAAATAACTGCTGTCACCGCTCCCTCAACGCAATATCCGTCTGGTAAAAGCTGCACCTGGTCGTCATAGTATGCGAGCCTGTACCGTTCCAGAAGTTCCGGCGCAGGTCTGAACAGCACATTTACATCTTTATCTTCAGGCTCTGCCATGGCAACTGTAATTTCTGAAGACATCGAAGTCACATTCTCATCTGTCTGGACTCTCAACTCATTCTGATATGACGAGGCCGAAATAAAGACCATATTTGCGAATGTATGGGAATGGTCGACTGTTCCACAGCCAATTACAATCGGCAGCAGAAGGAACATCATCCATATATTATTATAGTTCATATCTTTATCAATTAAAGATTAGTATCAGGTTCTTCAGGGTCTTGGCTGCCATTGCCGTTTAGTATGGAAATGGCCTTGCGGATATTTCCGAATGTAGTGTCCACGAGATAATCATCCTGGGCATTCCCCACACATATTCCGCATTTCACATACGCTTCAGTCGGCTCCACTATCCACTCGGCTGCCGTCTGTGGCGTGGCACATGCAGGGGCAGGATTCTCTTCGGACGGGACTGACACCTCAACCACGATTCTGTCAGACGGCACATCCCCGTTCCTTATGAATCTGTTAACCATAGTATTGAGCTGTCCAGCCGAACTTTCTGAAGAACTGACAAGGACAGTGTAGTCACAATCAAATAATATATCCTTGTAATCATCGGATATATTGGACAAGCTACCTCGCGCAAACATCCAGGCATTCTGATGGGTCATTCTCCACTCCTGCACAGACTCAAGGAACACTTTCTGGCCTGCAGCAGCCATTTCAGACGAAATATTTCCCTGAAACGAAAACATTATGCCGTCAAAGCCATAACTGTCACAATAACCCAGCTGTATCCTTGTCTGTTCTGCACAGAACTCTACAAAATCGTCCACAGTCCCGGCAACCTGCCCGTCACCCTTCGCCTCTTCCTGTTCATTCCAGACTTCCTGAATAGCATTGAAATCCACATAACTGACACAACGCGTACCTTTGTCCGATTTCACCTGTGAAATCTCAGCCACGAAATCAGGATAGAGTGCGTTTGAAATTTCCACACATATGAAATCTGCACTGTCAGGCATTGTCATTATATGCTGATTGCGGGATTCCGGTATCGATGATGTGCCAGGCATCCTTAGAATCATCACTTTATGGTCCGTCTGCTTGAAAGCGCGCAAGGCGGAAAGGTAATCCTGAGATTTCTCTCCTATGACGCCATGTGTCCCATAATCCAGTGCTTCAGGTTCGACCCAGGCGCTGCACGAAGACAGCATGACGACAATGATGGGCAGGACAAAAAATATTTTATTCAATCTATTTTCCATAATCTGAATATTTTTTATCAGTCAACTCTGTCCGTTTCTATCTGCTGTATGATGGATTATTCTCCTTGCAGTCAAACTGAAGCCTTGTCTTCATCTCGTCCCCATCACCACCAAGCATCTGCACAGCAGCCTGATAATTGACCGTATTGGATACATTTTCATCCTCAGGATACTTCATTCTGCGCGCACCGGTGACATTATCCACCTTGCCACCACTTTTGTTTCCGGCATCCGTACACGGGAAAAGACGCGGATAACCTGTCCTCCTCCAGTCTGCCCATGCCTCGTTCCCGAGAAGCCAGTTGGCAATCCATTTCTGGGTAATGATGCGCTCCTGCATCTCCTCCTTGTCCGCAGACCGATTCCATGCTATTGTAATTGACGAAGGTGACGCATAACTGTTTGCACCGGCCGGGTCATTATAAGCCGTCGGCACAAGAGTGCTATTTGCAATATATTCCGCTGCTCCGGTGACTCCCCATTGCTCGAACGAGAGGGAAATACCTTTTTCATAAGCAGTCTGCGCATCGATTCCGAGATCATACCCGAATACCGCAACAGCCTCCGCTTCAAGAAAGGCAACCTCCGCTGCAGTCATCCAAAACGCAGCATCATCAACATCCACATTGACTCCTGAATATTTATGTCCGACAGAAAACAGACTCGGTATTTCAATACCTCTGCGCATTCCCACATACTGATATCCGGTCCATTCACTCTGTGTGAAATAGACAGCCCTGCGAGGATCGTCATAGCCGTTCATATAGCAGATGATGTCTGCTGCAGCATGGGAGTCACCGCCCTGGGTGATGCATGCTGATCCGTCATCATGCGTTCTCACCTTATTGTACTCGACAGCCCTGTTGATTGGGTTGCCGTCCGTGCCCCATGACGAAAACACGGCATTGTCATCATTCGATGTCATCACTCCGACCTCATGCATCACCGCCGATTCCGCCATCGCCTCGGACAGCTCAGGGGCACAATACGACACCCTCATTGCAAGGCGCAGCTTCAGGGAATTGGCAAACTTGATCCATTTGTCAACCACGCCCCCGTAAATGACATCCGCAGAAGCAGAAAAATTATTCATCCTCTCCGGCATAAGAGTCTCTATTGCGGCATCCAGCTCTTCAAACATTTTAGTATAAACCTCAAGCTGAGAATCATACGCCACATTGATCTCACCGTTCTGTCCGATCTTGGAATACGGGACAGGACCATATGTGTCAGTCACACGGTGCATGGCAGCGACCTTGATGATATCACCCACCGCCCACATCACCGGATCATCAGTAACCTGATGAAGAAGACGGTAGTTGGCATAAATAGTAGGAATAATCCAACTGCTTTTCATGAACACATTGGTCCACTCGTCTTTGGGATTATAGTTTGAGATAGTCTCAGACAAGCCAGGGTTAGAGTCCGCCATATAGCCACCCATAGTACCTCCAAGCAGACATTCAGTATACTGGGTTGTATTCACATCGGGAGAGATGACGCCGTTGGCTATGCCTATCAAAGCGGCCTTTACCGCATACCCGTCCCTCTGCATCTCGCTGTCGGTTACCCCGCATTGATTCCTGTTGATATTCCAATAATTTGCTGTGCAGGCCGAAGAAAGGACCGCAACAGTAATGGCACTGAAACACATTCTTATAATTCTATTGTCCATAGTCCCCTCCTAAAATTTTAATCTCACATTGAATCCGAAATTCCTCGTGCTCGGCATCATGAAATAGTCGATTCCCTGATAGTAGTTGCCCGTCGTGGCAATTGCCTCAGGATCGAACGGAGCCCTGTTGTAGATCATCCACAGGTTCTTGCCCACAAGCTGAATGGTCAGCTCGCAGATATTATTAAGCATCTTCCTTGGGAAAGTATAACCTATGGACGCCTCCTGCAAACGCACATTAGTGCCCGAATAAGTATAGAGTTGAGGGACAGTATCGCCGCGTGAAACAGCTGTATACCACCTGTTTGCATCAACCACATCCGTTCCGTTTACAGTCACTCCGCCATTATCTCTTGCCTCCGCTGTCGCTTCTGACACTCCATAATAGTCCAGAACCGCCTGCGTACGGGAATAGACTATGCCTCCAATCCTTGCGGAGAGCATGAAGCCGAAATTGAAGTTGCCCAGACGGAAATCGTTTCTCCATGCCATGTTGGCCTTGGGAAGTACGCTCCCGAGCTTGATATATGACTCCACATCACTGATAGATTGTGCCGTCACTTCTCCATTCCCGTTGACATACACTCCACCGTCTTCATCGCGGATAAGATCAGTCCTCGAATACAGGTCGCCCAATGTGCCGCCCTCACGGAGAATGAACCTCGCGTTACCGAGTCCGCCCATGTTCAGAGACGATATGTTGAGCTTCTCCCCTGTCACCGGGTTCTCCGCATTCTCCGCCAGGGAGATTATCCTGTTCCTGTTAGTGGAGAAGGTATAGTTGCTGCTCCAGTTGAACTTCCCCCAGTCCTTGCTGAAGCCAAGAGCCAGCTCGAAGCCCTCGTTGAGCACATCTCCGGACTGGATTGGAATTTCAGAATATCCTGAACCTGTAGAGATCTCCGGAAAGAAGGTCTGGTTCTTCGTGTGCGTATTGTAATAGGTCGCGTCGAGGTTGAACCAGTCCAGAAAGTTCATCGTCAGTCCTACCTCCCAGGAAATCGTCCTCTCAGGAAGAAGATTCACGGGATACGAGGTGTCGCTTGCCCATGCGTTTCCCTTGTCAGGCCACTCATGGACCGGGTTCGCAAGCCATCTCTCGAAAGAAGAGCCCACCGACGCGAAGGAGGCCCGCACCTTGATATACTCTATCTGCCGCGGCATGTCAGGGATGATCTGTGACAGCACTGCCGACAGTCCCACCGAAGGATAGAAATATGAGGACTTCTCAGAACGGGGTCCCGCAAGCTGCGACGGCCAATCGTTCCTCCCTGTCAGAGTAAGGTAATAGGTGCTCTTGTATCCAACCTCTGCCGATGCGTACACTGACTGCGTCTGTTCTCTCCACATAGTCTCGCGCTTCACCATTGCATCCTGATCTATTACAAAGACATTGAACACATTAGGGATGTTGTCAGAGGCTATCGGTCCCCTAAGTGACAGCAAGGAATACCGCATGTCAGTTATGGATGCCCCGACATTGGCATGGAGACTCCAGTCATTCCATACCTTGTTGATATCAAGCAGGGCATCTGCATACACCTGCCTCTCTTCAGACACCTCTTCACCAAAAAGACCGTTATCGGATGATTCCGTCAACTGTGTATTGGTAGTGGCATAGAATTTTTCAGTGTACTTGTTGTGCGAATTGTCTATACGGACACGGCCTGACACGGTCAGCCAGTCTAAAATCTCATAAGACAGGCTCGCAGAAAGCATATACCTGATTTTCTTGTTCTCCCTCAAATTGCGCCAGTTCACCCAGTATGGATTCTGCATGGTCATACCTGCATCACCTATAGGCCAGTACTGGGTATATATACCTCTTGCCGAATCCCATCTTTCATACATGGTAACAGCTTTCCAGTCATCTCCCCTCGGGAAAAGATATGCTCCCACCAGAGGGTTGTTGTAGGTGCCCTGGTTGGTCATGTTCCTGTCGTTCTGCATGATGTAGCTCGCGCTCACATCAAGGGTAATCCTGTCCTGGAAGAATTTTGTCGTATTGCGGAAAGTGAAGTTGTATCGGTCATAGCTGTTGTTTGGAACATTGCCTATGGAATTCACGGCTGCAGCCGACAGATATGACTGGTTCATGGAATTACCCGTCGACAGGGATACGCTCTCCGTGCCCGTGACGCCAAGCTGGAAATAATCTTTCCTCGGACTGTAACCCATCATGTTGGCCTCGTTCAATCTCCTTCCCCAGCTTCTCAAAACAGATCCCTGTGAAGAATTGTAGTCCCCTGTACCGTATCTGTTCTGGAATCTCGGAAGTACAAACGGGGTGAAAATCTCCGTATTGCTGCTTATTGTAACACTTGTCCTGCCTTCTTCCCCTCTCTTGGTGGTAATGACGATTGCTCCGTTGGCCGCAGCCGAGCCGTAGAGCGCAGCCGCCGCAGCTCCTGTCAGCACTGTCATTGACTCGATGTCCTCCGGGTTAAGGTCGGCTATAGGGTCCGTAGCTCCCCTCGAATCGAACTCCGTCCCGGCATCTCTCGCCGAGGTGTACATCGGCACGCCGTCGATCACATACAGGGCGTTGGAGGACTTCGAGATGGACTTCTGACCTCGCATCACAACCTTGGATGCGCCTCCGACTCCGGACGAGGAGGCGTTGATCACAAGTCCTGCAACCTTGCCGCTGAGGGAGTTCACGAAGTTCGCGTCCTTGTTGGCAAGAAGCTCCTCAGAATCGACCTCCTGGACATTGTACGACAGGGCCTTCTCCGAGCGCCTGATACCGAGGGCTGTCACAACCGTCCCCTCCAGGGCGACCGCTGTCTCCTTCAGGGTCACATTGAACACCGTCCGTGCCCCGACAGGAAAGGTCTCTATGTCATAGCCGAGGCAGTTCACCTCTATCGAGGCATCTGCGCTGCTCACGGTCAGGGAGAAATTGCCGTCAAGGTCAGTCACCGTGCCGTTGGTCGTTTCCTTCTCCAGCACTGCCGCTCCGGGCACTGGCAGACCTGCCGCATCGAGTATCGTTCCGCTCACTGTGACCGGAACCTGCCGGGGCATGTTTTCAATGATGATGTTGGACCTTTGGATCTCATAGCTTACCCGTAATGGGGTCAGAAGTGTTTTGCAGACTTCCTGTATTGTGACATTCCTGACATCTATGCTGACTGTCCTCGTAATGTCGACTCCCTTGTTGATGAAAAGATAAGGAGACTGGGCCTCTATCTCTTCAAGCACGGAATCAAGGGACACTCCGCTCATGGAAATCGTAATCGGTCCGTTCTGGTCTGAAGGTCTTGCTTCAAGCTGTAGCGAACAGAAACTTAAAACGGACATAAAACAGACAAGTCTACAGAAAGTTTTGTAGAATTTCGTTTTATTCATACATTTGTCAATAATTATCGGTAATAAGTTCTAACTTTTTAAGTTCTATTGCCGGATTTTAACTTGCCTGCGGATCTGATCCATCCGCGGGCTTTTTGTTTCCGGCATGAGTGTCATCATGTGGTCATGTCATGGCTTATCTGTTTTATCGGTTATACATTGTGTTATCTGATATAAATTATTCCGGATGCTATATCTCTTTCATATTCGAAGTCAGACAGCTGGCTGAGCATGTTCATCGCATGGTCGATTCCATCCGAAATCCTGATCTTTCCGGTTGTACATTCAAATGGAGGCATCTCATCCCTTTCTATCACTACAGTCACGCCGTATGCCTTCTCAATCTTCTTGATCAGCCTGTCGAAACTGATGTTGCTGATGTCGATGATTCCTTCGGTCCAAAGAGTTGAGTCGGAGACCCTGATATCTTCCGTATAAAGCCTGCCTTCCCGGATCGACACCCTCTGGTCTGGCTTGAGAGTCACTGTCTGACGGTCGGCGTCATGTGTCGAAACCTGCACTTTTCCTTCTATGAGCGTTGCGGCGAATTCCTTTGCCTGAGGATCGGCATTTACATTGAACCTGGTCCCGAGCACCGTTACATCAGCAGCGAAAGTATTCACAATGAACGGATGCTTTCCGTCATGAGTCACATGGAACATCGCTTCTCCCTCCAGCTGGACTTTCCTCGTTTTCCCCTTGAAAAGAGCAGGATATTTCATTTTAGCCCCTGCATTCAGCTCCACTAAAGTGCCGTCAGCCAAAGTCAGTGTCATCCTCTGACCTGCAGGCACAGAGACCTCCACCGGCTGTGTATCGAGGCTGCGGTCAAGGCTGTATTCGGACAGCCATGATCCTGCAAGGAAAAAGACCACCGCTGCCGCAACTGAAGCCACAGTCCTTATCACATTCCTGTACGGTCGCTTATGGTCCTGCTCTGAAGTACCGTGCATCACAAGCAGCTCATATTCTATCCCCGCTTCTCTATATATTTTCCTGTTGTCTGCACTTTCTTCAATCCATGCATTGAGACGGTCTTTTTCATCCTCCGTCGCCTCTCCTTTGAAATATCTGAATATGTCTTCTTTCGTCATTTTCCGCGCATTTTACACTATAGACAACTTCAGGCGGAAAAACTTCCCGAAAAATTCGACTTTTTTTCTCAAGACCAATTTACGGACGCAAAATCCCGACTTTTATTTACATTTGCATATCTTTGTGATTTTAATCCAGAAAGGGGATGGCAGCATCAGGCATATCTTTCGAAAATCTGATAGGAATCTACAACAACCGGGACAAATATGTCGCGGTCGCCCTGCGCTATCTTCAGGACCAGGAAAAGGCGAAAGACATCTTTTCAGAAAGTTATGCCAGCCTGCTGGAAAGGAGGGAAATGCTGCCTGACGACCCTGTCAAGATGAGCATCTATCTGATGCAGACTGTCAAGCACAAGTGTCTCAACGAAATCAAGAAGGATTCAGTCCGCAACGGGAAGAGACGGGCAATCACCGAAGAAGACATCAATCTTCTGTCAGATGACAATGTGACAAGGCACATCATAGAAAAGGATATCCATAAAGCCTTGAAGGCCGCAGGTCTGAAAATGGACAAACTGACTTTCGACATCTATGTCTACAGCCGGATAGAAGGACTCTCGCACAAGGAACTGGCGGAGAAGTTCGGCATCACCCAAAACCGTGTCGCCAAAGAGATCATGAAGGCAGGGAAAGTGATGGAGAAGGTTTTCAAGGAATACATGCATATTTTCGTCATGTTCATGCAGCTGTTTCCCATATATGGCAGTGAATGAGGAAGAATTTAGGACAATCCGACAGTTTTTTGTATTTTTGCTGCCCGTTACAGGATTACATCTGGAATAATACTATGGAAAGAAAGACAAGAGTAAGGTTTGCCCCGTCACCTACAGGGCCGCTTCACATGGGTGGAGTGAGGACAGCGCTTTACAACTACCTCTACGCCAAGCAGCACGGAGGCGATTTTATCATCAGAATAGAAGACACCGACTCCCAGAGGTTTGTCCCTGGAGCCGAGAAATATATCATAGAGGCCCTCAACTGGTGCGGAATCATTCCTGACGAAGGAGTGGATGCTGACGGGAATGTAGTGGAGACCCCGTCCGAGAGACATCCCCATGCCCCTTACAGACAGTCTCAAAGGAGGGGAATCTACAGGAAATATGCTGAACAGCTTGTCGAGGCAGGATATGCGTACTACGCTTTCGACACCGCCGAGGAACTTGCAGCCAAAAGGGCAGAGATGGAGGCACGCAAGGAGACCTTCATCTACAACCACATCACAAGAGGCTCGCTCCGCAACTCCCTCTCCATGCCAGAAAGCGAATGGAGACCGCTCGTGGAGACCCACACAGACTGGACCATCAGGTTCAAGATGCCAGAGGACAGGGTTGTAAAAATGGACGACCTCATCAGAGGGCATGTGGAGGTGAACACCAACACTCTCGACGACAAGGTACTCTGGAAAAGGGCTGACGAACTGCCTACATACCATCTTGCCAACATAGTGGACGACCATCTCATGGAAATCACGGAGGTGATCCGAGGCGAGGAATGGCTTCCGTCTCTTCCTCTGCATTATCTGCTTTATGAAGCATTCGGGTGGACAGACACAATGCCCCGTTTCGCACACCTTTCCCTGCTGCTGAAGCCTGACGGCAAAGGCAAGCTGAGCAAGAGAGACGGCGACAGGCTTGGATTTCCTGTCTTCCCTCTCCAGTGGACAAGCCCAGAGGGGGACATCACAAGAGGATACCGTGAAGACGGCTATTTCCCGGAGGCATTCGTGAACATGCTTGCAATGCTCGGATGGAATCCTGGAGACGACAGGGAACTGTTTACCCTTGAAGAGCTTGCACAGGCCTTCTCGCTCGAAAGGGTCATCAAGTCAGGAGCCAGGTTCAACCCTGACAAGGCAAAATGGTACAACAAGGAATATCTGAGGATGAAAAGCGATGAGGAGCTGACTTCACTCTTCATACCTGTACTTGAATCGCACGGTCTGCAGGTTGTGGAATGCCCTAAATGCGCCATAACGGCAGGAGCGGAACTCACAGTCCGCGGAGCTGATTTCAAGAACGGGATATTCACCCGTGCGTATGTGGAGAGCGTGGTGGCACTCATAAAGGAAAGGGCCACATTCGTAGCCGATTTCTGGGACATCGCCTCATATCTTTTCAAGGCTCCTGAATCCTATTCGGAGAAGGATGTCGCAAAGTTCTGGAAAGAAGAGAATTACACCCTTGCATTCCAGGTGGCAGACTTCATAGAAGGCTTCAATGCAGGACACAATCCTGCGGAAGCAGAATTCTCAAAGGAAGAAATTGAAGGCCCGATGGAAGAATTCATCCGCAGCCACGAGTGGCCTATGGGCAAAGTGATGAACTGCCTGAGGCTGGCCCTCGCAGGGGCATCCAGCGGATTGGGAATCGCAGACATCGTCAGCCTGATAGGGAAGCAGGAGGTTGCACGCCGCATCTCCAACATAAAGGCTGCGCTTCTGGACAAATAACGAATTGACTCAGACTACACGGAATATGAAAATAGGTATCTGCAACGACCACGCAGGCGTGGACTACAAGTTCGATCTCGTAAAATACCTCACTGACAAGGGATACGAGATGGTGAATTTCGGCACAGACAGCAAGGAAAGCATGGACTATCCTGATGTGGCTCATCTGCTTGCCGAAGCGGTCGAATCCGGCAAGGTGGATCTCGGCATCGCTTTCTGCGGGACAGGAAACGGGATGGCAATGACCCTGAACAAACATCAGGGAATACGCGCCGGCCTGGCATGGAGCGAAGAAATCGGAGAGCTTGTAAAACAGCACAACAATGCCAATGTACTCGTGATGCCGGCAAGGTTCATCCCGTTTGAGGAAGTTGTCAGAATCACCGATGCATGGCTCGAATCCTCTTTCGAAGGCGGCCGTCACCAGCGCAGGATAGACAAGATCCCTTGCAAATAAGCTGACATGAAGCCGGCTCCGCTTATCGCAGACAGAAATACTCCAGTGCTTCTCCGGGACATTGAAGAATATCCCGGAGGCATTGTCATACCCCTTGACAAGCCATACAGGTGGACTTCCGCCGATGTGGTAAGAAAAGTCAAATACGCAGCCATCAGGCATTTCGGGAAGAAGAACCTGAAAGTAGGGCACGCAGGCACTCTCGACCCGTTGGCCACAGGCATACTCATAATCTGCATCGGGAATGCCACTAAAATAGCCGAAGAGCTGCAGTCCCATGACAAGGAATATGTAGCAGGAATCCGTTTCGGCGCCACCACCCCGTCTTATGACCTGGAAAAGGAGATAGACAGAACTTTCCCCTATGGGCAGATCACCGCAGACAGAATAAAAGAAACTCTGTCGCAGTTCATCGGGAAGCAGGAACAGATTGCCCCTCTGTTCTCCGCAAAATCAGTGGACGGAGTCAGGGCATATGAGCTTGCGAGAAAGCTGTACAGGCAAAATGGAGGCACAGGAATGGACGACGCTGCAAAAGAGCTGCTCAGGACATCCGTAATCAACATTTCGGAAGCCGAACTTATGGAATTCCGGGGATCAGGACCAGAAGCCATTGCCACCGGCAGCGAAAGCATTGACAGCAGTATCTCAAAAGCCAGCAGCAGAATCAATGTGGCGGACACTTCACTTTACGGGCACCTGCCTTCTGCAAGCGTAAGGATTGTATGCAGCAAGGGCACATATATCAGGGCATTTGCCAGAGACCTCGGTGAATCCCTCGAATCAGGGGCCTATCTCGAATCCCTGTGCCGTACGCGCAGCGGTAATTTCAGCATATGCGACGCCCCGTCACTGGAGCATGTGCTTTCCATTCTTGACTGACAGGTGGGCAGTTGCAATTCACATGCTTTCACCCCAGTACAGCACCGAATCTTGAGTGCAGCAGGTTCTTGACCTCTTCCACTTTCTCTTTGAGAAGAGAATCGGATACGGCTTCGCATATGAACCTCAGATACGGCTCCGTATTTGACGGACGGATATTGAACCACCAGTCAGGATATTCCACCCTGTATCCGTCGAAATCCATGTATGCCGTCGGCTTCTCCGCAGAAATGAAATGATCTCTGACCGCATCCATAGCCCCGGCCTTGTCCTCGACCCTGAAATTTATCTCTCCGGAATTGCGGTATTTTTCAATCCTGTCTATCAGCTGGCCGAGAGAAATCCCTTTCGCCTTCATCTCTGCCACGACATCGAGTATCAGTATCGAAGCCAGCAGACCGCTGTCGGAATAGAAGAAATCCCGGAAATAATAGTGTCCTGCAAGCTCGCCTCCATACACTCCGTCGATCTCCCTGAGCTTTCTGGCGGCAAAAGCCCTTCCAACTTTCCAGGTCCTCATCTCCGCACCCATCGGCTCAAGATACTCCCCTACCGCCTTCGAGCTCCTTATGTCCTGGAGTACAATGCCTTTTTCTCCTCTTTTCTCCAGGAAATAATGTCCGAGTACTGCAATCATCAGATCCGGGGATACGAATCTGGCATTCTCGTCCACAAACATCACCCTGTCCGCATCGCCGTCATAGATGACTCCGATGTCTGCCTTGACCTTTCTGACGAGCTCCTGCAGAGGCACCACATTGGCAGGCACAAGCGGATTTGGCTCATGGTTCGGGAAACTGCCGTCCATAGTGTCGAAAATATATTCCGGAGCATCTCCGAAAATATCTTTTGCAAGCAGTGACGACATCCCGTTTGACAGGTCCATCGCTATTTTCAGTCCGCTGAGGTCCTCCTTATAGCCGAGCAGGAATTCCACATATTCCTTGCGGATATCCATCTCGTGTACCTGTCCCCGTCTGTCGCATACCGGGCATTCCCTGCCTGTGTCTATCCAGTCCCTTATCTGTCCAAGACCATTGTCAAGGCCCACAGGAAGTGCATTCGCACTCGAAACCTTCATTCCGTTGTATTCGGCAGGATTGTGTGACGCAGTAATCTGCACGGACGCCTCGAACCCGTAACGCGCCGTGCCGAAATAGACCATGGGAGTTGTACTCAGGCCGAGATCATAGACATCCGCCCCCGCATCGGTTATCCCGGCAATAAGATTCCTGTGGATCTCGTCTGAAGAAAGCCGGCAGTCCCTTCCGACGAGGACCTTGTCTGCAGAAAGAAGTTCGGGAAGAAAATATCCCACCTTATATGCGGTCTTCGCATCGAAATCGACTCCGTATACACCACGGATGTCATAGGCATGAAACGCTCCCATATTCTGATGATTTAAGTTACTGTTCTATCTTGGACTTGTACCTGGTGGCTATCTTGCCCCTCGAAATGCTCTGGAGCTTCCTTGCTATCATCTTGCGTCGGATAGGGGCAACCCTCTCCACAAACAGGTGGCCGTCCAGATGGTCCATCTCGTGCTGTATCATCCTGCACGCGAACTTGTCGAATTCTTCCGTCACCTTCTCAAGATCCCCGTTGTAATATTCCACCTTGATTTTCGACGGTCTGCGGACATCCGCATATACCCCGGGCACACTCAGGCAGCCTTCGGAATATTCCGTCACTGCCTCGCTCTCTTCGAGAATCACAGGATTTATCATTATCCTCCTGAAATCTTTCAGATAGTCATATACATCAGCCACAACTGTCCCGTCCACTATAAGCACCCTGAGGCTTTTGCCCACCTGAGGGGCCGCCAGACCGCATCCGTCAGCGCTTGCAAGCGTCTCCTTCATGTCCTCCACAAGAGTCATGAGCATTTCCCTGTCATTCAGGTCCGCTTCCTTCGCAGGCTCTTTCAGCACTTCTGATCCATAAAGATATATCGGTAGTTTCATATCAGTATTTGTAATGAATTTCACTTTCTTGTCCTGTCCAGATAACTCTGGAGAATGATGGCTGCACTTATCTTGTCCACCGAGTTCTTGTCCATCCTGTCTTTCTTTTTCATTCCAGCGTCTATCATCGCCCTGTGCGCCAGGACAGAAGTGAACCGCTCATCCTCAAGTTCGACAGGAATGTCCGGGAAAACTTTTGCAAGCCTGTTCAGAAACGCCTGCACATCCCTGGCCGCCTCCGAGGGTCTGCCGTCCATATTGACCGGATAGCCGACGACGAATTTCACGACCTTCTCTTTTTGAGAATATAATTCGAGATATTCTATTATCTTTGCAGAATGGACTGTATCAAGCGCGGAAGCAAATATGCCAAGCGGATCACTGACTGCTACGCCGACCCGCTTCCTGCCGTAATCTATGCCGATTATCCTGTCCATCGCATGCAAAGGTAACATTAAAGTATGTCAAGACAAAATAAAGATAATAAAGTCGACGAATTCAGGCTCGATCTTGTGGAGGCCAACACGCACAAGCAGCTGTGGAGCATGAAATTCACAAAAATAGGGTTCATCCTGAGCGTCGTGGCGGCCGTGGTCTTCGTGATAATCCTTTTCTTCTGCCTGTTTACCTTCACCCCTCTGAGGAGGACTATCCCGGGATATCCTGACGAATCCTCCAAAAAGGCGGCCATCCAGAATGCCATACGGGTGGATTCACTCGAAAGGATAATATCCAGATGGGAGCTGTATTCCGAGAATCTGAGAAGAGTGGTGGACGGAGAGAAACCTCTGCGCATAGACAGCCTGATAAGGTCGGGAGGGACCGGATACGGGAAGTCGAAACAAGAGCTGCAGGAAAAGGATTCCCTGCTGAGGCTCAATGTCATGAACGAGGAACGGTTCGAGCTGAGCAACAGGGAAAGGCGAGACCTGCCTATTGAGGGGATACATTTCTTCACCCCTCTGAAAGGCATGATTTCCCAAGGGTACGACAAGGCCGTACATCCGTTCATCGACATCACCGCTCCAGCCAATTCGGTCGTTGCGGCAGTCCTCGACGGGACAGTGATATCATCAGGATGGAACGACGATGCGGGATATACCATCTGCATCCAGCACAGCAACGACATAATATCCATCTACAAGCACAACAACAAGCTGCTCAAGAAAACCGGAGACAAGGTAAATGCAGGCACCCCGATAGCAATAATCGGGGGCACAGGCTCGATAAGCACCGGGGAACATCTCCATTTCGAGCTATGGTACAAGGGAGAACCTGTCGACGCCACCAAATACATAAATTTCTGATGCAACGGAGGAAATTAGCAATACTCGGCTCCACAGGGTCTATCGGAAGGCAGACCCTGGATGTAGTGAGCCAGCATCCTGACCTGTTCGAGGTCGAACTTCTGACAGCCAACAACAGCAGCGACCTGCTGATCGAGCAGGCCATCAGATTCAACGCCAACTGCGTGGTAATCCGCAATGAAGAGAAATACCGTGAAGTAGCAGATGCTCTGCAGCCGCACTTCATAAAGGTTTTCACAGGGATGGACTCCATCTGCGATCTCGTGGCAGGAGACAATATCGACATAGTTGTCACTGCAATGGTCGGATTCAGCGGTCTCGAATCCACTGTGGCTGCGATAAAGGCAGGTAAGACGATCGCCCTTGCCAACAAGGAAACCCTCGTTGCGGCAGGAGAAATCGTGATGAAGCTTGCATCGGAATACGGGGCGATGATACTGCCGGTGGACTCGGAACATTCGGCGATATTCCAGTGCCTGCAGGGCTCGCACGGCGCAGCAATTCAGAAAATACACCTCACTGCTTCAGGAGGTCCGTTCAGGGAATGGGCAAGAGAAGACATCGCCAAAGCCACGAAAGACATGGCTCTGAAGCACCCAAAGTGGCACATGGGCAACAAGATCACAATCGATTCAGCCACAATGATGAACAAGGGGCTGGAAATAATCGAGGCCCGCTGGCTGTTCGGAACAAGTCCGGAGAGGATCAATGTGGTGATACACCCTGAATCCATCATCCATTCCATGGTAGAGTTCGCCGACGGCGCTGTCATCGCCCAGCTCGGACACCCCGACATGAGGGAGCCGATACAATATGCCCTCGGTTATCCTTCAAGGCTGCCTCTTGACAACAGGAAGCTGGATTTTGCGAGTCTGGCATCACTTTCTTTCTATGCACCTGACACAGAAAGATTTCCTGCCTTGGCAACAGCATACGAAGCCATTTCCAAAGGGGGCAACATGCCTTGCATCATGAATGCGGCCAACGAGGAGGCCGTCGCGGCATACCTCCAGGACAGGATAGGATTCTACGGGATCACCGATGTGGTAGGAGAATGTATGGCTGGTGTGGATTTTGTTGCAAAACCGGGGCTTGACGATATTTTCCAAAGCAACGAAGAGGCAAGACAAAGAGCGAGGGAAATTATCGGAAAGGCAGGTAAACGGAAAACAATATGATTGTACTGATAAAAATACTGCAGGTAGTTCTTGCATTGTCCATACTCATCCTTGTCCACGAACTGGGGCATTTCCTGTTTGCGAAGCTTTTCAGAATCAGGGTGGACAAGTTCTACCTTTTCTTCGATGCAGGCGGATATTCCCTGTTCAAGTTCAAGCCGAAAGGGTCAGACACGGAATACGGCATCGGCTGGCTTCCGCTCGGAGGCTACTGCAAGATAGCCGGGATGATCGACGAGTCGATGGACACCGAGGCCCTGAAAAAGGAGCCGCAGCCATGGGAATTCCGGAGCAAGCCGGCATGGCAGAGGCTCCTCGTGATGTCAGGAGGAGTCCTGTTCAATTTCATCTTTGCCATCATGCTGTACATAGGAATACTTGCAGGATGGGGAGAGAGCTATTTCAGCAACGAGGGGAACGGGATCTATGTCAATGACCTTGCATACGAGATGGGATTCCGCAACGGTGACCGGATACTCATGTTTGACGACTACTCTCCGGAAAATTTCGGGATGCTCCAGGCGGATCTCGCCAGGCAGACAGCAAAAAAGGCAACAGTGCTCAGAGGTGAGGACACCGTGGACATCTATATCGACCAGAACATGATAGGGGAAGTGCTCAACACTCCCGGCATGTTCGATCTTGCCATCCCTTTCGTGATAGATACGGTAGCCCCTGAATCCGTGAATTCCGGCTCAGGGTTGATGCATGGAGACAGGATCACAGAGATTGACGGGCACCATGTGGAATATCTCCAGGACTCCAGGAGGCTGCTCGCAGATCTGGCAGGGAAAAATGTACCGGTCACGGTTGTGCGCGGGACCGACACAACCGGGATGAACCTTCAGGTAGACACTCTCGGACGACTCGGCGTATACACACAGCTGCCCGGGCTCACCACCAAGGAATATTCTGTTCTGGAAGCCATTCCTGCCGGATTCAAGCTGACCTTTGAGACCATAGGAGGTTACCTGCAGGATTTGAAGCTCGTATTCACCCCGAGCACGGAAGCATACAAGTCTGTAGGCAGTTTCATCGCCATGGGACAAATTTTCCCTGCCACATGGGACTGGTACAGGTTCATTAACATTCTCGCCCTGCTCTCAATCATGCTCGGAGTGATGAACCTTCTCCCTATCCCTGCCCTGGACGGAGGACACATCGTATTCACCCTGTATGAAATTATCACAGGAAAGAAACCGAGCGACAGGTTCCTGACAATAGCGCAGATTATAGGGATGATCCTTCTGTTCGCTCTCATGGTCCTCGCTTTCGGCAACGACATAGGAAGACTGTTAAGATAACTTAATATTGACCCGATATGAAGCATATATTTTCAATCGCAGCAATAGCAGCAACGGTCATGGCTGCAGTGTCATGCGGATGTTCCCCGAAAGAAAAGCTGCTGCCCACGGTCAGCGGCAAAGCCGGGGAAGTGATAGTCGTAATCAACAGAACCGACTGGGAAGGAGCCGTCGGGACTGAACTCAGGGAACTTCTGGCAAGCGACTGTCCGTTCCTCCCCCAGAAAGAGCCTCTGTACACTCTTGTCGATGTCAGCCCTTCGGCTTTCACCAATATTTTCCAGATCCACAGGAATATTCTGCTAATGAACATCAGCAATGATGTGACGAAGCCAGGTGTTGTGATAAGGTACAATGTGTGGGCAAGACCGCAGTGCGTGATAGGGATCAATGCAATCGACAATGAATCTGCCCTGCAGCTGATAAAGGAAAACAGCAGCCTCATTCTCAACACTTTGGAACAGGCGGAAAGGGACAGGATAATCAGCAATTCCAAACAGTATGAAGAGAGGTCGCTTGCTCCGGTTGTGACAGCATTCGTAGGAGGTTCCCCACATTTCCCTACCGGATACACCCTCAAGAAACAGACTTCCGACTTCATATGGATAGCCTACGAGACCACATATGTCAATAAAGGTTTCTTCGTATATAAGTACCCTGCAACAGGCACTGCCGATGATTTCAAAGTGGAAAACATTATTGCCAAACGCAACGAGGTGCTCAAGAACAATGTTCCGGGAATGTTCGAGAACACATATATGACCACAAGCGACGTCACCACTCCGGGAATAGAGTTCGTCAAATACAAAGGCAGGGAATTCGCTCAGGTCAGGGGCTACTGGGAAGTCCACAACGACTACATGGGAGGTCCGTTCGTTTCCCATACATTCTACAGCAAGGACGGGAAGGAGCTGATCGTAATGGAAGGCTTCGTCTATGCGCCGAGATATGACAAGAGGCACTATATGAGAGAGGTCGAATCTATACTGTATTCATTCGAATGGGCGGACGAGGAAAAGAAATGACAATATTTTTTCATAACTCGACAAAAATATTTTGTCATAAAAAAAATATTACATACCTTTGCACTCCCTTTCGATATCTATAAGTCCGGAAGGGAGGATTTGGTGGGTTCGTATAACGGTTAGTACTCAAGATTTTCATTCTTGCAATAGGGGTTCGATTCCCCTACCCACTACGAAAAATATAAAAAATAAAAACAATGGCAAACCACGCATCAGCAGACAAGCGTCATCGCCAGAGCGAGAGACGCAGGTTGCATAACAAGTATTATGCAAAGACTACAAGAAATGCCATCAGGGCGTTGAGAAACACGAAGGACAAGGGTGCTGCAGAAGCGAACGCACCGAAAGTCTACGCAATGATTGACAAACTCGCCAAAATCGGGGTTATTCACCAGAACAAGGCAGCCAACCTCAAGAGCGGTATTGCAACTTACATAAACAAACTTTCATAACGGAAGTTATTCCCTGTTAAGGGTTTCTTATAGCTGGAGGAAGCTGTCACCCCAAAGGGCAGCTTCTTTTCTTTAGGGAAGATGGAGGAGAGAGCGGGAATCGGGATGTAGCGCAGTTGGTAGCGCACTACGTTCGGGACGTAGGGGTCGGGCGTTCGAGTCGCCTCATCCCGACCAAAAGAACTGAGGGTGATCCAAAAGTCAAAGACTTTAAGGGTCACTCTTTTTATATATGAAAATGTAGCATCCGTAATGTGCAATCCTAGTCTCTCCACGGAGATGTGTGCAGGGAACATGCCTCCCAAAACGCAGGATGAGGTGGTATTCATGCGGAGCACGAACATGTCATTTCAGTAAGCATCAGAAACACAGCGCAATACACAAGGCCTTTGTTCGTACAGCGTAGTTTATATGCAGGACTACGAACAACCATTTTTCATATAAGATTGATTCATAAGAAGATACTCAAAACCCTTGTTCGTAGTCCGCATGTCATTCATCTATCAATATACCCAAACCATAGACTTCATAATGGTCTACGCGAAATACTCCGGATCGTGCATTGTAAACTACACTGCATTTGAAGTTTGAAATACCGTTAGCACCCATTTCCTCGGCTTTCCGGACGCACATTTCAAGCAATGCTTCAGATATTGTGGGATGTCCAGAATTTAGTGATGCGTCCTTACCTCCTGCCGAATACAATGGATCGCTGAATCTATGTTCTTCGTGTTGAAATATTTCGCAAGACTTCCTTCCTTTTGTCCCAGGGTATACAGTTATAGTAATTTCTCCTATAGTCTGATGTGCCTCGGGATATGGATTCGGACTAATGAAAAATCCATTTTCTGTATATG
>JADIMD010000038.1 GCA_017695015.1 Candidatus Cryptobacteroides faecigallinarum | reverse complement strand
ACGGATGAGACATCAGTTCATCACGTTCTTTGCGCTGATTTAGAATGATTGTTTTCATCTCCTATATTATTATTCAAATGCAATATTACTATTTTTTATTCAAACAGCAATGCATGTTGCATAATATATATATTATTTTATGCAATACAGAATCATTATTGAGCAAAAATTCAAATCATTGAGACCAGGAACTGCCATACTTATTGAAAAATTACCATCTCGTGATATATCTCTATTCATAAATAGCTTTATAATATTTTTCCATTTGTATAACAAGTCCGACTTCGTTGAAATATCAGTGGCAAAGGGAAATCAAGAAGTTTGTCGGAGAGGATGCGACGGTCATAGAAGGGGGGCAGACTGCACGAATCCGCCAATACGATAATGGCGCCCCGTTCAAGATAGTATCATACAACGCCGTTTCGAATGATGTCAGGCTCCTGAAGTCCATCAAAACTGATCTTCTGATAATGGATGAGGTACAGCGCCTTAAAAACTGGAATACGCAGATAGCCCAGAGTGCCAGACGGATAGAAGCCGACTACAAGATTGTTCTGTTCGGCACCCCACTTGAGAACAAACTGGAAGAACTCTATTCGATTGTAGAACTTGTTGACCCGTATGCTCTTGGCCCGTATTATCAGTTCAGGGCCGATCATATTGTCACGAATGCAACAGGAAAAATCCTTGAATACAAGGGACTCAATGCTATCGGGCGTCAGCTGGAAGGAATTCTCCTGCGGCGTCGGAAAAAAGATGTGATGCTTCAGCTGCCGGAGAGGATGGACAAGAATCTTTTTGTGCCTATGACGGAGGAGCAGATGAGCATACATTCGGAGTTCAGTGCTGGTGTCAGCAGGCTTGTCAGCAAATGGCAAAGGATGCATTTCCTGAGTGAAACCGATCGTCGGCGGCTGATGCTTCTTCTCAGCGAGATGAGGATGGTCTGCGACAGCACCTATATACTTGACCAGCAGTCAAGACATGATACGAAAGTATCGGAGACGATGAATATTCTTGAAAGCATTTTTGCCTCCGGTGACGACAAAGTGGTAATATTCAGCCAATGGGAACGGATGACAAGACTGATTGCCCAGGAACTTGACAAGCGGGCTGTCCGCTATTCATACTTACACGGCGGGGTCCCTTCCGCAAAACGGAAGAATCTGACAGACAGCTTTTCGGATGACAGTCAGGTGCGGGTTTTTATTTCAACTGATGCCGGAGCCACAGGGCTGAACCTGCAGGTGGCGAATTACTTGATAAACTTGGATCTGCCTTGGAATCCGGCTGTCTTGGAGCAGCGAATAGGCAGGATCTACAGAATAGGCCAGAAGCAGAATATACAGGTAATCAATCTCATTGCAACAGGCACCATTGAGGAGCAGATGCTTTCCAAACTCAAATTCAAGTCTTCGATGGCGTCAGGTGTATTGGATTACGGCTCCGATGAGGTGACTCTGGACAACAACAGATTGCGGGATATTATTGAAAACTTTGAATTTAATGACAATGTTTCCGTACCTCAAGGTGTAGATGAAGCCCCGGCCGAAGTTCAAGCCACAGTTTTGGCTGGGACTCAAGCCGAGGCTCAAACCGAAGATATTCCGGTTTATGAAAGCGAGGAAGAAGTCGTAGCCGGCGGGGGCATGACACCTGCTGGGGGTATTGTTGTGCCGGAAACTGAAGATGAGTTATCTGGAAATGAGCCTGACGTTCCGGAAGCCGACAATAATGCCGCTGAGAATCTTATAGCCGAGGGCATTTCGTTTATGGAAAAAATGCTGGACGTTCTGGGCAATGAGGATTCTGCGCGACGGCTCGTGGACAGTATGGTGTCTACAGACAGTAAAACAGGGCGGACAACAGTCAATATCCCTGTCAAGAACAAGGAAACGGTCGTGAAGTTTGTCTCGCTTATCGGAAATATTGTGAGGAATTTCAAGAAATAAGAGTAGATTTATCAGCGTTACTTTTGACTTCGTCAACTATCTTTGAATTCAAAATCATGATGCGGCATCTTGTCGAACCGGACAAATTCCTCGTAGTCAAATGCCCATTCCGGAAAAGCATCCGACAGAACACTTTCGTAAATGGCCGCGCGGGACGGAGCATTGAAATCATATTCAGAATCTGCAACACGCATAATACTGGTTTCTGTCGGTCTGAACACTCCTGTTTTATAGCCGCGACCACCTTCGAATATGCCAATATTTTCGTCAGAATACCTTTTATCTGCAATGAATTCTGCCCACTTTACCTTTTCAGGATCTGAGACGATATCGAGATTGGCATTTGCAGATATAGCTTCATCTTTTGAATTGTCATATGCAATAGAACCGACATATTCATCCCCGAGATGGGCGATGCCATGCCCGACGGTTTCATGATTGACCAGTGCATCAAATGATATCGGGCGAGTAGGAATCAATGAGTAAGACACCGAATTGAGAAGCAGGTTGATTCCGCCATACAAGGCATTGTGTGTACTGTTCACGACTACTATCACATGGGAACCGACAATACTGCCCGCTCCTGTGGATTCTTCAATGAAGTTTCTGCATACAGGGCGATTGATAATGGCGGATGATGATTTGTCCGGATTCTCCTGACGATAATTGAATTTTGTCTCTCGGGAACTGTCCCATAATGTTATGCCTCTTTCAGCGGAATGTGCATAGACAAGAACCACATTGCAATATTTCTTCAGTTTGTCCATTGGCTCTTTGGAAAAGATAGCCTCCGCTGCCCGACGCATCCAATATTCGGCTGTGCCTCCGACAGAATTCTCTTCTCTGTCATACCCTTCTCCGACGATAAACAGATTCACACCTTCGCCTTCGGTGGATTTACAATAATATTCATATGAACCGTCTTCATGGACCGGGCCGATGCCATCCGATTCGCTGTCCACGAACAGCCTGAAATCGCGATTCTTCTGAGGATAAACCACAAGCATATCAGAGACTTCTTCTATCCTGTCATTCGGCACAGTAATGGTAGAAACCGTCAGAAAATTGTTTCTCAAGTCCGCATATGCCAGTGTGCTGCAGTCAATCAGTGTCTGCGGAATTTGTCCTGAAAGATTATTTCCATTCAGATTCAGACCGATCACGTTACCATCGGCATCCGCCTCAACGCCATACCACTGAGAGAAAGCCGCATCAGTTCCCCAGTTGGCATTTGATGTCCAATTGTCTCCGTCAGTCGCATTATACAGAGCCATTAAGGCGGCATATCCGGGTCTTTCTCCGCTGCCTTGGACTATACCTATTTGAGTCATGACAAATCCGGATTCGTCATGAAGTTCAATGACCGCCATGCGGGGCTCGCCTGAATTGCGGCTGATGCTGAAAGATATCTCCTCTGTTCTGACAGAACGCGATGTCGGAAGACAAGTTATCCAGCTTCTGGCAGAAAGAGGGATAACAATATTATATGACAGATTGGTCTGTATATATGTCGTTATAATACCTCCTTCCGCCGTGACTTCAAAACTGTTGTCCATAATTTCGTAGATACCTTTGACACAATTTATGGTTGCCATGATTGTAGTCTCATATCCATCGTAGACAAGGACGATTATCTCGTCATCCTCCGAGACAGCCTGCGAAGCTGTAATCAGAATCTTTCCCGAGGCCGCATCGGACGGAACAGCCTTGGCACTCCAGCCATTCTGTCCAAATGCTTTTACGATTGTTTTCTCTGTAACTCCCGAAATAGTATAGCCTACAGAAAATGTACTTCCGGGGAAGATTGCCAATGGCCCGGGGATGTCGAATACAATTGACAATTCAGACTGAAGCGGTATTGTTATAGCCGTGCCATTTGCAAGAGTGAAATAGACATATCCATTTCTCTCTTCCACCGAAACGAACAATGAGTCTCCGTCAGCCCCGCTTGCCTTTACCTTTTCCCCGTCTGCATCCGACAAATAGTCGTATGAGATGCCTCCGTCATAGCTGACCATCCAGTATCCGTCCTCATCTATCCGGAAAAATGGCGTCACGCCATCCTGCCCGTCAGAGCCGTCTTGCCCTGCCACAGGAATCTTGTTTCCGTCCGAGTCAAGCAGCCATTCTTCTTCGCCGTCTATGGATATGGTCCAATAGTAAATCCCTCCGTCTTCTTTGATGCCGACAACATTACAGATGCCGTCTTTCCCATCGGCTCCATCCCGTCCATGCCTGATGACAAGGCTCTCGCCATCGGACATATCTACGATATATCCATCATCTGTTTCTTGAACATCAACAATATAGATATTGTTCTCCATCGCATGGACAAGCCGGGTGATAGCCAGCAGCGAATTGTTCATCCGTTCCATCCTCTCTTCCAAAGCCTCTACTCTCCGTTCCAAATCTTCCAGTGCATTGCAGCTTGACATTAAGAACGGAACGAATGCCATTAACGATGATAAAATTCTTACGGCCAACTTTGGCGCTCTATGTCTCATCATAATCTGTTCTTTTGGGTAATATCAAGTGCAAATATACGACAGCAGATAGATTATTCACATAGATTGCCCCGGCAATCTCGTCTGCCGTAAAACTATATGGGCATCCAAATGTATCGGACTCCAGCCGCTTGCTATAAGACCATTCCTAATTGCAAGACAGAAGTACATGGTTTTATTCCATACATACTCATTCCTGTGTGTATCAGAAGTCATTTTGAAATCACTTGATAGCAGCGGACCAAATGTACCACTCATATCACTTTGAAATGTACCGTCTATAGCGGAAACAAATGTACCGTCTGCAGCACTTTGAAATGTACCGGGCATATCAGAATGAAATGTACCACCTGTATCACTTTCAAATGTACCGCCTATCCAGGTTAACCCGTGCCAGTTGAGACTGGACTCAGAAGTGTGTTGCTTTAGCAAGTGTAACGATATCTTTGTGTTAGAAAGTTCTAATACACAAAGATATGGCAAACAG
>JADIMD010000037.1 GCA_017695015.1 Candidatus Cryptobacteroides faecigallinarum | reverse complement strand
CTTCCACCCTTACAGGCTTGGCATTGCCCGCCATGACGAGGATTTTTCCTGTCCTTTCTTCGTATTCCTCATTGTCTGTCACATTCACGACAAGATTCCCACCCTCGACAGTGGCTTCGATCCATCCGTCTGCGGAGAAATCCCAGTCCTCGACATTGGTCTTTACAGTAAGAGTCTTGGGTTCATTGTTCTTCCATCCGAAATCGAGGGTCGCCGGAGTTACCTCCAGCGTGTCGGCCGGACTTTCCATTTCCTTTTCGGTGCAAGAGAAAAGCACCAGTGCTGCAGCAGCAGCAATCAAAATTTTACCTTTCATTTTATATGAATTAAATTTGGTTCTACTGGTTGAAGAGTTTGTCCAGGACAGCGGCACGCTCACTTGTAATCCGCCTTATTCTTTCTATCTCTTCCCCGTATGTCGGTGCGGGCATATTGGCCTCGCTGCTTGCCTGATAATAGAACGGCCACACTTCGAAGTTGGCTTCTATCGCCTTTGACATGGCTGCAGGCTGGGTGTCAAGCACCTCGTTCACCTTTGCCACCATCCTGTCCTTCACGGAATCCCATCTTGCCGCCACATCCCTGCGGAAGGTCTCGTCCTGCCATAGTCTCTGGAACCAGTCGTTTTCGACATATGACGGCATATAGAATCCGGCATAGATCATCAGGCTTGTCTGTGGAGGATATTGTGGATGAGGGACACGGTTGTCGTTGTTCCATCCCTTGTCCGCATCCCATATCGGGCCGAAGAAAAGTTTGTCCACGCCTCGTCTCTTGTACATGTAGGTGCTGGTGTAGGCGTCCAGATCTCCATAGAACTCCTTCAGTATGATGAAGTCTATCAGTGTCTTCTCGTCGAGATAGCGCCTCCACCCGTTCTGAGGGTCCTTGAAAGATCCGCTGTAAAGCACATCCTCCATCTGGCCGATAAAGTCAGTGATATACTCATACTGGGCAGGGTCATATTCCTCGTCGTCAGGATACTTGTAGGTCATCTTGATATTCTTGACGGGAGAATAATGGTTGCCCTCGTGGATATCGGTCTCGATGATATAGCCTCCGGTTATCTTCTCCGGGTCATCCCCGTCCTTGTCCGTAAGCTCCTCCACAGCTATCCTGCCTTCCCTCTGCTCCATCTGGTCACTCATCTGGTATACTCCGTGATAATCGTCATTCATATATACATTGATGAACTGCGAGCAAGGGGTGAACAGGATCGCAGACGGGTCATGGTATCCGTCAGCCTCGTTGAAAAGGAGACGGGAAAGCTCGAACGCAGTGTGGTTGCGGATCAGTGACTTGTCCATATCCTGCGCCAGAATCACCCAGCTCTTCGCCTTGGTATGGTCAAGTCCGATTGGGCTGACTTTTTCAGGGAACTTAAGCCTGTACGGCTTTTTCGGCAGTCCCCAGGTGGAATTGCCACGGCCTCTGACTTCCACTGTCCCGTCTTCCGGACTCCACCAGCCGGACTCCGTATCCGGGCTGTAAAGGGTTACAACCGTATTGACATATTCTTCCTTGCTCAGGATCTCTTTCTCCGGCTGAAGTCTGATGACAGGAAGTTCTGTGTTGATCTGCGGACAATTGAGCGAGACTGTGTAATCCCTGGTCGTGCCGTCTTCAGCCCTGACAGTGACCTTCAAATCTTCAGCAAAGGAGATTGCGGTCTGTCCGGATGACACGGGCTCCCCGTCCACGAGCACCACCTCTCCGTCAGTCGTGAAGGTCGGGATGAGCATCTCAGGGGAATCCTTGTCTATCCATTTGAGATACATCGCAGTATAGGTGGATGTCGCCTCGTCGAAAGTGAAGTCCAGAGTAGTGCCGAGACCGTTCAGAGAACCGTCGATGCTGAATGATGTAAGCTCGCAGGTGCTGCTCAGCGGCTCATCCGGCTCTTCATCAGATCCGTCAGACGACCCAGCTTTCTGCGTAACGGTGACCTCCACATCCTCGCAATCCTCTGCTGAAACAATTATGGAAGCCGTGCGGACCTCTTCAGCAGTATTCTGCTCTGCAGTGATTCTGATATTGTTGTTCTTTTCCCCGGTGTATTCAGCCGAGCACCAGTCCGATTCAAGCGCTACAGAGATTTCGGATGTCGATGTGGCTGTGATATAGATTATTCCCCCCTCTGCCTCAAAATCCACTTTTTCAGTCGAAAGCACAAGAGATGGCTTTTCCGTCAGTTCCTCCATCTGTTCCGTACAGGACACCAAAGGAATGACAGACATGAGCAAAAAGATTAGAAAACGATATGCCTGTTTCATTTCTTACGCGATTTCATAAAAAAGACCAGAACCAGATATCCGGTCCTGGTCTATAAAGATTAAGTCAGAATGTCCTTATGGAAGGCTGACTTCTACCCAGTTAATCTGGGTGTCACCGGTAGTATAGGTGTTGGTACCTGACCCTTCCTGATGGAGACCTGTCTGACCTGTCAGATCGTTTCCGCTTGAAGAATAATCCTTGACAGTAGTTCCTTCTCCTTCATTACACTTCCAGTATGCAACAAGACCTTCTGATGAAGGATCAACAGTGTAGAAATGGTTCTCTGCCTGGATTTCCTCTGCTGTAAGAGCCTTGTTCCAGATACGAAGCTCAGTCATCAGGCCCTCGAAATCACGCTCAGGTGCATATGCATATCCGATCCAGAATACGCGGACAACTGAACCCCAAGCTCCTGTCTCATTACCTCTTGCTACACCGAAATTGACTGTTGAAACGAAGCTGGTGAATGTGTCCATCTTGAGTTCTCCGTTGATATACACCTGGATTTTATGTGCGTTTTTATCATAGGAGACGGCAATATGGTACCATTCGCCTGTATTCAGCTGGAGAGCTGCATCTGTGTAATTGCCTGCTGATGTCGCAATCTGAAGCTGGTTGTTAGGAACGCCTGCATCACCGATTCTTACAAGGAATTCTCCTTCGATACCCATGATGGTAGAAAGTGTGCCGCTACCTCCCTTCTCGAAATTGTCAGGACGGACAAGAGCCTCGATAGTAAGGGCTTCCATGTACTGAAGAGGTGTGGCATTGTTCCATTCCTCAGGGAAGATACGTGCGTTGCTGAAATTGATTGCCGATGTCACGAGTGCAGCCTCCCTCTGGATCACGGATACAGTAGCTACCACAGGAGCAGCTTCGCCGAGAGGGCTCTTCTCTGTCATAGTGACAGTAGCTTCACGCCTTTCTGTTGCAGTCGAGAATGTGAATTTCTCCACACCGCCTTCATTACCAGCATATGTGAGCCAGTCGCCTTCAACAGCCACTTCATATTCTACATTTGCAGTGACAGGTATCTCAAGGCTTGTATCATCAAGACTGAGGAAATATTCTGCCTTTTCAGGAGTGATGACAGGCATTGCCCTCTGCTTGAGATTGACAGACACAGGCTCGCAGCCGTTGTCAGGGTCAGAAATGGTAATCACTGTCTCCCTGCTGTCCATCCCTTCGAGTGTCTGTACATCGAAATACAGGGTAGCACCGTTCTCTGACTCAAGGGCGGCATTGAATGTAACCCAGTCAGCATCTCCTACTGATGGAACAAGAGTCCTGTAGCTGAGGTTTGTCTCTACCTCCACTGTTATACGGGCAGACTCATGTGAAATCTCCATATCCGCAGCGGACACAAGGTTCAGCACCACAGGGTCTGAAGACTGCGATATTGCGGTGAATTTGGCCTTGGCATCTCCTGCCTTGAAAGTGAATTCAGCAGTAAGCTGCTTGCCTGTAGCGTTAGGGTTTACATTAAATGTCACTACATCACCGTCAGTCCCAGATACAGGATCTACAGAGATCCAGTCATATTCTTCAGCAGGAGTGACAGTCCAGTCAGTGGAACTGGTGACCATCACAGGCTGACTACCTCCTTCCGGAGTGAATGTCTTGGTCTGGGGAGCAATGGAGATCTTGTCTTTGCTGACCGGCTCTTCTGTTACCTTCTGCTCCTCCGGCTCGCAGCCCGCGAATGCAAAAAGCATCGCGGCTGCTGCCATAAAAATTGAAATTTTCTTCATATCAGTGGTTATTAGTGTTTAGTCTTAATTGCCGAACGGATGTCTTTCAGGATCGTACTGTCCTTCACCGATCTTGTGCCATACTCCTGTAGGAGTAAGCAGTTCCATGTCATAAAGACCGCGGGCAGTATTGCTCATTGCATTGAATGATGAACTGTAATTACTGCGAATGGATCCTGAACCTGAAGGGTCGAATGCGAACCACATGCACCATCCATATCCGCTTTCTTTAGCACTTCTTGCTCTTTCTTCTGTTGCACTGTAAAGTCCACCTCCCAAGTTGCATTCTATTGACAGGTAGCTGCACTGCTTGTATGACATTCCAGCTGCCGGGGAAGTAGATCCGCCATAGTTGGCTACCCAGAAGTCCACGAATTCGCCCGGCTCAACTCCATCGACAACTGTCAAACTGTATATTCGTCCATACTGGAATACTGACACTTCTGTCTCCCAAGGAACAGTCTTGTCAAAAGCTTTTCTGAGTTCGTAGCAAAGTCTTGAACCTGCTGCAGCAGAAGGGGAGGTAAACCATGGATTGTCGAGATCCGGATATGATGAATACTCGTCATCAAGGTTAACTCCATCGATCTTGTATTCGAGCACTGCTGCTGCCACTTCAGCCGCGAACTGCTGCGCTCCCCAGTCTGAAAGCTGTGCAAGACCTGCAGCGTCATGGTTTCCGAGCAGACCGAGATATACCTTGATGCCTTTCTTGCGGAGAGGCTGGAGATATGTTTCGCTGTTCTCGAGAAGGGCAGTGACATTAGGGTTGTTTGAAAGGTACACAAGGTCATCAGTGCTGTTGTAGTTGATGTTACCTGCAAAGAGGATGACAGCATCGAAGAACGGTGTACCGTCCTCGAGGAGATACTCAATGGCATTCATAGGATTGGTGTCGTTTACCTCGAAATAGACAACATTCTTGACCTCTTTCTTAAGAGACCTCTTTACGAGGTAGTTGACCCTGCTGTCATCTGAAGCCACCTCTGCACCTTCAGCACTCTCTACATACACAGGCACAAGGTAAGTGACCATCGATGCGACACCTTCTGCATCCATGTCCATAGTCACTGTCACAGGAGTAGACTCTGTCTGACCTGCAGGCACAGTGAGGGTGTTGGAAGAGAATTTCAATGCTGCCTCAGGGAAAAGTTCGCACTCCATGTCGTCATGGGTGAGCTTGAACTCGTTGAGGTAAGCGGCATCATAACCGAGGGTTACTGTCACTTCTTCTGCAACGGCTTCTTTCAGGACCACCTTTACCTCAGCTGTCGCATCAGCGATCGCGTCGAGAGAGGTGTATTCCACAGAAAGCTCAACATCCGGTCCCTCGTTGGCGGTATCCACAATGGAAGCGCCGCCTTTATTACCACCCTGGCTGCCTGAACCTTCCTCCTGCATCACAGTGACAGTGACAGGCTCTGCATTGCCGGCGATGAATTCGATACGACCGACCCTTGATGCCTCGGTGTTGTCCTTGGCATTGACTGAAAGGGTGTTCTCCTCCTGAGTGGCCTCGATCCATGCAGGGGCAGTGAAGTCCCAGCTTTCCGCATCAGTGGTCACTGTGAGCGTGACTGCCGTGTTGCCGCTGGCAAGGAATGAAATCGGATCTGAAGGAGTCACCTCCAGTGTGTTGATCTCATCTGTTATCGGCTCCTGCTCCTCGCATGAAAGCAGGAAGAAAGGTGCGAATGCAAGGCATGCAGCAAATTTCAATACGCGTTTCATAAGATTTGATAATAAGTTAAAAGTAATTGTGTCTATTATTTATATGTTGGTACCACTAACTATTCTTTTGCAGGGAGCTCCACATCAATCCATGTGATGGCATTGTCAGCCTTGAGGTTGTTACCGTTGACG
>JADIMD010000036.1 GCA_017695015.1 Candidatus Cryptobacteroides faecigallinarum | reverse complement strand
CTATCGCCTCCCTTTCCAGGCGGTCGCCAGCAGGAAACTTCAGCAACTTGAACAGGCTGGCAGAGGGAGAGGAATCCCTTTCCTTGTCTTCTACATTTGCATCTACAGGCACATCCATGGTTCAGACATGTACGGTTACTCCGCAAATTTATCATATAAATCCATTATAAGTAAAACTCGTGAAAATAATCAGTATTTTTGCAGTTGACTGGCAGTATCATTTCATATGGCAGACAGAATGACAAAGGAGCAGCGGCACAAATGCATGTCGCATATCAGGAGCAAGGACACCAGACCGGAACTTCTTGTCCGCAAGGCTCTTTTTGCCGCAGGATTCCGTTTCAGGGTCAATGTCTCGTCGCTCCCTGGCACTCCTGACATCGTTCTGCGCAAATACAATACGGCAATCTTTGTGAACGGCTGCTTCTGGCACGGTCATCCCGGATGCAGGCTTTACACCATCCCCAAAAGCAACACGAGGTTCTGGCAGGAGAAAGTGGAGAAAAACAAGAGGAGGGATGCGGCTGTCGCATTACGGCTTGAAGCAAGGGGATGGAATGTAATCACCGTTTGGGAATGCAGCCTTGATTCCTCCCATCGCCAGGACACCATTGCATCGCTTGTCCTGCAGATAAGGGGAAACGGCAGGAAAGCCAGGCTTGAATCGGCAGAAAGACGGGAACGGCTTGCAGCTGCCAGAAAGGAAGCTGCCGACAGAAGGGTGAGGCGGTCGGATTTGGAAGAGGAAATCTCCAAAATATACGACATTCCTGCCCGTATCAGGAGGGCTTCCGTCGCTGACGGTGACCCTATCCCCTACGGGCAGGACGATTATGACGATTCTGCCTCTGATTAGCCAAATATACGCAGATAAATATATTTTTCCTATATTTGGCATGCGCCATATAAACGGTTGCGCTATATTTGACTGATGCTAGATAATATTGCCATGGAAATAAAACACGATAAAGATGCATGCCGTTTTGCTACCACTGTAGACGGAGTCACAGCCCATGTGGCATACAGGATCTATGACGGGATGCTGGACATCAGACATACCATTGTCCCTGAGGCTATCGAGGGTAGAGGAATCGCATCTGCCCTTGTAAAAGCGGCATATGACTATGCTATGGAAGAGGGACTGAAAGCTGTCGCCACATGCCGCTATGCCGTTGTCTGGCTCGAACGCCACCCCGAATACAACGGACATCCGAGCCATGATTGGTGTGCGGACGGGAGCTGCGGAATCTGAACGGAACTCTTTCGTTTGAAAAACAATAAACCCAATATATTATGAAAACCATCAGAATATCAGCCATTTCAGCAGCAGCCCTGATCATATGCTCGACCGTGTTGTCGGGATGCTGCAACAACGGTAATTCAGCCGCAAAAGATGCCGCATCCGTATCAGAAACCGTCATCGATAACATCATGACACGCAGGAGCATCCGCCAGTACAAGCCACAGGCTGTAGGAAGGGACACTATGCAGATCATCCTCAACTGCGGGATAAATGCGCCCAACGGACAGAACAAACAGTCATGGGAAGTCAGGGTGGTCGACAATCCTGAATACATAGCAGGAATCACTGCTGCATATGTCAGGGAGAACCCTGCAGCCGCAGAAGATCCGACATTCGTCAACATGTTCAGGAACGCCCCGACCGTAGTGTTCATCGCCAACGATCCAAGCTACGACTTCTCGCAGATAGATTGCGGCCTGCTTTCGGAAAACATGATCCTTTCAGCCTGGTCAATGGGCATAGGCTCCTGCTGTCTCGGAGGACCTGCACGGTTTATGAACACCAGCCCTGCCGCTGCGGATTTCGTCAAGAAACTCGGTTTCTCCGAAGGTTATGAACTGCTGCTCTGTATCGGATTCGGCTATCCGGACGAAGCTCCTGCAGCCAAACCTCGCGACGCATCCAAAGTCCGCTTTATCGACTGATCGGTCCTGGCCGAAAATTGTCGACTTGCAATGCAAATACAGAAAGAGTCCGATGCGCATGTCGGACTCTTTCTGCTGTATATTCCACCGATGTCCTGGCGTCAATTGTTCTCTCCAGAGTTCTGCTCCAGCCATTCCACCCTCCGCATATCAGGCAGATGCTTGATCGAGAAATTCTCGAACTTTGCTTCGAAACCGTCTCCGTCAGGGCAGGCTCCCATTATTCCGACCATGACAGGATGGTTGTCCTGCAGCCAGGCATTGCGCATCATCGTATATTCCTTATCATCAAAAGAATAGAAAATTTCCACGGCATCAAGCCTCCTGACTGCCTTTATCCAGACAAACTTGACTGGCTCGTCCAAAGGAATAATGCTCCAGTCGCTTGTATGATGCGTCACAACCGTGCTCAGATTGTACTTCCCGTCCACGAATTCGATCCCGGCCTTGATATAATTCTCACGATCTATACGCAGCATCAGACCCGACTGGTCGAAACGGGTTTTATAATCTCCTGATATCTTTACCTTTACTTCGAATTCTCCTCCTCTGACAGTATAAAGGAAAGGCGCATCGTCTACGGTAAATCCATAATGGGATATTCGCCAGTAATCCGTATGCGGAGTTACACTCATCGACAATGAATTGCCTTTGATTTCCCAGCGTTCCGGCTCATTGAACCACTGCATTTTCTCTAACGATTGCGCCATGCCGTTATACGAAGCGGCTATCAGCAACAGACCTAACAATAATCTTTTCATTTCAATATGACTTATATTGCTATTACTTGTAAAATTTTCTCAATGCGAGTCAAATAACCATTCATTTTGTATACCTTTGCAAAGGTATGTCATTGCTATTTACTATACAATGATTATAAATAACCATTTTATCAGTAACTGATGGACACCTTTGAAATTCTGAACAACGAATTTTCGTCACAGTCATTTGCAAATGAGCTGCCCCATACGGAAATATTGGACCGCTACAAGGATGTTGCATGTAACTATGCCCGGATGGAGAATTCCATTGCCGTATTGAGCGACCTTCGCTCCAACACAAGCCATATCTATTACGGAGGCTTCTCGCAAATGTTAGGAATCGGCGGCAACAGGAAAGACAGCAGGCTGCCGTCAATCTGGGAAGAAGAAATCTTCTACCTGCTGCATCC
>JADIMD010000035.1 GCA_017695015.1 Candidatus Cryptobacteroides faecigallinarum | reverse complement strand
TTATGGAAGGAGTGCTTTATGGCAGGGCAAGACGCTGGTGGGGATCTGTCCTCAATGAGTACGGGAAACCTGAGCAGATTGAGTTCGATGTGATGGCAGAGTCCGTCGATAAGAAGTATCTGCTGGTAGGTGAATGTAAATGGACGGCTAGGGAGAATGGCAGACAGCTTGCCGCAGAACTTCTTCGCAAAGCCGCCCTGCTGCCTTTTACAAAGGATTATACAGTTGTACCGGTGCTTTTCCTCAAAAATGAGCCCAAGGATAATTCTGCGAATGCGATGCTGCCGCAAGATGTCATCGGACTGCTGAAATAACGCGTAGCCTGACTGGAAATTTCAGCATGGTATTTTGAGCTGCGTGATATTTTGCTGAATTTGCAGAACTCAAATAAAATAGGAGGAACGGCAATATCCGCAGCATATGTTGGGAGAACCGCAGGAGGAGTGTATCAGCAAAGAGGAAGTTCTGGAAATGATTGATTCGGGGTTGAATGACGTAAAGGCCGGAAGAACAAGTTCGGCCAGAGAGGTGTTGGAGGAACTTCGTCATGAATTATAGGCTAGAGGCATCTGCAACGTTTAAACGGAATATCAGGAATCTCAAACGTTATGCTTCAATAGTTGCTGATTGATATCTGATTATGATTGAATCAGGTGCCTTATGGGTCAGGTTGAGAGCCGCTGGATGCTTGCGGTCAATGGTCAGGTCGCAATCCCGCCTGTGCAACATACGGGGCTTGGTGTCCAGCAGCCAAGAACAACCGCGCTGCCCATCTCTCAGCCCCGTTCTTCCGATTCAATCCTTCCGACATCATCACTTTACTTTTAGTCATATCTCAATCTACTGATTGACCGGGGATTGCATTTTGCATAAAAGTTAAGTGAAGGCTGTAGGGGTAACTTTGCGGATAATCATTTCCTAAGAAATAGATACTTTTGCTATTAATCACTAAGTGCTACATTGTCAGTGCTTTGGTTAAAATACTGCATGGTAGGGTGCAGAATGGTAAAGAATTTACTATTTTTGAAATATGGAAAAGGCGACTATAGCGATAGGCGACGTGCACGGGCTGGACCTGTGGCGGGATGTAGTGGAGGCGCATCCGGAGTGCAGGGTGGTCTTTCTCGGGGACTATCTGGATCCGTACGGGTATGTCCATAAGGGAAAACTTTTGGACAATCTTCGGGCAATCATGCAGTTGAAGCGGGACAGACCGGAGGAAGTGGTGTTGCTGTTGGGAAATCACGACCTGCACTATTTCTGTGATGAGGCGTGTGTCGGTACCCGTTTCGATATGGAGATAGCGGAAGCGGCATCATGGATGTTCCTGAATAATATTGCCCTGTTCCAGTATGCGTTTCAGGACGGGGTGTATCTGTTTACACATGCCGGGGTGTCGCAGCAGTGGTTTGATTACGATTTCTGCGGTGATGCTTCTCGGTCTGTGGCGGAACAGCTGAACAATCCGGCGGCAGACCAGGTCCCGGCGTTGCTTCGTGTCGGCTATGCCCGTGGTGGTCATCGCGGTGATACAGGGGGCATATTTTGGGCAGATAAAAGCGAACTGGAAGATCCGCTGCACGGCTTCACCCAGATAGTCGGGCACAACCGGGTTGCGGAAGTGACCGAGCATACCGGCCCAGGCGGCGGCAAGGTTGTGTTCTGCGACTGCCTCCGCAACGGCCTTTATCTTTATATTTGAGCCCATGAAAGATTTTGCAGCCATAGATTTCGAGACAGCCAATGAACAGCGTACCAGTGTGTGCAGCGTGGGAGTAGTGGTTGTGCGGGGCGGGGTGATAGCCGACTGTTTCTACAGTCTTATCCGGCCTGAGCCGGAGTATTACAGTTACTGGAATACCCGGGTGCACGGCCTTGCCTTGGAGGATACTGCTGATGCGCCGGTATTTCCCTATGTGTGGGAGAAGGTGGCTCCGCTGATAGAAGGGCTGCCCTTAGTGGCCCACAACAGTCCTTTCGATGAGGGCTGTCTGCGGGCGGTGTTTCAGGTGTACCGCATGGATTACCCGGAGTATGTTTTTCATTGTACCTGCAGGGCTTCCCGCCGTGTTTTCGGGCCGCAGCTACCGAATCATCAGCTCCAGACCGTTGCAGCCCGCTGCGGCTACGACCTCACGCAGCATCACCACGCCCTGGCCGACGCCGAGGCATGCGCCGCCATTGCTCAGATGATTTTGTAAAAGTGTTTGATAGTTATAGATATTGCGAGGTGAGCCAGAGACGGAGTACGGGGTCGGCAATGACGGTACGGCCGTCTATTTTGTCGATGAGTTCTTTGTCCGTAAGGCTTTTCTGGATGCGGGCAATGTTGGATTTGGAGCCGAGGTCAAAACGGTCAGTGACTTCCTTGTGCCCGAAGCCGGAATGGATGCCGGAGCAGACTGCCTTGAGGAAATTCATCTGGTAGGATGAAAGGGATTCTGTCTGCTGGGTGAATAGAGAGGAGCATTGGTTGAGAAGTTCTTTGACAGCATCTTTCAGATTTTGTTCCGTTGCATTGCTCTCAGTCTGCAGCAGGACGTTCCATGCGAGCTGCTGGACGTAGGAAGAGTGATTGTCTACGGTGCTGCAGATCTTTTCGGCAAGTTCTGCTGCAATGAATTTCCCCTTTGAGGCGAATCTGGACTGTATGAACGGAATCCATTCACCGGTCGGAATGGGCTTCAGGTAGAATGTGTCTCCGAACATGTAAAACGGCATGCGCCTGCT
>JADIMD010000034.1 GCA_017695015.1 Candidatus Cryptobacteroides faecigallinarum | reverse complement strand
CGGCAATGTATGCCTGGTAGCTGGTTCCTCGGTCATTCTGGAGAGAAATGACGCCTTTTGATACAGGATATGTGCCGAAGCCCTCTATATCTTTAGGTGATTTCTCCGGAAGTGTCGGATCATCGCTCGGGTTGGTAAGGAATTCCTTTATTCTGTCCTTCAATAGGCTGACATCAATTGCATCATTACCTGCAAGAAGACGGTCCTGAGAGTTGATCTTCACGACGATGATGTTTCGTCTGTTGACTTTCTGGTCCTCTGCCTGCTGGTTCTCTGTTGGCATAGGCGGCAGTCGGCGCTGAAGTCCTGAATCCTCACCCATTGTGGATGTCATCAGGAAGTAGCACAGAAGCAGGAACGCAATGTCTGCCGTCGAGCTCGAATTGATTTCAGGTGTCTTTTTTGACATAATTGAAGTTTATTTTTTGTTGCGTGCACCGCTTACAATAGCACCTACGATGACAGACAGGATAGTCGCCCCGCAGAATACATAAGTAAGAATAAGTATTGTATCAGTCAGCTTGAGCACTGACTTGCTCTGTGGAAGTCCGTTGTATCCCACAGGATCGGCTCCTGGAGCAACCAGATATGCTACTACGATGACAGCAATTGCTGCAATCAGTATGGCGGCAGACTTCATGAGCTTCTTAGGGTCTACAATCGCGCTGGCATATATGCCGAGGCACACGATTGCAGCGACAGCTATGCCTGCCATAGCATATCCGCAGTAGAGCAGCATGTCGACAGCGACTGCATCGTTGGTACCGAATCCGATGATGAATCCGAGCACACCGATCAGAGCGCCTATTATCAACAGTGCCCACGAAATATATTTGACTATTTTACTGTACATTGTAATGGCTATTTATTCTCGTATTTAACCAGGATATCCACAAGCGAGATTGAAGAGTCTTCCATGTCGATGGTAAGGTCGTCGATCTTTGCAAGGATATAGTTGTAGAAGACCTGAAGGATCATCGCAACGATAAGTCCGCCGACGGTGGTGATCAAAGCGACCTTCATACCTCCTGCAACGACGTTAGGAGAAATATCACCTGCAGCCTGGATAGCGTCGAATGCCTGGATCATACCAACGACTGTTCCAAGGAATCCGAGGGAAGGTGCGATGGCGATGAAGAGGGCGATCCATGAAAGTCCGTTCTCCATGAGGCTCATGTTCACTGAACCGTAAGAAACGACAGTCTTTTCCACAACATCGATTCCCTGGTCGTAACGGAGCAGACCCTGATAGAAGATGCTCGCTACAGGACCGCGGGTATTGCGGCAAACATCCTTAGCCTTCTCGATACCGCCTTCCTTGAGAGCTTCCTCGATAGCAGCAAGGAGCTTCTTGGTGTTGGTCTTTGAAAGAGAAAGATAAAGAATCCTCTCGATAGCAACTGCAAGACCGAGGATAAGGCAGAGGATAATCAGAGCCATGAAGCCTGGACCTCCTTCGATGAACTTGGTCTTGAGGGCCTGGTGGAACGGAACCTCCTCGCCTGAGCCTGCAAACAGCTGGCTTGCGTCATTAACTGCAGGAGCGGCAGCTGCTGTCTCAGTTGCAGTAGTGTCTTCAACAGCCTCTGTTTCCTGAGCTGCTGCGAATTGTGCAGAAAGGGCCGTGAAGCCGATTACTGCCAAAAACATGAAAAATTTTTTCATAATTGTTTTTGTGTGTTTAATTGATGAATATTAAAATGTTTTCCAATCATTACTATAGTCAAGTGATTACTCTCTTGCATCCAAATTCGGTGCAATTTAGCAAATAATTTTCATATGGCAATATTATTTTGTTATTTCCCCTCTCAAATTTTCCTCAAGCAAGTCCTTGACCTTTCCGTTGTCTTCGGTTTCTCCCATGAGCCAGAACAGTTTGGCAAGCGCACTTTCAGTGGTGCAGTCGTACCCGTTGAGCACTCCGGCGCTTTTGAGGGCCTTGCCTGTGGAATATATGTCCATGTTGACGCTGCCTCCAATGCACTGTGTCACATTCAGCAGGATCTTACCTGATGCTGCTGCCTCCTTTACTATGTCGAGAAACCATCCCTTGCTCGGGGCGTTTCCTGATCCGTATGTCTCGATGATCACAGCCCTGGTCTGTTCTCCAAGCAGGATGTTCCTGACCACCTGCGGGGTGATGCCGGGATGTATTTTCAGGATGGATACCCTGGTGTCCAGTTTCGTGTAGAGGCGCAGAGGTGCGTCCCAGCTTTCAGGGTAGCGGATTATTGAAGTGTTGTATCTGATGTTGATGCCGGCCTCGGCAAGCAGGGGGCAGTTTTCGGACCTGAATGCCCTGAAATTGTCGGAATTGGCCTTGGTGGAACGGTTGCCTCTCATGAGCATGTTGTCGAAGCAGATGCAGACTTCCGGCACTATGGCATGTCCGTTCCCGTCCTTTGCGGCAGCTATTTCTACTGAAGATATGAGGTTCTCCCTGCCGTCTGTCCTCGGGACTCCGATAGGGAGCTGGCTGCCTGTGAATATGACAGGTTTCGTGAGGTCTCCGAGCATGAAGCTGAGTGCAGATGCGGAAAATGCCATGGTGTCAGTCCCGTGCAGGACTACGAACCCGTCATAGCTGTCATATCTCGATGCTATCAGTTCTGCCAGTTCCTGCCACAGAGACGGCTCTATGTCGGAGGAGTCGATTATAGGGTCGAACGAGTAGGAGTCTATTCTGTAGGCAAATTTCGAAAGCTCGGGTACAGAGTCGAGTATCTGCTTGAAGTCGAACGGTTTCAGTGTCTGGTCAGTCGGGTCCTGGACCATTCCGATTGTGCCTCCCGTGTATATCAGCAGTATGGAGGCCTTGGTGCCTTGGCAGGTCTTCTGTACTATCATATCCTGAACAGTTTATGTGCGTTTTCCCAGGTGGCGGCGGCTACTTTTTCCTTGTCGAGCCCTTTCTGCTCTGCAATCTTTTGCGCGATATGCGGAATGTAGCTGCTTTCGTTTCTCTGCCCTCTGAACGGGACCGGTGCAAGCCATGGGGCATCTGTTTCCGTCAGAATCCTTTCTATCGGTATTTCCTTGACGGTCTCGGCGATTGATGCTTTCTTGAAGGTTACCACTCCGCCGATTCCGACATACCAGTCTCCGAGTTTCTCTATCTCCCTGAAGGTCTCGATACTGCCTCCATATGCATGGAACACTCCTCTGAGCCCTTTCCCTTTGTAGTCACCCAATATCCTGAGCGTAATCTCTGTGGCTTCGCGGCTGTGTACGATGACGGGGAGCCCAAGTTCAATGGCGAGATCCAGCTGCGTCCTGAACACTTCTTCCTGCTCCCTGACAGTATCTTTGGTCCAATGGCAGTCCATTCCGGTCTCGCCAATGGCCACTATGTCTTTTCTTCCCTTGTGCTCCATGAGGGCGTCTATCTCCGATTTCCAGTTTTCAGTGATTTCGGTAGGGTGCAGTCCCAGGCACGGGAATGTGTTGAGAGGGAACATTTCCGCAAGGCTGAACATCTTTTCCCTGGCCTTGCTATCCACATCTGGAAGTATCATTTTGGTGACGCCTGCCTCGATGGCCCGCTGTACCGCGTTTCCGCAGCCGTCACTGTAGTCGTCCATATACAAATGGGTGTGTGTATCTACATATTGCATGTCTGTCCGTTGAATGATGCGGATGCAAATTTACACAAATTTATTTTACCAAGACAGAGCATCTCTGCATCAGGTCCACCGAAATGAATCCGTCAGCCTCAAGCATGGTTGTGAGTTCGTGTACTTTCCTGTAGGGAATATCATGCTGTACGGCAAGTTCCTCGATGCTTATTCCCCTGTTCTCCCTTATTGAAAGCAGGATTCCGGCGAGAAGCCCTATGGTGTCCTTGTCGAGATGTCCAGAAAACCTTGCCGTCATGGCTGCAAGTTCGTTTTCCCTGGAGTCTGTGTGGTCCGCACCCTTCCCGAGGCCGAGACTTTCGGTAAATGACAGTTCGGAAATTACAGGCTCTGCAACCTTTTCCCTGATCAGGAGGTTGCATCCCTGCGACCTGATGTCGTCAGCCCTGCCTGGGAGGGCGAATAGATCCCTGTCATACGAGAAAGCCATCCTGGCGGTGATCATCCCTCCTCCCTTTACCTTGGATTCGATAAGTACCGTCGCCCTGGACATCCCTGCTATTATCCTGTTTCTCCTGATGAAATTGATCGGGAGCGGGGCTGTTCCTGTCGGATAGTCGGTAATGATTGCGCACCTAGGGGAGGATGCAATCCTCGTAGCATCGCGGTCGTGCCTTTGGGGGTATACGGCATCGATGCCGCATGGAAGCACTGCAATGGTAGGCAGACCTGCTTCAAGCGCAGCCCTGTGGACGGTTATGTCCGTACCTATCGCCAGACCGCTTGCAATGGCTGTCCTGCTTCCTCTTCTGCCTATGGCTTTGACGAGCCTTCTGCTCCATTCCTGTCCGTACAGGGAAATGTCCCGTGTGCCGACGATGGATTCCGGCGAGAAGCCCTATGGTGTCCTTGTCGAGATGTCCAGAAAACCTTGCCGTCATGGCTGCAAGTTCGTT
>JADIMD010000033.1 GCA_017695015.1 Candidatus Cryptobacteroides faecigallinarum | reverse complement strand
AGACCGTCCCTGCCAGCTACAACTATCCTTATATCAGCCTTCCGAAGTCAGGCAGGAACAACGACGGTTCATTCAAGGTCGGGACGAAAATCCCGTTGAGAGTCCTGAACGCCACTGATGCGGAATCTGTCACATGGCACTATGGCTCCAATGTCATAACCCCAGGAAAGGACGGATACTACACCATTACCGAAGGGGGCAGGCTTAAAGCCGAAATCATATATCCCAATGGTTCTGTAGAAATAATAACGAGGGCGATAGCCGTCAGATAAGGGATTTCTCGTCTTTTCTCCCGAAAGCAGCCACAGGGAGCAGGGCTATCACATAACCTATGACAGCCACTCCTGCTGCCGTAATCAGTATATCCGACCACGACAGGATCACCGGATATGCCTGGACTATGAAATTGCCCGGCATCTTTATGAAACCGAAATGCTGCTGCAAGAGGGCAAAGACAATCCCTGCGACCAGACCGCAGAACATTCCCAAAAGGGAAATCATCCACCCTTCAAGGACGAATATCCGGCGGACCATCCCTGACGGGGCCCCCATGCTCATGAATGTGCCGATATCCCCCTTCTTCTCGATGATGAGCATCGAAAGCGAGCCGAAAATATTGAATGCTATTATTATGATTATAAATATCAGGATGAGGTAAATGGAAATCTTCTCATACCGCATCATCTTGTAGAGAGACTCGTTCTGCTGGAACCTGTCCTTCACTTCAAAACCGTCTCCGAGACGGGATGACAGCTCCTTCTTCACCCTCTCCACTTCTGTCCGAGGCGTGCCCTCCACCATCCTGATCTCCACTGCGGAGACTTCGTCGGTATATTCCAGAAGCTCTCTCATGACACCGATCGGGACGAGAAACAGCTTGTTGTCTATCTCGTTGTTGATGGAAAAGACTCCTGAAGGATAGACTTTTGCCGACTGGAGAGACGCAGCAGGATTGCTCATGGATATGGTGCCGGTCCTGGACGGATAATATATCTGCATCGGGGACACGAAACGCGGATTGATTCCCATGTCATATGCCAGGCCTGCACCGACACATGCGAGAGGGACATCTCCCCTCTGAAGGATGAAATCTCCGCTGCGCATATGGTCCCTCAGAGGGCTCTCTTCCTCATATATGCTGTCCACTCCCTTTGCGATCGCCACTCCTTGCTGTCCGCTATAGCTTATGAACACATTTTCCTGAAGGACAGTGCATATGCTTGCTACACTCTGCCTGTCATACAGCCAGTCATATGCATCCCCCTCAGGGACAAAGACCTTTCCTTGTGCAGGAGTGACCATCAGGTCAGGCTCCACATTGCTCAGCATGGACTTGACCATGGAGTCGAACCCGTTGTAGACCGACAATATTATAATAAGTGCCGCCGTCCCCACAGCCATACCTGCCGCACTGATTGCCGAGATAATATTGATCACATTATGCGATTTTCTGGCAAAAAGGTAGCGTCTGGCTATGAAAAACGGCAGACCTGAGATCATTTTTTCAGAAGTTCTTCAATGTGCTCCACATAATCGAGAGAAGAGTCGAGATAGAACACAAGCTCCGGCACTATACGCAGCTGCTTGGCCACTTTCGCCCCGAGCTCTCCCCTGTATGTCCTCACATTTTCATTGAGATTCTTCATCACGGCATCTGCCTTGGCTGAAGGGAATATGCTGACATATACCTTCGCCACTGACAGATCAGGGCTCACCTTCACACCGCTCACAGTCACCAGCGCCCCGTCATAGGCGGCCATTCCCTTGCCCCTGATTATCTCGGCCATATCCTTCTGGATTTCGCGGGCCACCTTCAATTGTCTTGTACTCTCTCCCTCCATTACACCATCTTTATTATATAGTAATTCTTCTTGCCGCGCTGTGCGAGAATATATTTCCCGTTAAGAAGGGATTCCTCCCCTATCATGGCATTGATGTCTGTCACCTTTTCCTTGTCGATGCTGACTCCGCCTCCCTGTATCATCTTGCGGCATTCCCCCTTGGACGGGAAGACCCCTGTCTCCGCCCCGAGCAGGTCGAGCACATTCATAGGAAGCTTGTCCTTTGCAAGCTCAAAGGTGGGCACACCTGCGAAAACATCGAGGAAAGTCTTTTCATCCAATGACTTGAGAGCTTCGGAAGTGGCATTCCCGAACAGCATTTCAGAAGCGGCCACAGCCTTGCGGTACTCCTCTTCCCCATGCACCATCACGGTCACCTCCCTCGCAAGTATCTTCTGGAGGTTGCGCAGATGAGGAGCCTCGGCGTGCTCTGCCACGGCCTTTTCAATCTCCTCGCGTGAAAGCATCGTGAAAATCTTGATGTATCTTGCAGCATCCTCGTCCGAGACATTGAGCCAGAACTGGTAGAACTGGTAAGGGGAAGTCCTCTCAGGATCGAGCCAGATATTGCCCTTTTCAGTCTTGCCGAACTTGCCTCCGTCCGCCTTTGTGATCAGAGGGCAGGTAAGGGCATATGCCTCCTTGCCGAGAATCCTGCGGATAAGTTCCGAACCAGTGGTGATATTGCCCCACTGGTCAGCTCCTCCCATCTGCAGCATACATCCCTTGTGCTCATACAGATAGAGGTAGTCATAGCCCTGCAGGAGCTGGTATGTGAACTCGGTGAACGACATTCCTTCGCGGGACTCGGACGAAAGCCTCTTCTTGACAGAGTCCTTGGCCATCATGTAGTTCACTGTAATGTGCTTTCCTATGTCCCTGGTGAAATCTATGAATGTGTAGTCCTTCATCCAGTCGTAGTTGTTCACGAGCTCCGCCTTGTTAGGGGCATCCGACTCGAAATCAAGGAATTTCGAAAGCTGCTTCTTTATGCATGACACATTGTGCGCCAGTGTCTCCTCGTCCAGAAGATTCCTCTCCTGAGACTTCATGGACGGGTCGCCTATCATTCCTGTAGCCCCTCCGACAAGTGCGAAAGGCTTATGTCCGCAGTTCTGGAAGTGCTTGAGTATCATCACACTCACAAGATGTCCTATATGAAGAGAATCAGCTGTAGGGTCGATCCCGACATAAGCTCCTGTCGGACCTTCCATCAGTTTCTCCTCCGTTCCCGGCATGATGTCCTGTATCATGCCCCTCCATCTGAGTTCTTCAACGAAATTTTTCATCGGTGTGTATCTTCTTGTTTTCCTGTTTACAAATTATGTGACCAATATGTTGTCACAGCCTACAAAGGTAATCAAAATTATTAGTAAATTTGCGCGGTTTAGCCGGACAGGCTGATTTATGGCAATAATTTTAATCAAAGGATTCATATTATGAGAAAAAACATCGTTGCCGGAAACTGGAAAATGAACACTACCGTTCCGGAAGGCGTACAGCTCGCCAAAGAAGTGGTTGCAAAAGCATCTGAAGTACCAGCATCAGTAAAGCTTATAATTGCCCCTCCTTTCACTCATCTCGCACCTGTTGCAGAAGTTGTAAAAGGGTCTGCAGTAGGTCTTTCAGCACAGAACTGCGCTGACAAGGAGAAAGGTGCATACACAGGAGAGGTGTCTGTGTCCATGCTTGCTTCAGTAGGATGCGGCTACACAATCCTCGGCCACTCGGAGCGCCGTCAGTATTACGGAGAGACCGACGAGAAACTGGTTGTAAAAGTAAAGCTCGCCATCGCACAGGGTCTTTCCCCTATCTTCTGCGTCGGAGAGAACCTCGACGAGCGTGAGGCAGGACGCCACTTCGAAGTGGTATCTGAGCAGATCAAGAATGTGCTCTACACCCTCTCAGAGGAGGAGATGTCCAAGGTAATCGTTGCATATGAGCCGGTATGGGCTATCGGTACAGGCAAGACCGCAACTGCAGAACAGGCACAGGAAATCCATGCATGCATCCGCAAGGTGCTTGCAGAGAAGTTCGGCGCACTCGCAGACGAGATCACCATCCTTTACGGAGGAAGCTGCAAGCCATCAAACGCCAAGGAGCTTTTCGCTTGCCCTGACATCGACGGAGGTCTGATCGGTGGCGCTGCCCTCAAGGCTGACGACTTCATCGCGATAGCAAAGAGCTTCTGATAATGAAAAACATACTGCTCCCAATGCTGCTTGCGGCTGCAGTCACAGGCTGTCAGGAACCTAAGGCCGACATCCAGAAGAAAGTGGATGAATATGCCGTGGTCAAGGTAAGCTCTCCGCTTATGGACAACCTTTCAGACAAGGACAGGCAGGTGCTCAACCTCTTCAGACAGGCAGGAAAGGTCATCGACGGGCTGTTCTGGAAACAGACCTTCGGTGACCCTGATTTCGCATCGAGCCTCAATGACGAGGCTGAAAGGATGTATGCAGGGATCAATTACGGTCCATGGGACAGGCTGGACGACAACCGTCCTTTCATACCCGGATACGGGGAGAAGCCGCTCGGGGCCAACTATTACCCTGCCGACATCACGGCAGAAGAGTTCGCTGCCTTCAGCGATCCTGACAAGAACAGCCAGTACACTGTGCTCAGAAGAGATGAGCAGGGCAACCTGAAATGCGTGTGGTACCGCGACGAGTACAAGAAAGACCTCGACAAGATCTGCCTGTACCTCACTGAAGCAGCTGCCATCACTGACAATGCAGGGCTGCGCAACTATCTTCTGAAAAGAGTGGAGGCATTCCGCACGGATGACTACTTCGAGAGCGACATGGCATGGATGGACATGAAGGACAGCAAAATCGACATAGTAATCGGTCCTATCGAAAGCTATGACGACAAGCTGAACGAGCTGAAGACATCCTATGAATGCTTTATCCTCCTGAAAGACGAGGAGAGAAGCGCTGACCTTGCGAAATATGTATCCATGCTTCCGGAGCTCCAGAAAATGCTTCCGTGCAAGCCTGAATACAAGACTTTCGTGCCAGGCACATCTTCCGACCTGAATGTGTATGACGCCATCTATTATTCGGGAGACTGCAATGCCGGGAGCAAGACCATCGCCATCAACTTGCCTAACGACGACAGGGTACATGCGCTGAAAGGCACACGCCGTCTCCAGCTGCACAACAGCATGATGGACAAGTTCGGCAAGATCCTGCTGCCTATCGGAAGGGCGCTCATCGAGGAGGAACAGCAGAAGCACCTCCGCTCGGAAGCATTCTTCTGGAATGTCACCTTCCATGAGGTTGCGCACGGACTCGGAGTGAAGCAGACTGTCAACGGTCTTGGCTCGGTAGATGAGGCGATGGGAGATGAAAAGACCACATGGGAGGAGGCCAAGGCCGACATCCTCGGTCTGTTCATGGTATGCGAATTGATAGATATGGAAGAGATTCCTCTTATCTCGAAGGAAGATGCCATCACGACCTTCATTGCCGGACTTGTGCGTTCCGTAAGATTCGGTTCTGCATCATCTCACGGCAAGGCAAACATGATGTGCTACAACTTCATGAGAGAATACGGGGCATTCACCCGCAACAGGGACGGATTCTACCATATCGACTATGTCAAGGCGCTCGAAGCCATCGATGCATGGGCTGACCTGATTCTCACGACACAGGCGACAGGAAACTACATGTTTGCAAAGGAATACACTTCCAACCACGCAAAGATCTCCGAGGCCCTTTCAGCCGACATCGCGCACATCAACCACCTCGGAATCCCTCGTGACATCACCTTCGAGTTCGTCTGGTAACGGCTCGTCCGGACAGAGCGGACAAGGGATATCAACAAAACAGGACCCCGGAAGCGACTGGCTTTCGGGGTCCTGTTTAATTATTAGTCTGCTCGTCAGACGGACATCATCCGACGAGCGTTAAATGCTACTGTGCGGCCTGTGCTGCTGCAGCCTGTGCCTGAAGCTCCTGCTGGAGAGACTCAAGAGTCCTGTCTTCAGGGATATTGAGAGACTCGCGTGCAGACGGAGTGATGTCAGTGCTCTGGGCTGTATCTACATAAAGGACCTGGGAATTGTCGAAAACATAGATATAACCTGCTGCCTTGGCGATTGCAGTCACAGCCTCCTGGGCCTTCTGATAGATAGGAGCCATGAGCTGGTTCTGAAGCTGGTTCAGCTCCTGCTGGATAGACTGCTGGAAATCCTGGATTCTGCTCTGGATTTCAGAAAGTTCCCTTTCCTTGCTCTGGCGGATTGCTGCAGACCACTCTGCAGATTTCTGCTCATACTGGCTATACTTGTTGTCGAACTCCTGAGCCATAGCCTGAAGGGTTTCCTGTGCCTCCTTGCTGGCTGCGTCCAGCTGTACCCTTGCCGAATCCATCTCAGGCATAAGCTGTACGAGCTCCTGGAAATTGACATGCGCGAACTTGTAGCTCTGCGCATTTGCTGCAACAGCTGCTAATGCAGCGGCAGCGATAACAACGATGATTTTTTTCATATCAATACAATTTATCAGTTTTTCATATCTTGTCATCAGAACTGCTGTCCTATCACGAAATGGAACTGGCTGCCTCCATAGGTAGGGTCGTCGAATCCCCATCCCCAGTCGACTCCGAGCAGACCGACCACAGGAAGGAAGACCCTCACGCCCACTCCCGCAGACCTCTTGATCTGGAACGGATTGAAATGTCTGATGTCCGACCAGCAGTTACCTCCTTCGAGGAACACCAGCGCATAGATGGTGGACTGAGGCTGGAGGACCACAGGATATCTCAATTCCACCGTGAACTTGTCATACACATTTCCTGAATATGCCATGCTCGAATATGGAGTGGAGATATACGGGGTCAGGGAGTAGTTCTCGTATCCCCTGAGAGAGATGACCTCCGAGCCGTAAGTGTTGTAACCTGACATTCCGTCTCCTCCCACCAGGAAGCCTTCGAATGGAGAGTATCCCCAGTTTCTGTTGTAATATCCGAGATAACCGAACTGGGCTCTCGCCATCAGGACGAGATCTCCCACCAGCTTGGTGTAGACAGCACCCTTGAACGACCACTTGTGGTACTCAATCCAGCGGTATCTCTGCTCCGAGGACATGCTGTTGTAGTCCACATCCCTCCAGCTTGCGACCTTGTTGCCGTTCGCGTCCTTCTTTCTGAAAAGGGAATAAGGAGGCGTCAGCTGAATGGAGAAGCTGAAATCAGAGCCCTGGCGCGGATATATCTGCTGGTCAGTGGATGTCCTCGACAGGCTCAGGGTGTAGCTCAGGTTGTGGGATATTCCGGTATCGAAAAGGAAATATCCGCTGATCCAGTCATGCAGCTTGTATGTCTGCCAGCTGAGCTGGTTGTAGAGCACGAAATAGTTGTCCGGCCATTTCAGACGGCTTCCGATGCCGACTGCGGCACCGTAGACTTCCATATACTCCTCGTTGTTGAGCATACCGAGGGCTATGTATGAATTGGTCTGTCTGGTGTAGTACAGAGACATGCTGAGCGAGGTCGGTTTCTTTCCGAAGAGCCACGGCTCCATGAAGCTTGCCGAAAGGCTGGTGTAGTATGTTCCGTTGGTCTGGAATCTGATGGCGAGGTTCTGCGCATCTCCGAGAGGCACTGGTCTCCATGCCGACTTGTCAAAGAACCTCCTTGTGGAGAAATTGTTGAAGCTGACACCGACAGTGGCCACGAATGTGTTTCCTCCCCATCCTCCTGACAGCTCAAGCTGTGAAGAAGGCTTCTCCGTGACATTGTAGACGATGTCCACCGTATTGTCCAGCTGGTTAGGAATTATCGAATATCCCGTAGAAGGGTCAGCGATAGCCTCAGGGTCGAACTGTCCCATGGATGCAATCTCCCTGATGGACCTTTCGAAATCCGTCTGGCTGAAAAGATAGCCCGGACGGGTGAACACCTGACGGCGCACTACCCTCTCGTTGGTGAGGTCATTGCCGTTGATTATGATATTGTTAAGGGTTGCCGGCTTGCCTTCCACGATTCTCATCTCGACATCCACCGAATCCCCCGAGATGTTCAGCTCGACAGGCTGGATATTGAAGAAAAGGTAACCGTTGTCCCTGTATAGCTTGGAGATGTCGTATTCGTTCTGCTTTCCTCCTCCGTAAAGGCGGTTCTCCATGGTGACCACATCATACACATCACCTTTCTTGATCATGAGAATATTGTTCAGGACATCGGAAGAATACACTGAATTTCCCGTCCATGTGATGTTCCTGAAATAGTATTTCTTGCCCTCGTCAATCTTGAAATCGATGGCAAGCCTGTCAGGCTCTATATAATATATGGAATCCTTGATGATTCTCGCATCCCTGTATCCGGCTTCGTTGAACGCGCTGATGAGGTTGCGTTTGTCATTGTCATATTCCTTCTCGTTGAATTTCTTGGAATTGAAGAAGTTCATCAGCCTGTTGTCCTTGGTCTTCTTCATCGCTCTGACAAGCCTTCCTTCCTTGACATTGTCATTGCCCTCGAATGTTATCTTCTTGATTTTGACTTTGTTGCCCCTGTTGACATTGAAATTGACCCTTACGGCCCTGCTGACGACGGTGTCCTTTTTCATCCGCACATCCACATCCACCAAAAGGAAGCCTTTCTCCTTGTAGTACCTCTTGATGATGTCCGATGCGGTCTTGGAGACATAGTCGGAGAACTCTCCTCCCCTGCGGAGATTGAGCCTTTCCCTCAACTCCTTCTCTTCTCCGCTCTTGACACCGCTGAATGTCCATGCAGACACCCTTGGACGCTCTATGATACCGATCTTGAGATAAGCAGTATCCGGAGTCTCGCCGAGATGGTCGATGGAAATGGACACATCCTCGAAATATCTCTGCATCCAGAGCCTGTTGACGATGGATGAAATGTCATCTCCAGGGATTGTCACCTCCAGACCTTTCTGGAGTCCCGTAATCTGGATAATCTGGTCCTGGCTGAAATATCTGTTGCCTTCTACCCTGACGCCTCCTACAATGTATTTTTTCGGATTGTTATAGTCTATAGTCACCCCGTCACCCTTCTGCTGGGCATGCATTGCAATGCCGGGAAAGGAAAGGAGCAACAGAAAGATCATTCTATACAGCCGCATCATTCTCTATAGTCTCAAATTCAAAACTGCAAATATAAAGCATTTATTTCACTTTTCCATACCGCCTGTTGCGATGTGCATAGACTTCCAGAGCCTGACGGAAACTGTCTTTCCTGAAATCCGGCCAAAGCACATCAGTGAAATAGAATTCTGAATAGGCACTTTGCCAGAGCATGTAGTTGCTGAGCCTTTCTTCGCCTGAAGTCCTGACTATCATGTCCGGATCAGGGATACCGTCCGTGATGAGATACCGTCCGAAAGCATCCATTCCCATCTTCTCCACCTCTTCCTTTTTCTCCGGATGCTCCAGCAGATCGAGCGCCATTTTCTTGGCAGCCTGGAGAATATCCCATTTACCGCTATAGCTCAGAAAAATGATCAATGTCAGCGCCGTATTGCCGGCAGTCTCCTCCATGCATCCGTCAATCGCCGCATTGAGACTGTCCGACAGCCTTGCCCTGTTGCCGAGGACAATGAGCCTCACCCCGTTCTTCATCAGTTTCGGGACCTCCTCCCGTATGGATTTCATCATCATCTCCATCAGGAAACCGACCTCTTTCTCAGGCCTGCCCCAGTTCTCCTCCGAAAAGGCGAAAAGCGAAAGATACCGTACACCTGTCTCCACGGCCGCCTCGGTGCATGCCCTGACGCTTTCTATTCCTTCCGCATGACCGAATATCCTTTCCTTGCCACGCTCCTGCGCCCACCTACCGTTACCGTCCATGATGATGGAGACATGGACCGGTACACTGCTCTGATTCTCCATACTATTGTCCTATTGAATTTCTGATGTCTTCGCCCCAAAACAGCTTGCCTGTCAGGGCATTTATAAAATTGGAACTGTTGAGCCGGACCCTTTTAAGCGAAAATTGTGCCATCGAGACCCTTATCTTCATGTCCGGTTCTATCTCCACCGACCTGTTGTCCATGGTCAGAATCACATTCTCATCCCTCGACTGCAGCCCAAGCTCTATCACGGATGTGTCGGGGACCACGAGAGGGCGTACATTCAGGTTGTGCGATGCTATAGGCGCGATTATCAGGACCCTGGATTCGGGAAGGACAATCGGACCGCCTACACTGAGAGAATATGCAGTGGAGCCTGAGCTGGTGGCTACAAGCAGACCGTCCGCCCAATATGTCGGAAGCACAGAACCGTCGACGGACACATCCACCCCAAGCATTGCACTCCCCGACCTGTGCAGGGTGATCTCATTGAGGGCAAATGGTTTGCCGTCTATTGACGGGCTGCCGGCAGGCTTGCTGAAATCAGTTTCAAGCAAAGTCCTGTTTTCTATGGTGTATGCTCCCGAGAGCAACGAAGACGCCACTGATTCAGGACGGTTCTCCGAGAGAAAGCCGAGACGCCCGAGATTGACACCAAGAACAGGAATCCCGCTTTCTGCCACAAGGGCTGCGGCGGAAAGGAATGTCCCGTCACCACCTACGCTCAGCAGAAAATCCGTACCTTCGGGGATTCCCGTGAAATTGTCCACCCTGCATATCTCGCATCCGGCAGACTCCAGCTCACCTATCAGAGAGACGAGGCGGCTGTCATTCTCAAGACGGCTGTCCCTCAGATATGTCGCTATTCTCATATTGATTTTCGCAATCATTTTTCAAAAATAGCACATTATTTACAATAATTGAACAATAATATATATTTTTGCGCCCTCATAATGTCCATGGCAAACCACGGAGCGGAATGGGAAGTAAAGCATAACGGCAAGAGTATCAGACAATGACGAAATTAAGTGTAAATATCAACAAGATTGCCACCCTCAGGAATGCGAGGGGTGGCAACATGCCAGATGTCGAGAAGGCGGCCCTGGACTGCGAAAGATTCGGGGCGGAAGGGATAACCGTACACCCGAGGCCTGACGAAAGGCACATCAGATATTCAGATGTAAGGGCCATCAGACCCACTTTGAGCACGGAATTCAACATAGAGGGCAACCCTATCCCTTCATTCATAGACCTCGTGATGGAAGTCGTCCCTGACCAGGTGACACTTGTGCCCGATGCAGCCGACGCCATCACTTCCAATGCAGGATGGGACACCATCAGGAACAGGGAGTTTCTGACGGAAGTCTGCAAGAAATTCAAATCCAAGGGCATAAGGGTATCCATTTTCACCGACCCCGACCCTGAAATGGTCAAGGGGGCAAGCCTGTGCGGATGCGACCGGGTGGAACTGTACACTGAAAGCTATGCATCAGGGTACGGGGCAGGAAAAGAGCAGGCCATCAGACCGTTCGTGGCTGCGGCCCAGGCTGCCAAAGAGTGCGGACTCGGTCTCAACGCCGGGCACGACCTCAATCTCGAAAATCTTGAATACTACATCCGTACAATCCCATGGACCGACGAGGTTTCCATCGGCCATGCCATAATATGCGATGCCCTGTATATGGGTCTCGAAAAGACAATACAGGCATATCTTTCTAAAATCAAGATTTTTTGACTATCTTTGTCGGTTGCAGGCATTGTCCTGACGGTATTTAATTGAACAATTTATATTTAAAGTATGAAAAACAACCTGTCAATCATTCTCAGTGCAGTAGCCCTGATTGTGGCCGTAGTATTCGGAATCCTCTACATGTCATCAGATAAAAGCGCCGGCAGTTCAGTTCCGACGGATTCCTCTGACTCAACGGCTGTAGCAGCTGAAGGCGCTATCGTGTATATAGATCTTGACCGCATTTTCCAGGAATATGACATGGCTAACGACCTCCGTTCTGTCGTGGAGACCAAGGTGCAGAACATACAGGCGGAAGTCAACCGCAGGGGAAAGAAACTTGAGAGCGACTACAACGATTTCCAGGACAAGATAAACAAGGGGCTGATGACCCGTTCCGTGGCTGAAGTGCAGGGACAGAAAATCCAGCAGCAGCAGGACGAGTTCAACAACTACGCTGCCCAGAAGCAGAATGAGATCGCAGAGGAGCAGATGGTGATGACCAACCAGATAGTGGATGCCCTCAAGACATACCTCGACAAGTACAACCAGGACAAGAAATATTCGATGATCCTCACCAACCAGGGAGGAGTCCCTGTGTTCACAGCAGACCCGGCTCTCGACATCACCGACGATGTGCTTTCAGGTCTGAACGAGGAATATGTCAAGAACAAAAACAAGAAATAGTTGAAAATAGCAATACTGTCCTGTTTCTATCCTTATAGAGGAGGAATATCCCAGTTCAATGCCTGCCTTTTTGAAGAACTGGGCAAGCATCATACTGTCAAGGCATTCAACTTCAGCAGACAGTATCCGGATTTTCTCTTCCCGGGGAAGACGCAGTATGTGACAGAGGATGACAATGCCGTACCGGTAGCAAGTGAAAGGCTGCTGGATACGGCAAATCCATTTTCATACGGAAGGACAGCCAGGGCGATACTGGACTGGAAGCCGGACCTTGTCATCACAAGATACTGGATGTCGTATTTTGCCCCTTCTCTCGGCTATGTCACGAGACGGCTCAGGAAGCATTGCAAGGTCATCTCGGTTCTTGACAATGTAGTTCCCCATGAACAGAGGTTCTTCGACACTCCGCTCACGAAATATTTCCTGACAGGAAGCACAGGATGCGTCGCGATGTGCAGGGCCGTGGCAGATGACCTGCTGAAGCTCAGGCCGGATGCCCCATACACGATTATCCAGCATCCGCTCTATACGCATTTCGGAGAAAAGATGCAGAGGGGCGCCGCAGAAAAGGCTCTCGGACTGGAGTCCGGGAAGCGCAACATCCTGTTTTTCGGACTGATAAGGGAATACAAGGGTCTCGACATCCTGCTCGAAGCATTTGCAGGTCTTGGGAAGGAGTACCAGCTGATAATAGCTGGCGAGCCGTACGGGCCGTTCGACAAATATCAGAGAATCATAGACTCCATAGAAGACAACGGGAGAATACATACATTTCTCAGATACATCAGGGATTCGGAAGTAAGCGCATATTTCTCAGCGGCGGATGTTGTCGTGCTTCCTTACCGCAGCGCTACACAGAGCGGAATAAGCTCCGTTTCATACCACTTCGAAGTGCCGATGATAGTGACGGACGCAGGTGGTCTGAAAGAGACGATCGGGGACAGAGGCACCGGAATTGTAGTACACGGATGCTCGCCTGACATCGTCAGGGAAGCTGTCGGAGACTTCTTTGCAGACCCGGCTGCAAGACAGGAATTCATCGTGAACATCAGGAAAGAGAAAGAAAGGCTTTCATGGAAAGAATTCTGCAGACGCCTTCTCGAATTCTCTGAAAAGATATAAGGAATATTATGAAAAAGACATCAGCAGCCATTTCCGCAGCGATCCTTTTTGCTGCCCTGTCCATCACCGGGCTCAACGCCCAGGACTATGTCGCCCCTCCGGTGACTATTTCCAGCGAGAAGGTCAAGATGGACGGGAAACTTTTCTATTCGCATGTGGTAGTGGAAAGACAGACCCTGTACTCCATAAGCAAGGCATACGGAGTAAGTATCGACGAGATATATTCCGTCAACCCTTCCCTCAAAGAGACAGGACTGAAAAAGAATGCCATCATATTGATACCTGTGAAGGATGACACCCCTTCCGTCCAGGAGAGGAAAGCTGCCAAGGAGGAGAAAAAGGCGGCAAAGGACAGCCGCAAACGCAACAGAAAGAACCAGAAGGATTATTTCATTCATACTGTCAAATGGTATGAGGACCTCGACATGATCTCAGGGAAATACGGGGTTCCAGTGGATGTGATAATGGAAGTCAACTCTCTTGAAGGGAGGAAACTCAAGAACAGGCAGCAGCTGCGCATCCCCACCAACCCGGAGAGCTACAAGGACCTGAAAGCGGACGCAGGTGACAGCTCCAGGACCGACACCTCCAGGACATCAGTTCCCCTGCCGCCATCTCCTGCCACATACCAGTTCCCTACAGCAGGAGAGGTAGACGCAATCCTGATGCTGCCTTTCGATGCACAGGGAGAAACTCCAAGCCAGATCAGCATGGATTTCTACTGCGGAGTGCTTCTGGCGGCAAGGGATCTCGGCAAGGAAGGAATAAACATAGATCTCAGCGTATATGACACATATGGCGACATGCTTCCTGTCACCGCGGAACGGCTCGATGAAAGTGACTTCGTCATCGGTCCCCCTGACATGAGGGGACTGTCGGGTCTGATGGACAAATGCCCTGAAGACACATATGTAATCTCTCCTCTCGACACGAGGACAGCTCCGCTGACATCCACACACAGCAACTTCATCCAGGTGCCTACATCCCACATGGCACAGTATGAAGACCTTCTGACATGGATTACCGAAGACAGGCAGCCATCCGACAGCACAATCATCATCTACGAAAAGGGACACAAGGACCTTCAGATGGAATCCGAATTCAAGAAACTCATCGGGAAGACAGGATTGAAGCATTCGTCCTTCTCATACAGCATTCTCGAAGGCAGGGACATCCTCGATTCGCTTTGCACGGGGATGACACTCGAAGGAGTGAACAGGGTGCTGGTGGCGTCTGAAAGCGAAGCTTTTGTCAATGATGTGGTCCGCAACCTCAACCTGCTGATACACAACAAATACGATATTGTTCTGTATGGTCCTTCCAAAATAAGGAGCTATGAGACCATTGACATTGCAAACCTGCATAATGCCAACCTCCATTCCTCTCTTCCGTACTATATAGATTATGATGACCCGAAAGTCAGGGATTTCCTGCTGAAATACAGGGCGCTGTACAATGCAGAACCGTCACAGATGGCATTTCAGGGCTATGACATAATGTATTATTTCGGCAAAATGTGCTCGCAATACGGAGAAGGATGGGCAGACAAGCTTTCTGCGCAGAAGCAGGCAATGCTGATGTCGGATTTCATTTTTGAAAAGACCGGCAGAGGTTATTCCAGAGATACTGTAAGAAGGGTGATATACGGGAAGGACTATTCCGTTACACTCGTCGAAAAATAGTCCGACAAGCCAGACAAAGATTATTTCTCGGACAGGAGAGACCTTGCATTGGCGATTGCCGCGTCGGTGACTGAAGAGCCGCTCAGCATTCTTGCCACTTCCATCAGCCTTTCCTGCTGCGACAGTTTGTGGATTGTAGTCACGGCTTTGCCGGAATCAGGGTCAGTCTCCTTGGACACGACATAATGTGCCTTACCTTTAGCCGCCACCTGAGGAAGATGCGTGATTGCAAAGACCTGCATATTGTCGCCCATCCTGCATATCATGCCACCCATCTTGTCGGCTACACTGCCTGAAACCCCAGTGTCTATCTCGTCGAAAATCATGGTAGGCATATTGGTGTATCTGGCCATCATCTCTTTGAGGCACAACATGATTCTCGACATTTCACCTCCTGAGGCACACTTCGATATGTCCACAGGATTCTTGCCCGTAGAGGAGAACCTGAACAGGACTGAATCCTTGCCCGACTGGGAAACAGGTGCTTCCCCGAGCTCCACATCGAACACCGCATACTGCAATTCGAGGAATCGGATTGATTCCTGGATTACGGCAGCAAAGGCAGGTGCTGCCTTCTCCCTTGCTTCATGCAGCATTGCGGCAGCTGTATCCAGCTTCTGCTTCGCCACAGACACCTCCTCGGCAAGTTCCGCCCTTCTCTCCTCCAATGCAGAAGAATCATGAAGAGCAGACTTCAGTGAGTCTCTCACGGCAATCAGCTCCGCCTCATCCCGGCATGAAAATTTCTGCAGAAGCCCGTAGATCAATGACAGTCTTTCCTCGACAGCCGCAAGCCTCGACTCCGACAGTTCCGTCCTCGAATTCAAGTCGGAAATATCGGATAGGATGTCATCAAGCTCAACACGGGCAGAAGCCACCCTTTCAAGGGCAGGACGGACAGAAGGGACATATTGTGCCACCTTTTCGAGCCTTCTTTCGGTCTCGCGAAGGATTGCATCCACGGACATCTGTCCTGACGATGCGTCATCGGATGTGAACATCGACTCGACGGCACAGAGGTTTTCCTTTATCTCTTCCGCATTGGCAAGCTGCTTCTGCTCTGACTCCAGGGCTTCCAGCTCCCCCTCCTGCAGTGATGCGGAATCCAGCTGGGAATAACGCGCCATGTCATAGTCCCTCTCCCCTGCTATCCTTGCGATCCGGGTATCAAGGTTTTCCAGTTCTGTCTTCTTCTCAGTGTATTCCTTATAGGCTGCGGCACATTCTGCAAGCAGCACATCATCCTTTGCATAATGGTCAAGGGCCGAAAGCTGGAATCTGCGGTCTGCAAGCAGAAGGGTCTGATGCTGGGAATGTATGTCGATGAGTTCGGCAGAGAGGGACGAGAGTACAGACGCCGGCACAGGACAGTCATTTGCAAATGCCCTGGAACGCCCGGTCTTTCCGATGACCCTTCTGAGGATAAGCACTCCTCCGTCGCACTCCACATCGTTGTCTTCAAGGATTTTCTCCACTGACGGGGAGGAGGTCTCGAATTCTGCTTCTACCACGCAGCTGTCTCCAGCCTCACCTATCATGGAAATGTCGGCCTTGCCCCCCAAAGCAAGGGCAATGGAACCGAGCAGGATGGACTTTCCGGCTCCCGTCTGTCCTGTAATGATGACAAGACCCTCTGGAAATTCGATATCCAGAGAGTCTATCAGAACATAATTCTTGACATGGAGCCGCTTGAGCATGGCAGATTACTCCTTGTTGTCCTCCTTTGCCATCCTGTAGTAGATTTCCCCGTTCTCGAACTCGGAGATTGCCACAAGGGCAGGCTTAGGCTGCCTTTCGTAATATTTGGATATCTCTATCTGCTCCCTGTTTTCGAACACCTCCTCCATGGTGTCCCTGTCATTCTTGAAGTCTTCGAGCTTCTTGGTAAGCTCTTTCTTCTCTGCAATCGCTATCTGGTTTGCCCTCTTGGAGAGGATGACTACAGTCTCATAGATGTTTCCTGTAGGCTCTGCGAGATAGCAGAGATCCCTTGTGACCGTATTTACAGGTACTTTCTTCGTATTTGCCATTTTCGTTTGATTTTAATTCACTGCACCATCCATTGGTGCCTCTATCTAATTATACACCGCAATCCGGCATGGGTTTCATTTTTTTGCTTTCCTTTCTTCAGCTTTTTTCAGCTTTGCCTGCTGCTTCATCGCCTTTTCCATCTCTTTCCGCTCTTTCGCGAACTCCTTTTCCTTCATGTCGATGTCCGCATCGATCACCGCTTCCCTGCCAAGAGCCCTCATCGCCCTTTTGTACAGGACATCCAGCTCTTTCCTGTATGCCGAAGACGGATATTCACCAAGGAAATTGAGATAGTCGTCCACAAACACAAGATACCTCTCTCTCTGCTTGCCAAGCACGGAAAGTCTTGCATATTTGTAGGAAGCCATGGCCGTATAATACAGGATATCTTCCCTGTACATATTTTCCGAATTGTCTTTCAAGACATTGCGGAAAGCGACCCTAGCAGCGAGATAATCTTCCATATGGTAGTACAGCCTCGCCGCCTCGAACGCCTTTGTATCCAGCCTTGACTGCAGGTCCTTCAGCATTTCATTGCACTCGTCCTTGTGGGGAGTGCCCGGGAATTCCTGCAGATACTGGGATATGGCATTCATCGCAGTGTAGGTTGGGCTCTGGTCAAGCTCGTATCTGTAAGTGGACCTGTAGAGGCAGTCAAGCCTGAGAAATCTTGCTTCGGAAGAGAAAGGGCTTCTCGGATAATTCTCTATGAACCTGCTGAAATTGGTCTCGGCAGTATAGTAATCCTTGAACCTGTAGTTGCTCAACCCCCAGTAATACTGCACCGTGTCGTCTCTTTCAGTGCCGCTCGTGAGGACAGACAAAGACTCGAAAAGGGCAGCCGCCTTGGAATATTTCCCTTCATTGAAATACCCGAACGCCGCTTCGTACTTCACATCGGCGTCATTGCTGTTCAGCAGGGCCTCGTACTGCGACTTGCACGACACGGCAAGCAACAGTGCAGCAGCTGCAATGATAAGCTTGTAGACATTCATCTTGTCAATACTGTTTCAGTGAATTGAGATATTTCTCCACATCCATCGCCGCACGGCATCCCGATGCCGCAGCAGTGACTGCCTGCCTGTAAAGAGGGTCCTGGACATCACCTGCGGCAAAGACTCCTTCCACATTAGTCCTGGATGTCTTGTCCTCGGTGATGATGTACCCTTCCCCGTTTACATTGACCCACTTGCTGAAAAGCTCGGAATTCGGATGGTGGCCGATGGCAAGGAAAAAGCCGTCCACAGCGATATTAAAAACCTCGCCATCCTTTCTGAGGATACGGACTCCCGTGACCCCGGACTGGTCCCCGAGTATTTCCTGGGTGTTGCAGTTCCACAGTATCTCTATGTTAGGTGTGTTCTTGACTTTCTCCTGCATTGCCACAGAAGCCCTCAGGACATCCCTGCGCACTATCATATATACCTTTTTGCAGATTCCGGCCAAATATGAGGCTTCCTCGCAGGCAGTGTCTCCGCCGCCAACGACAGCCACATCCTTTTTCCTGTAGAAGAATCCGTCACAGGTCGCACATGCCGACACTCCCATACCGCGGAATTTCTCCTCTGAAGGCAGTCCGAGATATTTTGCGGTAGCTCCGGTAGCTATCACAATGCTCTCCGCAGCAATCTCCTTGTCCCCGTCCACGACAATCCGGAAAGGTCGTGATGAAAGGTCTGCAGAAGTCACAATCCCGTTCCTGATATCAGCCCCGAGACGCACGGCCTGAGCCTTCATCGTATCCATGAGACCCTGCCCGGAAATCCCGTTCTCGAATCCAGGATAATTCTCTATGTCGGTAGTAGTGGTCAGCTGCCCCCCGGGCTGGAGTCCCTCATAAAGCACAGGAGAAAGATTGGCTCTCGAAGCATATATGGCAGCCGTATAACCTGCCGGACCGCCACCTATTATAAGACATCTAATATTTTCCATTCTATATTGAATTAGTCTGCAAATATACAAAAGTATACGGATATCCTGCCGAAAATCGGAAGCAAAGACACCGCTCAGGCTTTCACCATGACAAACCTGCCCATTTTCCTGAGCAGCCATGAGAGCACACAGTCAGGAAGGATTACAATGAACGGGAGGAAAATCTTGTTGAGAAGCCCCGGCATCGTCCCTTTTCTGCCATGGAACATCGCTGAAAGAGCCTTGTCCGTCGCCTTGTCAGCAGAAATCATCACCCGCAAGTTACGGGCCACCTTCCTGAGCGACTGTTTCAGAGGAATAAGCGGAGTGTCCACCGCGCCGAAATATGCGTTGGTCACGGTCACTCCCGTACCGCGGCACTCGATCCTCAAAGAACGGGAGAACCCTTTCACGAAACGCTTCGTATTGCCGTACATTCCTATCGCCGGCCAATCCATCCAGGCGGCAAGCGATGATATGTTCAGCACCATGCCCCTGCCTCTGGCGACCATAGCCGGGACAAACTCCCTGCACAGCATCAGAGGTGTGTAATTGTGGAGCATCATTATCAGGGACAATGCCTTAGGAGAAGTATCGCAGATTGTCGAGCAAAACATTATCCCGGCATTGTTCACAAGTATCTCCACCTCGCACCCTTCCGCAGCCTTGGCCACATCAGAAGCCGCCTCCATCTTCGAGAGGTCGCATGTAAAAGTCCTTATATCAGGCATGCAGCCATCCTCTCCGTCTGCGAATTCATTGCGGATTTCCGATGCCGTCTCCTCCAGCCTGTCCGCAGCTATGTCCACGAGAATCAGGCTGTAACCCTTCCTTGCAAGCTTCTGTGCATAAAGCCTGCCCATACCTGACGCCGCCCCGGTCACGAGGGCATATGTACTGAATCTTCTGTCTCCTGAGTCCATTATATCTCTATAAACAATCCGCAAAATTAGTAAAATTTACAGAAAATGTGCTCGCGGCTGGCAGACGGCTCCGACAATTTTGAATAATTCAATATTATTTGGGAATAAACGATAAAATACATACCTTTGTGCCTTATTTTGAAGTTTCATGTCAGCACACAATACAAAAACGATGGGTATCGAGCAGTTCAAGACTGCTCTTAAAAGGCATTCGCTCAAGGCTACTCCGCAGAGGCTGGCCGTCCACGAGGCCATGATGTGTCTGGGCCATGCCTCCGCAGACATGGTGACCGAATACATCAGGCAGAACCTCGGCACCAATGTCACAGTGGCATCGGTCTACAATATCCTGACACAGCTCTCATGTCTCGGGATATACAGCCACAGGATGAGCGCCAACAACAAGATGTATTTCGATGTCAATTCATTCAGGCACATCCATATCTATGACTGTGAAAACCACAATTTCAAGGACCTGATCGACGACGAGCTGATGGACATGATCGAAGCCCGCCTCGGACGCAAGAAATTCCGCGGTTTCAAAATCGAGGACATAGACATCCAGCTGATAGGGCGTCCTACAAGGAAAAGGACAGTCGCCAAACAGAATTAAGCCAGTCTGGCTTTCCTCCCTTTATAAATGAAGAATATGAGCAGCGCTATCGCCGCTGCCGCACCGACACAATATCCCGCCACCGGAGGCAGATGCATTCCTCCAGCCTTGAATGGGGCTATGAAGAAATAGCTGACACAGACAAATGTCAGGAATGTCGCAGGGATGGAAGTCATCCAGTGAGGTTTTTTCTGTCCGATAAGATATGAGGTGGCCATCCAGAGCACGAATGCGGCAAGAAGCTGGTTGCAGATGCCGACATACTGCCATATCGTAGAGAAATCCATCATGCAGCAGAAATATGCGAGGATGAATGCAGGAACACAGATCACCAGCCTTCTTCCTATCTTTTTCTGGTCATATTTGGCAAGGTCGGCAACTGTCAGACGGAGACTTCTGAAAGCAGTGTCACCGGAAGTTATAGGACATACTATCACTCCGATTATGGCTATCACAGCCCCGAACTTCCCGAGCCAGCTTTTACATATCATGTCCACTGCAATCGCAGGCGTGACCTTGGTCAGGACACCGTCGATCATGATTCCTTCAGTCGCGGCCTGGTTCAAGCCTTCTGGACCTCCGAAATAGGAAATTGCCGCAGCAGCCCATATCATTGCCACTATACCTTCCGCAATCATCGCCCCGTAGAAGACAGGACGGGCATGCTTCTCGTTCTTGAGGCATCTCGCCATCAGAGGAGACTGGGTGGAATGGAAACCGGAAATGGCTCCGCATGATATCACCACAAACAGCATCGGGATAAGGACATTGTTCCCCGGATCAGCATGATAGTTTCTGAAAGACGAGAGGGAAAGCTCCTGTATTTCCACAGTCCCTTTTATGTCACCCACGACCATAGCCCCGAAAATTCCGACAGCCATAAACAGCAGGACAGCACCGAAAAGAGGATATACTGAACCGATTATCTTGTCGATAGGCAGGAGAGTCGCGAGAATATAATAGGCAAACACTATGTACAGCCATATCATCTTGTCCCACCCCGTGAGCGTCTGGAGCAAGTCAGCAGGTCCGGTGACGAAAGACACCCCTATCGCCAGCAGGAGGAAGCACACCAGCACCGTCATCACTTTCTTCACTTTCTGTCCCATGTATTTACCCACGAGATCAGGCATGTTGGCCCCGTCATTGCGCACCGAAAGCATACCTGAAAAGAAATCATGCACTGCACCCATGAATATGCATCCTATCACAATCCAGAGATATGCCATGGGTCCGTATGCCGCGCCGAGAATCGCCCCGAAAATAGGTCCGAGCCCGGCAATGTTGAGGAACTGTATCACGAAGACCTTCCATGTTGGCATGGCAATATAGTCCACTCCATCTGCATCAGTCAATGCAGGAGTCTTCCTGGACGGGTCAGAACCGAAAAACCTGTCTACGAATTTACCGTAAAAAACATATCCGAGCACGAGCGCAAGGATACAGACGAGAAATGTGACCATAAGTGCAGATTTAATTTCGAAGACAAATATACTTTTATTATTTTTGTTGTCAAAAATTTCCGACAATCATGGACATTCCTTTCATATATGACAAATATGTCATAAACAGAGACTTCATCGGGAGGAAAAGCGAGTGCCTCGCCCTCACGGGACTTCTCGCCAATGGAGAGAATGTAGTGCTGTCAGAGCCGCCCCGGACCGGAAAGAAATCGCTCATCCAGCAGACTCTGTTCGAAATGAGACTCGGCGGAAGCAGCTACAGCGCAGCGGTGGTCAAGATGTTCAACACAAGAAAATGCGGAGAGTTTCTGACGAGGTTTGCCGGCACGGTGATCAGAAGCATGGCTTCATCCCCTGAGGAATACGAAGACATCGTGTCAGGGCTGCTTGAAGGGACGCATTTCGTGTTTGACAGGAAACGGTTTGCCGACCATGACGAAGTGGTCTCCCTCAACTGGGACCCCGACAGGCAAGATATGGAAGCGACCTTTGCCCTCCCGTTCAGACTCGGGGAGAAATCCGGGACAAAGATAATCACGGTTCTCGACGAATTCCAGTCCATCCTGTCGGTAGAAGGATACGAGACCATCCTTGACGCCATGGAAAAGGTCTTGAAGGAATACAGCGGCAGGAATTTCTCCAGCATCATTTTCTGCGGGTCGAAAGTGAATGCGATGGATTTCATTTTCCGGCACAAGGGATATTTCCACAGGATTGCCGAGCACCTTACTCTCCATGAGATAGACGAAAGGGAAATATTGGAGCATATCAGACGCGGATTCCTCAAGGGAGGGAAAGACATAGAGAAAGAACTTGCAGCAGGGATATGCAGGCTGTTCAGGAGAAACATCTGGTACATCAACCATTTCTGCGCAATATGCGACTCTCTCTCAAAGGGATACATCAACCAGGGCATAATGATGGATGCCCTCAATGCCATCATCAGCATCCACGAGCCTCGGTTCATGGACATGATGGACAGTCTCACGGGACATCAGACAAGTTTCCTCAAGGCTGCACTGGACGGGGTGGTGAAATTCAGCGCTTCAGAAGTGATAGAGCAGTATTCGCTCAATTCGTCAGCCAATGTGAAAAGGCTGAAAGACGCCCTGATGAAAAAGGAGATACTGACATTCAACGAAAAGGAAGAACCGGTGATACTCGACCCTCTCTTCGAATACTGGGTCAGGAAATATTATTTTGAAACAGATTGATTTCAAGCGGAGGTAACATGAAAAAGAAGATTGCAGTCCTTACCGGAGCCGGAGTCAGTGCTGAAAGCGGAATCAGCACATTCCGTGACAGCGGAGGGCTATGGGACAATTACAATGTGGAAGATGTCGCATCCATCGACGGATGGTACAGGAATCCCGGGCTTGTACTGGATTTCTACAACATAAGGAGGAAGGAGCTCGCATCAGCCAGCCCAAACGCGGCACATCTTGCCATCGCCGGGCTTGAAAAGGACTACGATGTCACTGTCATTACCCAGAATGTGGACAACCTCCACGAGAGGGCAGGAAGCACCAGGATAATCCACCTGCACGGAGAACTCACCAAAGTCCGTCCAGAAGACAGCTGCAACGACAGGGACGGATTCTCGGAAGCGAAGGTATTCGACATCGGATACGGGGAAATTCACCTCGGGGACCTCTCCCCGGACGGTGTACAGCTCCGGCCGCATATAGTATGGTTCGGGGAGGCAGTGCCGAAAATCGAATCCGCCATTGACGCGGTGGAAGCGGCAGACATCCTGCTCATAGTCGGCACATCGCTTCAGGTATACCCTGCAGCAGGGCTCTACAGATATGCCGGCAGGAACACACCTATCTACATCATAGACCCTAAGGATGTGCCTGCATACGACAGGAGGATCACCCATATACGCAATGTCGCCACTGCAGGGATGGAGGAGTTCCGCAGAATATTGGACGGGCAGAAGGCGGATTAGCAATGAGTTGCAGCAGGCCAAATAAATTTTGGAGATTTATGAAATTTATTTACCTTTGCACCCGCTAATAAAAGGAGGTGATTTAGAGCTATGATTATTGTTCCTATCAAAGAGGGGGAAAACATCGAGAAAGCCCTCAAGAAGTTCAAGAGGAAATTCGAGAAGACCGGGGCTATCCGCGAACTCCGTGCAAGGAAGGCATATGTAAAGCCATCCGTAAAGAGGAGAGAGGAGATAAAGAAAGCCATCTATGTACAGCATCTTAAGCTGACTGACGAGCAGTAATTGTCCTCCCGCAAAAGAGATAACATACGACAGTCTGCAATGCAAGCAGGCTTGAAGCATGATATGAAAGACGGTTAAAGTGATTTTAGCCGTCTTTTTGTATTTATTTGAGCATGTCATGTAAAAACTGCGTATATTTGGCTTGGATAAAATTTTCGTGATATGGGAAACAGAAAAGCAGGAAAAATCCTGCTGAAAATTTTAATATGCATTGTTGCAGTCATTGCCGTTGTCATGATTGCAGTGCAGATAATCCTTTCCCCTTCCACACTGACGAGGATTGTGAACAACGCTGCAAAAGAGTACATTGACGGAGATCTCGATTTCGGAAAAGTCTCGGTGTCCGTGATAAAAAGCTTTCCATTCCTCAATGTCACACTCGACAGCGTGACCGTGACTTATCCTGCCGACAGATTCGCCGCACAGGAAGCAGCCTGCAAAAGCATCAGGCTTCTGAAAATGGGAAAATCGGAGACGGCAGATACTCTCGCTTCATTCGACAGGTTCTCCGCATCGGTCAATCTTGTGGCCCTTGCGGCAGGCTCCATACATATCCCCGACATTTCACTTACCGGTCCGAGGATATTCGCCAAAAGCTACAATGATTCCACCGCCAACTGGAACATATTCAAGTCCATGTCTGAGGGCACGGTCGAAGCCGAGGACAACGGCATGGCACCAGAGGATTCTGCATCAAGAAAATCCCTGCCGAAAATCACTCTTGAAAGAATCACTCTCGATGGACATCCGTTCATCGTGTTCTGCAGCAACGAGGATACCCTGTATGCAGCCCTTAACCTCAACAGGATGAGATTCAGGGGAAGGCTGTCCACAAACGACTTCCGCCGCAACAGGATAGGCTTTATGGTCGACAGTATGTTCGTGGCCGGCAGGATGGCGTCCGACACCCTTGCTTTCGGGATGAAGGAGCTGAGACTGCGCGAGCAGAGAGGCTCATTTGCCATGAGGGCCAAGGCAGGGGCCGCACTAGCGACAAAGTCACACGGAAGGATATTCATCCCTGTGGAGATAGACTCAAGGGTGGACTTCCTCAAAGACACCATACCGTCCATTGCCGTAAGGAAACTGACTGCCAGGATTGCAGGATTGCCTGTGGATGCGGCTGCCGACATCAAATTCGACAAAGGGGATATCCTCATGTCAGGACACGCATCAATCGACAGGTGCAAAGTGAATGACCTCCTCAGATTCTGGGGGAAAACCCTGATGCCTTCCCTCGCAGAACTCAGGACCGATGCTGTCATCTCAGTAGACGCATCTTTCGACGGACGCTACAGTGCAGAAAAGAAGATACTGCCGTCATTTGACATAAGGCTGAAGATCCCTGAAAGCCCTCTCAGCCACAGCGGCATCAGGATGGACAGCAACATAGCGGCAGACATATGGGCAAAAGGCGGAGGAGACAAGCCTGTAGATGCCGGGATCGACGACTTCCATATGAGAGGGAAAGCCCTCGACATTTCCCTCAAGGGGACGGCTTCGGACCTGCTCGGAGAGGACCCTGTATTTGACATAGACGGGGGCGTCGGCATTTCCCTTGACACTCTCGGTCAGTTCATCCGCAGAAGCGCAGGGATTCTCGCCGAAGGCAGGCTTGAGGCAGCAGCCAAGGGAAAGATCAGAATGTCCCAGCTGGACCCATATTCTTTTGCAGAGGCGGATCTTTCAGGCAAGATACAGAGCAGCAGGCTAAAACTGTCATCAGAGAAAGACAGCATCGACATAGACATCGACAGCCTCGATATAGTTCTTGCCACCACCGGCAACAAATACGACAGGAGAATCGAAGAAGGCACGAGGATGCTCGCACTTTCCGCAAGTCTCGACAGCACATTCATAAGATACAAGAATGCGTTTACAGTCTCCGGGAGCAGGCTCTCCCTCAAGGCGCAGAACGATGCTGCCATCCTTGACGCGAATGATTCTTCCTCATATTACCCATTCGGAGGGAAACTCGAAATCGGAAGGCTCCGTCTGGTGGACAGCGCTTCTGCAAAAGCCGTGTTGAGAAACTCTGTCAGCACTTTCCGTATTTCACCATCAAGGGCGGACAGACAGATACCTGTGCTCTCGCTCAAAAGCAGCAACAAAGCAATCAGGCTTCAGGATGCTTTTGACAGGGCCTCGGTCAGAGACCTGGATATCAACATCATGGCGACCAAGAGCGACGCAAGACGGAAACGGATGGCAAAGGCCTTTGTTGATTCACTCGCCCGAAGATTCCCTGATGTGCCGAGAGATTCCCTGTTCCGCCATCTCAGAAGCCTGAGGGGCAACTTCACCATGCCTGAATGGCTCACTGAAGAAGATTTCAGGAAAAACGACCTGAACTTCAAGCTCGGGGACTCTATGGCAAAATATTTCAGGGAATGGGACTTCTATGGAGACCTCAAATTCAAGAGGGCCTCGGTAATGACACCTTCGTTCCCTCTCAGGACAAGCCTCAGGAACTTTGACGGATACATCACCAACAATGAGCTGACCATCAGAAACTTCAGTCTCAAGAGCGGACAGTCCGACATTGAGGCGACAGGAAAACTCTCGGGACTCAGGATGGCACTCCTCAACAACGGTCCGGTTTCGCTCGATCTGGACTTGGGGGCTGAACGGCTGAATTTCAACGAATTGCTCGGGGCATATGCCCTTGGGCAGAAATTCAGCGAAAAGACTGCCGACCTCGATTCCGCTGATATTTCGGACGACGAGGAATACGAAGACATGATAGCCGTGGACACCCTTGCAGGCTCTGTCCCTGTCGAGACTCCGCTGATTGTCATTCCTGCAAACCTTATAGCCGACATATCCGTAGATGCCAGGAATGTGTCATTCTCAAAAATGGAAATGAGCAGCCTGACGGCAAATGTCACGGCAAAGGAGAGATGCGTACAGCTCACGGACATCAAGGCAGTCTCAAATGTCGGAGGCCTTGCTTTCGACGGATTTTATTCCACTCGGACCAAAGAGGACATAGCTGCAGGATTCAGCCTCAACCTTTCGGACATCACAGCAGAAAAGATCATAGAGATGATGCCTGCCGTGGATTCGCTCATGCCGATGCTCCAGTCCTTCTATGGCAAGCTCGACTGTGAACTTGCTGCCACAGCACAGATCGACACTTCGATGAACATCGTCATGCCGAGTCTCAGAGGCGTGTTGAGGATACAGGGACAGGATCTTGCCCTTGTGGAGAGCGAGGACCTGTACAAAATAGCCAAAATACTGAAATTCAAAGATATCCACAACATCCATATCGATGACATGTCTGTGGAAGGAGTCATTGGGGACAGCAAGGTCGAGATTTTCCCGTTCGTCCTGGCAGTGGACAGATATTCATTGGCCATGAGTGGAATACAGGGACTGGACCAGTCCTTCCAGTATCATATTTCCATCCTGAAGTCTCCTCTTCTGATCAGATTCGGAGTCGATCTGTGGGGACCTGATTTCGACAATATGAAATTCAGGATAGGCAGGGCTAAATACAAGAATGCCAATGTGCCCGTATTCTCGTCTGTCATAGACCAGACCAGGCTCAACCTTCTCAATTCGATAAGGAACATCTTCAGCAAGGGAGTGGATGCGGCCGTAAGGGAGAATGAAAACCAGAAGACTATCAACGACTACAAGGAAAAGATAGATTACAGAAACGCTGCCGAGACGGACATGGAAGAACTTTCGTCCGAGGAATCCGCCAAACTCGAAGCTGCAGGACAGGAGGACGCAGAAACCGCTGCATCCGAATAACAAGTATAACCATTATTTATATGAACAGTCAGGAATATATAGAAGTCTCGGTCAAAATCGAGCCATACACGGAGGAGAATGCTGAAATCATGATGGCTGAAATGGAGGACCTCCCGTTCGAGTCATTCACTGAAGAAGCCCCATATCTGAAATGCTATATCCCCAAGGAGAAATACGACCCGAGAATGCTGAAACTCCTTTTCAGCGGTCTCAAATATGATTTCTCGGTGGACTTCAGCGCCACACTCATGCCTCAGATAAACTGGAATGCAGTGTGGGAAAGCCAGTTCTCCCCTATCGTTGTGGACGGACTGTGTACCATCAAGGCGACTTTCCACAAGGGACTGAAAAGGACACGCTTCAACATAACCATAGACCCTAAGATGGCTTTCGGGACAGGGCATCACCAGACCACTTACATGATGTGCCGCGCACTTCTGAAACATGAGAAAGACATCAAGGGGAAAGTGGTCATGGACATGGGATGCGGCACTGCAATCCTTGCCATCCTCGCAGCAAAGATGGGTGCCGCCCATACATACGGCATAGACATCGATGCTGTCGCCGCAGTTTCAGCATTCGACAATGCCCGTATGAACAGGATTTCCCGGAAGGTGGAGACTTACTGCGGAGACGCATCCCTGCTGCAAAGGGGCAAATATGACATCCTGCTTGCAAACATCAACAGGAACATCCTGCTCGAAGACATTCCGACATATTCCGTAAGTCTCAGGAAAGGCGGACTTCTGTTTGTGAGCGGCTTCTACACCGAGGACCTGCCGATGATATGCTCGGTAGCACAGCGCTCCGGGCTGGAGTATATGGAAGATGACAGCATGGACAACTGGTGCTGCGCAGGATTCCGCAAACTCTGATTCACGGCAAGCGGGGAAACACAATTCATTGCAATTTGGAAATTAGTTCCTATATTTGCAATCCTTATTGAAGCCAACATGGCTACGCGGGCGTGTTGTAATTGGTAGCCAAGCCAGACTTAGGATCTGGTGCCGCAAGGCGTATGGGTTCGAGTCCCTTCGCCCGCACACAGGGACAGAGGCAGGATTTTCCGCCTCTGTTTTTGGTTTTCAGTGTGACAGACTGCAATGAAGGTACTGTGGGTAACAAACAATCCCTGTTCGAGTATTGAAAGGGAGGGCGGCAGGACGATTGCCGGAGGATGGCTTTCTTCTCTTGAAAAGGCCGTCAAGGGAGATATCACACTGGAGATAGCATTCCTTTCCTCCGGGCAGAAACAGGAAGAATTCACACATGATGGTGTAAAATATTATTCCATAGCGCCTTATAATTCCCATAACTATTTCGTTTTCCGTCTGAAACGGCTGCTCATGCCTTGGTCGGGACAAGACAAGTACATTCTGAAACGGCTGGAAAGCATCATTCGGCTCAGCAGGCCTGACCTTGTACACATCCACGGCACTGAAAAATGTTTCGGACTCATCTCGGAAAAGATGGGAGGAGAAGGCGGATATGTATCATATGACGGCCGTAAAATTCCTGTGGCAATCTCCATTCAAGGGATAATGGGCCCTTATCTCAGGAAATTTTTCAGCGGCATCCCACGCAAGGATGTCAGAAAATACGAAAGCATCGGATGCAAACTGCACAAGAAATCCGCATTCAGGATGTACAGGCAGATGCAGCATCAGGCGGCAAATGAGACTGCGATACTCGGCACAGCCGGATTCATATTCGGAAGAACGGCCTGGGACATGGATGAGACGGGACGGGCAAATCCTGAAAGACGCTACTTCACGGTCGGTGAGATAATGCGCGCCCCCTTTTATTGTCCTGAAAAATTCATCGGACATTCTTCATGTGACCGGACGGCGGAGCGCGACAGGATTCTTCTGGCGAGCACTGTATCCGAAGGGATATACAAAGGTTACGAACTGCTTCTGAGGACAGCCGCTGCGCTTATGGGCAAAGGAGTCTCATTCTGCTGGACAGTAATAGGATACAGTCCTGACAACGAAATGGTGTCTTTATCCGAAAAATCCACGGGGCTGAAATCATCGGAGCTCAACATCAGACTTGCCGGCAGGATGGATGCTACCTGCATGGTGAAGGAACTCGCCGTGACCGACATCTACTGTCAGGTGAGCCATATCGAAAACAGTCCCAACAGTCTGTGCGAGGCGATGCTCCTCGGGCTGCCCTGCATTGCAACAAATGTCGGAGGCACTTCCTCCCTCATAGAAAACGGGAAGACAGGTCTGCTTGTATCCGACACAGATCCTGACGAATTCGCTGAAGCCATCATCTCGCTGGCATCGGACGGCAAAAGGATGACGGAAATGGGAGACAGAGCGATGGCTGCTGCAAAGGAGAGGCACGACCCGCAAAAAGTGAAATCTCAGCTGCTCCATGCTTACGAGGAAATCACAGGTCGCCGAGAATAAGCCTCCGAGGGAAACAGTAAACAGATTCGACAATGATATTGCAGAAAACATACAGGTTTTTCGCGGAACTGTCAATCAGTATCGACAGCTGGATACTGAAAAGGATGTTCGATTTTTTCGGGGTCGGGCATTCATCCCTGCGCAGCGTAGGCCTGCCTCATCTGACAGTCCGCAAAGGGGCCAAAGCATCCGTTGGCAAAGGGTTCAGAATCAACAACCGGTTCTATGGCAATGCTCTGAGCGTACAGAAATGCGCCATATGGGTCGGGGAAAACGCCGAACTTACAATCGGTGACAATGTGGGTATCAGCAGCAGTTTCATTGTAGCCGCTGAAAGGATCACTATAGAAGACAATGTGAAAATAGGCGGCGGATGCTACATAATGGACACCGACTTCCACAGCTCTGATCCTGAAGCGCGGAAAAATCCCGGTTCCGACAGGCAAGGCACGCGGACAGCACCTGTCACAATCAGGGAGAACGCATTCATAGGTGCATCCAGCATTATCCTGAAAGGGACTGTCATCGGGAGAAATTCAATTATCGGGGCAGGGTCCGTCGTTACAGGTAATGTGTCGGACAACCAGCTGTGGGCAGGCAATCCGGCACGGTTCATCAAACAGCTGTAACCCGGGTGGTTAACTTGATCCGTATAAGAAATCCTCTCAGCACTCCTTTGCCACACAAAAGCCGTAGGCTTCGCAACCGTCCGAAGTGTATGCCGACAATCCCCCAATGTACGAGGGTTATGAAATACACTTTGTCCCAGACTGGGACAAAGTCGATGCACAATCATGGAGTTTGTGTTCGTAAAAGAGAATTCAACCACCCAATAGACTGGCACAACAGACAAAACATTTTATTATATTTGCAAAAACTGTGGCAGGTAATGTCATGTTCTATTCTGCCACAACTGTTTACATATTCTTTTGGTCTCCGCAGTGGGTGGTGCTCAAGGGGAGATAATATTTAATTTTTAAATGTTATGTGTTGGGATTATGTTTATGAGGAAGAGCACTTTGATGTTAATGGATATTGCAGTGTCGGTGCTATTTCCAATGGGAAAAACTTCTTGTTTTTCACAGTAAACTGCGACGAAGCGAACGGTAAAGAGATTTGCCGTTTGTATAGTTCAATCACTTTTTCAGCAGAATCGTTGGAATGCCAGTATTATTGGACGGCAGAAAATGACAACAGATTGTTCGAATGCTTGAACAATCTTATTGATGGGAATTATTGTGGGCAGGACAGCCCTGTGAGGAAACTACTTTTTACGGATTCCGAAGAGTAAAATCGTTTATTTTTTCAAATCTTCTTTAAGTCTCTCAAATATTTTGAGTTTGAGAGACTTCGGACATTTGTCCACAACCTTCTCATTGGCAATTCCAACCACTCGCCCTTTCTCATCATAAATCCAGTAATTGCGGTCTGGACGATTACACTTTTCACACTGCGGTATTATGTTACCTGGTTCAAGAGGTTTCGATGGGTCCATGTGCCCCTTTTGCAGAACTGTAACAGTGGTCTTCCAATATCTGTGAGGCTCTCCCTCTTTTGAGCCACAAGTTGCACACCTATAATCGTACTGCTTTTTAAGATCCTCAAAGAAATCATCTCCGGCAAGGTACTCGCGCCTTTCATGAGTAAAGCCAGGATAAAAAGATTCAAGTGTTTTTAATTTGTATTCTCCAGCCTTAAGTGCAATGGATTCATTGTCTTTTCTGGTCCCAGAGAGTATGTACCAACCTTTTTGGGCTGCCAAATGCCGAGCTTGTTGGACATCATTTACTGTTGGATCGTATTGGCGGATAAATTCGGTAAGTTCATCCTTAGAAACGACAGGGGTGTTCGGATAATTCCGACTAAGGTAAACGAGAACAAGGGCGTCTTTTGTAAACTCGCCACCTCTTTCAAGGTTTGGTAATTGTACTCCATGACTTTCAAGATATTTTTTGTGATACTCTTGAATTAGAGCGTATTGTTTGCGAATCTCCTTGTCTGTCATATCCTGTTAAAATTTTCCAATTATTTTTTCTGCAAGTCTGAAGAAGTCCAGATCCTTCTTTGATTCCTTTGGCTAAGCCAAGACTCTTTGCTCTGTCAATCAAAACCAATCATATGATAATAAGCTCCCATACTAAACAAATAGCGTCAGTATGCGGATAGACCCTTTCCCACAAAAGCCGTGGATCAGCCAAGAATTCTGAATATCCCTTCTAAAATTACTCAAAGAAGGAAGAAATATCCTTGCCGTACCTTTTCGCCAGGATGTTGAGCATCACTGCAGAAACATTGATTTCCGCATTCTCGATTTTCGACAAATGACTCTGAGAAATTATGCCTTCCTTCTGCAAATCAGACTGTTTAATACCTAATTCGTTTCTGGTTTGGTACAATTTCCTGGCTAAGCGCAGCCTTTCTTTCTGTAATTCACTTGCTTTCACTATGCAAATGTAAAAAAACGCTTTTGATATTCCATTTTGGAATAATTTATAAAATGTTTATATTTGCGACGGATATTTCTGTACTATTAGTATGTCATACAAAGTAATCGATTTATTTGCTGGCGTTGGTGGTCTCAGTTATGGTTTTGCTCATGACGAAGAGTTTGAGATTCTCGCAGCTAACGAGATTCTTAAACCTATGGCTCAAGCATATAGCATGAACCATCCTTCTGTCAAGATATACAATAAGGACATCAAAGACTTTTCTATAGATGACCTGGCAAAAGATCTGGGTGTTAAGAAAGGAGATATCGATATCGTTGTCGGTGGTCCTCCTTGTCAGGCGTATTCTACTGTTGGGAAAAGATCGATTGATGACCCAAGAGGTAAATTGTTTCAGGAATACTATCGTATCTTAACCGAACTTAATCCTAAGTTGTTTGTCTTTGAGAATGTCAAGGGGCTTTTATCAATGCAAGGCGGAGACCTGATAAAAAACATCACATCCCTTTTTGAATCGGTTGGGTATCATATGCAGATGAGACTGCTGAATGCGGCAGACTACGGTACTCCCCAAATCAGGGAACGCGTGATTCTTGTAGGTACTTTAGATTCAAGACCATTTAGATATCCGAAACCGACACATTATGACCCAGAATGTGGAATATCTGCCGACAAGTCTCTTAAGCCTTATGTCACACTTGGAGAAGCATTGGGTGATTTGCCTTCAATGAAAACAGGTGAAAGTGCCAACAAGTACAAATGTGAGCCAGAAAATGATTATCAGCTTTTGATGAGAGCCAATGCTCCGGATGAAATACAGGAACACGAAGTTCCTAACAACAACGAGCATCTGGTGGAGATAATGAAGGCGCTGCCAGATGGCGGCTCTCCCAAAGATATCCCAGAAGAATTAAGACCCGGCAGCGGATTCGGAAATTGTTATTGCAGGTTGTGGTGGAATAAACCGAGTACTACAATCACAAGAAATTTCGGCTGTCCATCTTCTTCTCGTTGTATCCATCCTCGCGATCCAAGACCCCTTTCTACCCGTGAGGCCGCTCGTTTGCAGGGATTCCCAGATGACTATGTATTCTGTGGAAAACGAAGCGACAAACATCTTCAAATCGGCAATGCGGTTCCTACATTCCTTTCAAATGCAATCAAGGATTCCGTCAAGAGTTATTTGAAAGGAGAGGAGATCGGCGGGCTCACAACGGAATTCGTCGCAGAGCCTACTCTGTTCTAAAAGATACTCACAATTTCGGTCCCTCGGTGATGCCTATCAATTCGACTTTTTTAGGGTCACTAGAAATGTGCCGGACAACCAGCTGTGGGCAGGCAATCCGGCACGGTTCATCAAACAGCTGTAACCCGGCTGTTATTTGGCGGCAACGCCTTTGGCTGTCTCTTCCTCCAGCATTTTCTTGAGCTCTGCAGCCTTTTCGGGGAATTCGTCTACGCAGTTGTCTTTCTCGTATTTCTCCGACGAGACATTATACAGCTGTTCGTCCGGACTGTTACCCAGCTCCATCTTCGTATAGAATTCGATAGCTGGAGCATCGGATGGAGAAATGTATTTCCACCCCTCAGAATCCATTATGGAAAGCGTAGAATTGACATTCTGCTCTATCACATAATCCCTGCCTGTAAGATCTTCTCCGGTCAGCACATCAAGGGCATTCCTGCTGTCAGGAGCCACACCTTCAGGAATTTCAGTCCCTGCAAGAGACGCGAGCGATGCAAAAAAGTCGATATGAGAGAACAGTGCGTCTGACACGATACCTTCGAACCTGTCCCCCCAACGGACTATCATCGGCACTCTTGTCCCTGCCTCGAAAGCGCTGTACTTTCCGCCTCTGAAATCAGCCCATGGTCTGTGATTTCCAAGAAGTTCCCATGCCTGATCGTGATATCCGTCGTCCACGACAGGACCGTTGTCACTGCTGAGGATGACCACAGTATTATCGTCTATTCCCAATTCCTCCAGGCACGCCATCACCTTGCCGACAGTCTCGTCGAAGGAAAGGAGCGCATCTCCCCTCGGTCCGAGTCCACTCTTGCCTGCGAACCTCTCATGCGGTACACGGGGAACATGGATGTCATTTGTCCCGAGATAAAGGAAGAACGGTCCGTCCTTGTGCTCCGCGATAAAGTCCAAAGCATGCACCGTGATGCTGTCTGCTATGTCCTCGTCCCTCCATAAGGCGGACTTGCCCCCTTTCATATAGCCTATCCTCGGAATCCCGTTGATTATGGCCTGGTCATGCCCCTGAGACGGATGGATGCGCAGAAGTTCAGGATGGTCTTTCGCAAGAGGTTCTCCTTCGAATGGAGTCTTGTAGCTCACCTGTATCGGGTCTGACGGGTCGAGATTGACCACTCTGCCGTTCTCGATAAACACACACGGCACACGGTCACCGGTCGCTGCCATTATATATGAATAGTCGAATCCTATATCGGAAAGGGCTGGGGTGACTGTGCCGTTCCAGTCCTGCGTTCCGGCTTTATCACCGAGCCCGAGATGCCATTTGCCGACAGCCCCGGTAGCATAGCCTGCTTCCTTGAACATGTCTGCCATGGTATATTGCTCGGGACGGATGATCATCCCTGCATCCCCTGTTGCGATACCTGTCCCCTCTTTTCTCCACGGGTACTGACCTGTCAGAAGTCCGTAACGGGATGGCGTGCTGACCGAAGATGTGGTATGCGAATTAGTAAAACGGATACCGTGCTCTGCGAGGGAGTCCACATTTGGAGTGCTGACCGCAGCAGTGCCATTGCAGCTCAGGTCACCATATCCTATGTCATCTGCGTAAATGATTATCACATTCGGTTTTTGAGGCTGATCTCCCGAACATCCAGCCACCAGTGCCGCCCCAGCCAAAGGGACAGCTTTGAGTAAAGCTTTGGTTTTCATAGTTTCAGTGTATTTAATCCAATGCAAGCTCTTTATGCCGCATTTTGGCAAATTTACCTAATTCTTATCACTTTGGCAAGCCGCCTTTCAGGCTCTTCTGAGCCAGGGTTTCCCCGGTGATCCCTTTTTTTTTGCAAAGTTACATTTTTGGAACTAAACACATACTTTTACTGGTGATCCACTTTTTGCACCATTACCCCATATTTTGAATTCCCTTCCTATTCACAACAAAAAAGTCCCGAAGAAAATCTTCAGGACCTTGAAGGGTGCCAGGTGGGGCTCGAACCCACGACCTTCGGAACCACAATCCGACATTCTAACCAACTGAACTATTGGCACCATGTTTATTTGGGAATGCAAAGGTAGAAAAAATTTTCCGTTCTGCAATAGGTAAGCCTGCTTATTTTCAATCTTTCGCACGGAGGGTATCCCCGGACATATTGTTGCATTTTGTTGTAACATACGGAAAATAGTGTATATTTGTAAGTTATAAAGTTAAACTAACCGACAGACAATGAAAAGATTCGCATTCCGTCTGTTTTTGATGACGGCAATTTTGTCATGGATGTCCGCCTGCGAACTGGTGGATGTCACTGAGGACGATCCTCAAAAGCCGATGCTTGTGGTAACGCCACTGCAGATTGATTTCGTACCTGGCTCGTCGTCCAACACCATAACCATCCAATCCAATGTTGCATGGGAGATTGAACTTGAAGAAGGGCTTGAGACCGACTGGACAAAAGGATATCCAGGGAAAAGTACGGTCAAAGTGACCGCTGCTCCTGAAGGGGAAAGTATGCTTAGAGTCATCTCTGTCCCTGAAGACCTTGAGGAAGAACCGATTGTATGTGAAGTCAAGGTCATATACGACGGTTCAACAGACCCGGAGCCTGAACCTGAACCGATGCCTCAGGAACTGATCTATTACGACAATCTGGACGGTGGCACACCTCCTTCCAACAATTCGTGGATCGACACCTGGACAGGATTCATCAACGCGACAGGGAGCGGTGCCGCCAATGTCGAGTATTTCGGATGGAGTTTCCAGAGCAGGACCACATATCCGTCAAGGGATTATGCAGGGGCATCCGGCGCCAACGCATTCTATTCCAATGCACCAGGAGCATATGTCGGTGTCAGGAACATTGTCATACCTTCCGGAGCAAGCACTTTCAAGCTTTCTTTCGGGTCGCTCGGGGATACCAATAAAGGCTCATTCACCGCGAACGAGGACATCGTACTGAATATCAGCGATGAAAACGGTCTGACCAGGCAGGTCAACTACAGGAGATCGTCATCTACGCAGCAATGGGCACTCTGCGAAGTCGTGTTCACAATCACCGGGGAATTGCCTCAATCCCTTGCATTACAGTTCAATGCAAGCGCCAAGAACATAAGGATTGACGACATCAGGCTCGAAACTTCAAGCGAGACTCCGGACTGTGAGATTTCTTTTGGAGGGAGCTCCGGTGAAAACACTTATCCGTGGGCTGAGCTTCCGGAAACAGTGACTCCAAATCAGAACTACAAATACATTACGCATTACGCAACGACGGTAAGGTCAAATCAGACTGTCAGGAACTATGTGTCATGCTACGATGTCAGCAGGCATAATCCTATGTGGGTGGCACATATCCACCATTCCTGCTACTATGAAGGAGGTTGGTCAAGGTCTACTCCTGACCCGTGGAGACCTGATCCCGAGCTTTCGGAATCAGAGCAGTCAATCATTTATCCGTACGACTGGGATAACTGGTATTCTGGCATCAGCGGATGGCCGACGGACTCGAAGTATTACTGGTCAGCTACGAATTTCTCTTACCCTACCAGAGCCGACGGATCCGATTTAACCATCACCAAAGGACACATGCTCAAGTCTGCCGACAGAGGAGGTGACGGAGCAGAGATCAATATCCAGACTTTCTATCCGACCAACATTTCCCCGGAACTTTATCTGCACACGAACACTTGGGAAATTGTGGAGAATGCTCTTTCAGACAGATGGACATGCTCCGACACGACCTATGTTGTGACCGGATGCTACTACGGGGACGATGAATATGAGCTGATAGACGCAAGCAGCTGGGGATCGCCTACAGACGGTAAATCCAAGACATGCATCATGCCTGTGGCAAGATACAGGGTCATCCTGAAGACCAGGCCCGGCAACACCGGGAAGCCTGTTGCAGAATGCTCAGCCGATGAGCTTATCTCTATCGGATTCTGGTTCCCACAGGCATTCAATGGGCAGAAAGTCTACGAGGAGAACGACAAGTCGCAATGGATCTTCTCTGTTGCAGACATCGAAAAGAAGATTGGCGGAGAATTCAGTTTCTTCCCTACCGTGCCTGAAGAAGTGAAACAGCAGAGGAATCTGTCAGACTGGGGACTGTAAGTCCTTTGCCCTGCACGGCATATGGGACCGGACATCAGCCCTGCATCTAAAAGATTCATCTTCAAAATATTGTAATGTCTGTCAATGGACAGTACCTTTTTAAATGAGGGTACTGTCCATTCTGGGAACTATGACACCAATATGGAAAAAAATAAGAAATATGTGATACTATTTACACTCCTTAAAGTGCTATTCTTCCTATTTTGTCTGCGTAAACAAACGGTTTCAGTTAGTGGTATTTAGTGAGTTTTATAGGATATAGTAAAATCCACAACTACTTGATATTCAGCAAAGATTAACAAAACGGACTATCGCAGAAAATCATTTTATCGTTCTCATAATCCGGATACTCGAAAAGAGGAACATGTCTCCAGCTCTTGCGTGTGTCAGTTCTCATATTCTCGTACCGTTTCCCTATTATGAACATGAAATCTGCGCCGAGAATATGTGCGGTACGCCACAGTGTCCCTATGTTCTTGGTCACTTTCGGACAATGGATCCCGATGCCGAAATAGCCTCTTCCGTGTTGGGGCACAACCACATTCGGATAGATTTTCTTCAATGATTCCATATCTGATGAATTTATTTTCAGCAAATGTCGCCTTATGATATGCCAAAACATGGCTCAACAATATTTTTTCATTTGACCTCAACCGGACAAGGAGGCTGCATGGAAATATACCCGTCTTGATAATTTCCCTCGCTGAACACCTTGTCTGCAAACAGTTCCACATTGAACTCTGCATCTATACTGAAAGTCGCCCAATACTCGGACATGGCCGAGATCCTTGCTATATCGAAAGCTATGGCCCAGTCTTTATGATCCAAAGCCATCAGATATTGCCGTCCATTGTTCTCCCTTATACAAACCGGTGCGGCAACGAAATAAAACTTACTCCCGTCATCAATCCTATAGAACAATTCCAATACAACTCCTTTCCTGATTGCCTGTTCAATTTTTCTTGAAGCACTCTTAAAATTCATGGTCATTTATTTTTTGTTATCACAAAGGTGGGACTGAGATATGCCATAGCATAGCACAGGTTTAAAAATTTATGCTATGCCTTGTTTTGGCACATCTCCGCTTTTTTTTTGCAAAAAAGACAGAAAATCATGGGAAAGATAACAATGACAGTACGGGCGGATTCACATCCTGAATACGGAAACATCGCCGACTTCCGGCTGATGCTCAATGGTGGCTACTGCACAGTCAACTGGGGTGACGGCTCCACCACGACACACCATGCCGAAGGAGATGAACAGCATATAAGGCATACATACCCGCAAGAATGTCTGGAAACAGAACAGACATTCGGCATTACGATATCTTCCGATGAGGACAATATTATCGGTATCAGCATAGGAAACCAATTTGCCTATATGAATGTCAAGGACATTGACATCAGCGGATGCCAGTCTCTGCTGTATTTCGCAGCGGGTAGTATTGAGCACTTTGACTTAACGACAAATCCTGGAATCAGGGAACTGGAACTTGAAACCGAAGCATGCTGGACTGCAGATTTCTCCAACAGTCGGGAACTCAAAAAATTATCACTGAATTATGCATTCTTGGGAGCACCATATGATGACATCCTCGCAAGGATCGATTTGTCAAAATGCTGTAAACTTGAAATTCTTACCTGCATGCATAATCTTTATATGGAAATAGTGTTACCGAAACATTCGGCCTTAAAAGAATTTGTATATTCAGAGACGGATTTCCCAAGAAGTTCCATGAGAAAAATAGTCAGAACCATAG